>NZ_JBFRFZ010000007.1:0-396482 GCF_052115065.1 Terrabacter sp. 2TAF16
AGACCACCAGACGATGGACCGAACCAGGCCTCGGGACGAGGTAATTGGCATCGATTTTTGACACGCTGTTGAGTTCTCAAGAATCGGACACACACCATCAACCACCTCAACGAGGAGGCCTCCGGGGCAACCCTTCAAACTTACCCGCCGCACGCTTGGGAGTCAAACCCGCGAAGCGTCCTTCAGGACGACCGGATCCGACCCGCTTGGTGTCAGCGGTCCTGCTCCCCGAGACTACCCGATCAGATCGGGCACCTCGGTCCTTCTGCCACCCCCGGGACCGGCCTGCTTCGCGTCGCGATCACTCGCTCGGCGGTGGTGTCCGGTGCTCCCTGTCGGGCTGACGAAGAGAACATTAACCCGGCCCTCCGGAGAAACACAAATCCGCTCCCCTCAGACCCCCTGGTCGGCACCGAGGGGGCGAATACCGTTGTCGCCCAACGGAATCCGCCCCCTCAAGGAGTCCCAGATGCGTGGGAGGCGCCGAGTTCGGGCACAGCTCGATCCTCACCCACGCGAGGTCTCAGGCGCGTCGCGCCGCCGCCAGGTTGCGTCGACCCCGCTTGATGACGGCGACGCTCCCGTGCAGGAAGTCGCCCTCCCCCAGCACCTGCTCCGGGTCGGTCACCTTGACGTTGTTGAGCGAGGCCCCGCCGTCACCGATCGCCCGCCTCGCCGCGTTGCGCGAGTCGACGAGCCCGACCGCCACGAGGGCGTCGACGACCGACGTCCCCACGGACACGGGAGCGCCGGGCAGCTCGGCCGTGGCGTCCGTCAGTGTCGACGCGTCCAGGCCGGTCAGGTCGCCCTTGCCGAAGAGCGCCTCGGAGGCCGCCTGGACCGAGGCGGTCGCCTCGGCTCCGTGGACCAGAGTCGTGACGTCGGCGGCCAGCGCCTTCTGCGCCGCTCGGCGGAACGGCTCCTCCGCCACCTGCCGCTCGAGCTCGGTGATCTCGTCGCGGGATCGGTCCGAGAGCGCCTTGAGCATGCTGATGACCGATGCGTCCTCGACGTTGAGGAAGTACTGGTAGAAGACGTACGGGCTCGTCATGTCGGCGCTCAGCCACACCGCGTTGCCCTCCGACTTGCCGAACTTGCGGCCCGTCGAGTCGACGAGCAACGGCGTCGCGAGCGCGTGCACCGACGTGCCCTCGACCCGGTGGACGAGGTCGACGCCGGCCGTGATGTTCCCCCACTGGTCGCTGCCACCGATCTGGAGGGTGCAGCCTCGGCTCCGGTGCAGCTCGAGGTAGTCGAGCGCCTGGAGCATCTGGTAGCTGAACTCCGTGTAGGAGATCCCCTGGTCGCTCTCGAGCCGGCGCGCCACGGCCTCCTTGCGGATCATCTGGTTGACGCGGAAGTGGCGGCCGACGTCGCGGAGGAAGTCGAGCGCGCTCATCGGCGCCGTCCAGTCCAGGTTGTTGACGAGCACCGCGGCGTTCTCGCCCTCGAAGTCGAGCAGCGGCCCGACGAGCTGCTGGATCCGGTTCACCGCGGACGCGATGGTGTCCTTGTCCTGCAGCACGCGCTCCGCGTCGGGCTTGGGGTCACCGATGAGTCCGGTGGACCCCCCGACGAGACAGATGACGTGGTGCCCGGCCGCCTGCATGCGTCGCATGACCGACAGCTGGACGAAGTTGCCGAAGTGCAACGACGGCGCGCTCGGGTCGAAGCCGCAATACAGCGTGAGGGGTCCCTCCGCGAGTGCTTCGCGCAGCGCCGCCTCGTCGGTGGTCTGTGCCACCAGGCCGCGCCACTGCAGCTCGTCGAAGATGTCCGTCACGGGTATCGGTGTCCTCTCGTTCGGGTGGGCTCCCTGCCCACCGGCACACAGCCTGCCGTATGCCGCCACGCCCGGGCCACCGAGTACCCCGCGGTCCCGCATGGCGGGCGTCACGAGCGTCGTCGGGCGACCCCGGGACGGTACGGCGAGACGGCCGGCTCCGCGTCGATCCAGAAGCGCCACGGGTAGACCCCGCCGTCGCCCCCGGGGACGCCCTCGGCGCCGGTCACGACGCAGAGCATCCAGTGGTGCCCGTAGGTGAAGTAGACGAAGGCGTGCCCGGGCGGCCCGAAGACAGGGGCGTTGTGAGGGGTCGGCCGACTGAGCACTCGTGACGCGGGGTCGACGAGACCGGCATACGCCTCCGTCTCGGTGACGCGCATCGTGACCCCCCGCCGTGCTGCAGGTGTCGGCCGATCAGGTCGGCGGCCACGTCGAGGACCGGCCTCGCGAAGAACGACCGCGGCAGACGCCTCACCCGCGTCGGCGCCGCACGACGCCGGGGCGGTAGGCCGAGACGAACGGGTCCCCGTCGACCCAGAAGCGCCACGGGAAGACGGTGCCGTCACCACCCGGGCCGCTGACGCCGACCCGGGGGCCGACGCCGACGCGCTCGGGAGGAGTCTGCTCGCCCTCGGCCACGACGAGGTCGATCGGCTCCCCCACAAGAGGTCGGCAGAAGTCGAGCCCCGTGTGCTCCTTGGTCATCGCGAGCGCCTGCCCGACCCGCCCCGGTCCGCGTGCCCAGTCGCGCTCGCGCACCGGCCCCCGCCGGGACCGGACGAGGTCATGGCCGGCGACCACCTCACCGGCCCGCACGAGCACGGCCGAGGCCGCACCCTCCTCGCCGACGACGAGGTTGACGCACCAGTGGTGGCCGTAGGTGAAGTAGACGTAGGTGAACCCGGGCGGTCCGAACATGGGCTGCGTGCGCGGCGTCTCACCGCGATAGGCGTGCGACCCGGGGTCGAGCGCGCCGGCATACGCCTCGAGCTCGGTCAGGCGCAGCACGACCCCGCCGAACGCCAGGTGACGCCCGAGCAGGTCGGGTGCGACCTCGACGGACGGCCTGGCGAAGAACGAGCGCGGCAGGCGGGTGTCGTCGGGGCTCACCGACGACACGCTAACGGCTGGGTCAGACAGTCGCCGAGGTCCACGTCCGGGCGTCGGCGAGACGCCCGCGCGCGAGCACCAGCTGCTCGGTGACGCGGACCGGTGCGGTGCCGCCCTGGGCGTCCCGCGAGGCCAGGGAACCCTCGACCGAGAGGACCGACCGCACGTCGGGCGTCAGGTGCTCGCTGATCCGGGCGAAGTCCTCGTCGGTGAGGTCCCACAGCTCGATGCCGCGCGGCTCGCACTCGCGGACGCACGCGCCGGCCACCTCGTGCGCGACACGGAACGGGACGCCCTGCCGCACGAGCCACTCGGCGATGTCGGTGGCCAGGGCGAATCCCTGCGGCGCGAGGGACGCGAGGCGGTCGGTGTCGAAGACGAGGGTGTCGACCATGCCCGAGAAGGCCGGCAGCAGGACCTCGAGCGTGTCGACGGCGTCGAACACGGGCTCCTTGTCCTCCTGGAGGTCACGGTTGTAGGCGAGCGGCAGCGCCTTGAGGGTCGTCAGCAGCCCGGCGAGGTCGCCCACGAGACGACCGGCCTTGCCGCGGGCCAGCTCGGCAACGTCGGGGTTCTTCTTCTGCGGCATGATGCTCGACCCCGTCGAGTACGAGTCGTGCAGCGTGACGAAGGAGAACTCCTTGGTCGCCCAGATGACGACCTCCTCGGCGATCCGGGAGATGTCTACGGCGGTCATCGCCGAGACGAACGAGAACTCGGCCACGAAGTCGCGCGACGCGGTGCCGTCGATGGAGTTCTCGACGGCGCGGGCGAAGCCGAGGTCGTTCGCCACGGCCTCGGGGTCCAGCCCGAGCGAGGAGCCGGCAAGGGCCCCGGACCCGTAGGGCGAGGCGTTCGCGCGGACGTCCCAGTCGCGCAGTCGGTCGACGTCGCGCAGCAGCGCCCAGGCGTGGGCGAGCAGGTGGTGCGACAGGAGGACCGGCTGGGCGTGCTGCAGATGCGTGCGGCCCGGCATGGCGACGCCGAGATGGCGGTCGGCCTGCGACACGAGGGCGTCGACGACGTCGAGGACGAGGCCTCCCACGACGCGAGCGTGCTCGCGCAGGTACATCCGGAAGAGCGTCGCCACCTGGTCGTTGCGGGACCGGCCGGCGCGCAGCCGCCCGCCGACGTCGGGGCCGACGCGCTCGATGAGGCCGCGCTCGAGAGCGGTGTGGACGTCCTCGTCGTCCTCCGCGGGCGTGAAGGCGCCCGACACGACGTCGTGCTCGAGCCGGTCCAGACCGTCGAGCATCGCCTGGAGGTGCTCGTCGGAGAGCAGCCCGGCCGAGTGGAGCACGCGGGCGTGGGCGCGAGACCCGGCGATGTCGTGCGGCGCGAGGCGCCAGTCGAAGTGGGTGCTCTTGGACAGTGCGGCCAGGGCCTGGTCCGGACCGCCGGCGAAACGCCCGCCCCACAGGCTCACGCGCTCGGCCGGCGCGGCCGCGGTGCCCGGCGCACCCTCCGCCCCCTCAGGACCGTCGGTGGAGCTCGGGTGGGTGGGGTCGGTCATCGCGGGGTTCTCCTCGTGGGTGGGGGTGCGGCAGGGGCCGGCAGGTGCCGGCAGGTGCCGTGGGTCTCAGTCTCGCGTGCCTGCGAGGGACTGCAGCCGCTCGGCCACGGCGCTCGCCTGCTCGGCGCTGCCGGTCACGAGCAGGATCGTGTCGTCGCCGGCGATCGTGCCGACCACCTCGGGGTCGCGGGTCTGGTCGATGGCCGACGCGAGGTAGTTGGCCGCGCCCGGAGGGGTGCGCAGCACGACGAGGTTGACGGCGGCCGCGGCCGACACGAGCAGCTCCTCGCACGTGCGACGCAGACGGGCCGAGGCGGCGTCACCGATGGACCCCACGGCGGCCACCTCACCGCCCTCGCCCGGGACGGCATACGCCAGGGCCCGGCCGCGCCTGACCTTGACGGCGCCGAGCTCGACGAGGTCACGCGAGAGCGTCGCCTGGGTCACCTCGGTGCCCTCGGCGGCGAGGAGGTCGGACAGCTCGCCCTGGCTGTGCACCTCGTGGGCGCCGAGCAGCTCGACGATGCGGCGCTGGCGCTGGGTGCGGCTCACGACGTCGTCTCCCCCGCCGCGTGGGCGGCCTCGAGGATCGCCGGCAGGGCGTCGAGGAAGCCCTGGAGCTCGTCCGCCGAGATGACGAGCGGCGGCGCCAGGCGGAGCGCCGTCGGAGTCACCGCGTTGACGATGAATCCCGCGTCGCGGGCGGCCGCCATGACGGCCGGAGCAGGTATGCCGTCCAGCTCGATCGCCCGCAGCAGGCCGCGTCCGCGGGTGCCGCTGACGCCCTCGATCTCGACGTCGTCGAGCAGCGCGGCGACGTCGCGGACGTGCTCGAGCAGGTGATCGCGCTCGATGGTGTCGAGGACGGCGAGGCCGGCCGCGCACGCGAGCGGGTTGCCGCCGAAGGTCGTGCCGTGCTGGCCGGCGGCGAGCAGGGCGGTGGTGTCGGGACCGAACGTGACGAGCGCGCCGATCGGCACGCCACCACCGAGACCCTTGGCCAGCGTCATGGCATCCGGGACGATGCCCGACGGCTGGTGCGCGAACCAGTCGCCGGTGCGGCCGATGCCGGTCTGGATCTCGTCGACGACGAGGAGCGCGCCGTGCGCCGAGGCCACCTCGCGGGCGAGGCGCAGGTAGTCGACCGACAGCTCGCGGACCCCCGCCTCGCCCTGGACCGGCTCGACGAACAGCGCTGCCGTCGTGTCGCCGACCGCCGCCTGCAGGGCGTCAGGGTCGTTCGGCGGGACGAAGACGACCTCGGGGATGAGCGGTTCGAACGGCTCGCGGTAGGCGGCCTTGTGGGTCAGGGCCAGGGCGCCCGTGGACCGGCCGTGGAAGGACCCCTCGAGCGCGACGATGCGGGTGCGACCCGTGCGCCGCGACAGCTTGATCGCGGCCTCGGTCGCCTCGGTGCCGGAGTTGGCGAAGAAGACGCCGGAGCCCTCGGGCGCCGACGCTACGGCGAGGATGCGCTCGGCGAGCGCGATGGCCGGCTCCGAGGTGAAGAAGTTGGACACGTGGATGGCCGACTCGGCCTGCTTCGTCACGGCCTGCACGAGCGCCGGGTGGCCGTGGCCGAGGGCATTGACGGCGATGCCGGACAGCAGGTCGAGGTAGCGCTTGCCGTCGACGTCGGTGACCCAGCAGCCATGGCCGGAGGCGAGGACGAGCTGGGGCGTGCCGAAGACCTGGACCATCGCTCCGGCGTAGCGGCCGAGCAGGTCGCTCCCGGCGGTCATGAGTCCTCCTCAGGGGTGGCGGGTGGTCCGGGTGCGCGCGGCGGCGTTCGCTCGGAGCCGGTGATGTCGGGCAGGACCATGGTGCCGATCCCCTCGTCCGTGAAGATCTCGAGCAGGATCGAGTGCGGCTTGCGGCCGTCGACGACGTGGGTCTGCGGCACGCCGCCCTCGACGGCACGGATGCACGCCTCGAGCTTGGGCACCATCCCGTGGTCGACGCGCGAGAGCAGCTCCCGGGCTGCGCTGACGGTGATGGTCGAGAGCAGCGAGCCACGGTCGGGCCAGTCGGCGTAGATGCCCTCGACGTCGGTGAGGACGACGAGCTTCTCGGCACCGAGAGCGACGGCGATCGCCGCGGCGGCCGTGTCGGCGTTGACGTTGAGCACCTGCCCCTCGACGTCGAGGTCGGGCGCCACCGTGGAGACCACGGGGACCCGGCCGGCGTCGAGGATGTCGATGATCGCGGACGGGTTGACGCTCTCGACGTCGCCGACGAGGCCGAGGTCGACCTCCTCGCCGTCGACGACCGTGCCGCGGCGCCGCGCGCCGAGCAGGGCCGCGTCCTCACCGGACAGGCCCACCGCGATGGGACCGTGCTGGTTGAGCAGGCCGACGAGCTCGCGCCCGACCTGACCGGTCAGGACCATCCGCACGACGTCCATGACCTCGGGCGTCGTGACGCGCAGGCCGCCCTTGAACTCGCTCTCGAGCCCGACCCGCTCGAGCATCGCCTTGATCTGAGGTCCACCGCCGTGGACGACGACGGGGCGCAGCCCGGCGTACCGGAGGAACGCGATGTCCTCCGCGAAGGCGGCCTTGAGCTCGTCGTCGACCATGGCGTTGCCGCCGTACTTGACGACGACGAGCGCACCGCGGAACCGCTCGAGCCAGGGCAGCGCCTCGACGAGGGTGGCGGCCTTGCCCGCGGCGACGCGGATGGCCGCGGCGTCGATGAGGCCGCGGAGGTCGGCGGGCTGGTCAGGGCGGGTGCTCGTGGTGGTCATGTGCTGTAGGCCGAGTTCTCGTGGACGTAGTCGTGGGTCAGGTCGTTGGTCCAGATCGTCGCAGCCTCGTGGCCGGCGTGGAGGTCGACGAGGACGTGGACCTCGCGCGGGGCGAGGTCGACGAGGCTACGGTCCTCCCCCACTCCACCGGCGCGGCACACCTGGACGCCGTTCATCGTCACGTCGAGCGTCGTCGGGTCGAAGGCGGCCTTCGTCGTGCCGACGGCCGCGAGCACGCGCCCCCAGTTGGGGTCGTTGCCGAAGATCGCGCACTTGAAGAGGTTGTTGCGGGCCACCGACCGCGCCACCTCGAGGGCGTCGTCGGTGCTCGCGGCGCCGACCACCTCGATGGCGACGTCGTGTGCGGCGCCCTCGGCGTCGGCGATGAGCTGGCGGGCGAGGTCGGAGCACACGGCGATGAGGCTCTCGGTGAGCTCGTCCCGCTCGACGGAGACGCCCGAGGCGCCGGAGGCGAGGACGACGACGGTGTCGTTCGTCGACATGCATGCGTCGGAGTCGATGCGGTCGAAGGAGACGGATGTCGCGGCGCGGAGCGCGGCGTCGAGGTCTGTCTGCTCGACGACGGCGTCGGTCGTCACGACGACGAGCATCGTCGCCAGAGCCGGGGCGAGCATGCCGGCGCCCTTGGCCATGCCGGACACCGACCAGCCGGCGCCCCCGTACGTCGAGACCTTGTGCACCGTGTCGGTCGTCTTGATCGCGACGGCCGCCGCCTCGTGGCCCTCGGCTGACAGGGCGGTGGCAGCGGCGTCGACACCGGTGAGGACCTTGTCCATGGGGAGCAGCTCGCCGATGAGGCCGGTCGAGCAGACGACGACGTCGGCCGCCGAGACACCGAGCACCTCCGCCACGTGCTCGGCGGTGCGGTGGGTGTCGAGGAAGCCCTGGGCGCCGGTGCAGGCGTTGGCGCCCCCGGAGTTGAGGACGACGGCGTCGACCCGGCCGTCGGCGACGACCTGGCGCGACCACGTGACCGGCGCGGCCTCGACGCGGTTGGTCGTGAAGACGGCCGCCGCGTGGCGGTCCGGACCGTCGTTGACGACGAGGGCGAGGTCGGGGGTCCCGCTCGCCTTGAGGCCCGCGGTGACGCCCGCCGCACGGAAGCCCACGGGCAGCTGGACGGTCGGGTGGCCACTCACGGGGCGACTCCTGCGATGGGGAGCCCGAGGGTCTCCTCGAGACCCAGGGCGAGGTTGGCGCACTGCACGGCGGCGCCGGCGGTGCCCTTGGTGAGGTTGTCGATGGCCGACACCACGACGACCCGACCGAGCCGCTCGTCGACGGCCACCTGCAGCTGCACGTGGTTGCTGCCCACGACCGAGGCCGTGGCGGGCCAGGAGCCCTCGGGCAGGACGTGGACGAAGGGCTCGGCGGCGTATGCCGTCTCCCAGGCCGCGCGCACGGACGCCGGGTCGGTGCCCGGACGCAGGCGGGCCGTGCACGTCGCGAGGATGCCGCGCGGCATCGGCGCCAGCGTCGGTGTGAACGAGACCGTGACGGGCTCGCCCGCAGCGCGGGAGAGGTTCTGCTCGATCTCCGGGGTGTGCCGGTGGCCGCCTCCGACGCCGTAGGGCGACATCGAGCCCATCACCTCGCTGCCGAGCAGGTGCGGCTTGAGCGACCTGCCGGCACCCGACGTGCCGGAGGCGGCGACGACGACGACGTCCTGGGCCTCGAGCAGACCGGCGGCGAACCCGGGGGCCAGCGCGAGCGAGATGCCGGTCGGGTAGCAGCCCGGCACGGCGATGCGGCGTGCGCCCGCGAGCCGTTCGCGCGCCACGGTGCCCGCCGGTCCGGGGAGCTCAGGGAGGCCGTAGGGCCACGAGCCGGCATACGCCGTGTCGTAGAAGGTCGTCCACGCGGACTCGGACTCGAGCCGGAAGTCGGCCCCGCAGTCGATGACGACGACCGAGTCGGGCAGCTGCGCGGCGAGCGCCCCCGAGTGGCCGTGCGGCAGGGCGAGGAAGACGACGTCATGGCCGGACAACGTCTCGACGGTGTTCACCTCGAGCACACGGTCCGCAAGGGGGACCAGGTGCGGGTGGACGCCCCCGAGTCGTTCACCCGCACTGCTGGCAGCCGTGACGGCGCCGACCTCGAACTGCGGGTGGGCGAGCAGCAGCCGGAGGATCTCTCCTCCGGCGTAGCCGCTCGCCCCCGCTACTGCTGCCCTGATCACGATGCATGACTATACACGATCATGCATATTCGTGCATTCGGGGGTGTCAGCGCTGGACGGCCCCCGTCGCAGACGCGGCCGCCGCGACCGCCGCGTCGCGGAAGTCGTTGACCTCGTCGGTCGTCAGCGTGCGGTCGGGCGCCCGGAACGTGAGGCGGTAGGCCAGCGACCGGTGTCCGGCCTCGATGCGCTCCCCCTCGTAGACGTCGAAGAGCACGACCGACTCGAGCGACTCGCCCGCGCCGGAGCGCAGCGCCGTCTCGACGTCGGCGGCGGCCACATCAGCGGCCACGAGCAGGGCGATGTCGGTCATCGCCGGCGGGAACGTCGAGAAGGGCCTGGCCTGGACGGGCTCGGCGCTGGCGGCGACGAGCACGTCGACGTCGAACTCGGCGGCCACCGTGCGCTCCGGCAGGTCGAGGGCCGCGACCACCTTGGGGTGCAGCTCCCCTGCATGGCCCACGAGCGTGCCGTCCACGAGCGTGATCCGGGCGCATCGGCCGGGGTGCCACGGGGCGTGACCGGGGTCGTTGGCGACGACCACCGGCACGGCGAGCGCGGCGGCGACCGTCTGCACGGCGGCGACCATGTCGCTCCAGTCGGCGGCGCGGCCGGGACCCCACCAGCCGGCCTGCTCCGCCTGTCCGGTCGCGAGGATGCCCGCGCGACGTGGCTGGGCGGGGACGGCGGCATACAGCTGCTCGAGCGTCTCGGCGTCGGGGCGCGCGGCGACTCCCGGGATCGGTGCGGTGCCGATGGCGCCGCCCGGGCGGAACACGAGGCCGAGCTCGTAGATCGCGACGTCCTTGCGCCCGCGAGCGACGTTGCGTCGCAGCGTGTCGACGAGGCTCGCGAGGACCGAGGTGCGCAGCAGCGGCCGCTCCTCCGACAGCGGGTTGGCCAGCCGGACGGCGTGACGACGGTCGTCGTCGGCCGGCAGCATCAGCTGGTCGGCGAGCTCCTCGGCGACGAAGGGATAGCTGAGGACCTCGGTGAGCCCTGCACCCGCGAGCGCGTCGGCGACGACCCGGCGCGCCTTCTGCGCGTGGGTCAGGCCGCGGCCGTCGCTCGGCGTCGGCGTGATCGACGGGATGTTGTTGTAGCCGTCGATCCGCGCGACCTCCTCCGCGTAGTCGGGCGCGTCGACGAGGTCGGGGCGCCACGACGGCGGGGTCACGAGGACGTGCGTGTCGTCGGTGCCCTCGCCGGACTCGTCGACGACGCAACCGAGGTCGCGCAGGATGCCGACGACCCGCTCGCGCGGGTAGTCGACGCCCACGATGCGCGCCGGCTCCGTGACGTCGAGGAGGTATGCCGTCCGCTCGCTCGTGCGGTCGACGTCGGTGACGGCGTCGTCGACGGTGCCGCCACCGTGCTCGACGAGCAGGTCGACGGCGAGCTGGGCGGCCGCCGCGGTCACCTTCGGATCGACGCCGCGCTCGAAGCGCTTGGACGCCTCGGTGATGAGGCGGTGCCGGCGCGACGAGCGCGCGACGGTCGTCGGGTCGAAGTGCGCCGCTTCGATGAGCACGTCGGTCGTCGTGTCGGAGACCTCGGAGGAGGCCCCACCCATGACGCCGGCGATGGCGAGCGGCTGCTCGCCACCGTCGGTGATGAGCAGGTCGTCGGTGTGCAGGGTGCGCTCGACGTCGTCGAGGGTCGTCAGCACCTCACCCGAACGGGCCCGGCGCACGACGACCGACCCGGAGAGCCGGTCGACGTCGAAGGCGTGGAGCGGCTGGCCGACGGCGAGCATGACGTAGTTGGTGACGTCGACGGCGAGCGAGATGGGACGCATGCCCATCTGCGTCAGGCGCTTGCTCATCCACGACGGCGACGGCCGGGTCGGGTCGATGCCGCGCACGATCCGCGCGACGTAGCGGTCGCACCCGTCGTTGCCGTCGATGGGTGAGTCGTCCTTGAGCTCCACCGGGTAGCCACCTGAGGTGGCGGCCGGCGTCGCGACCTCGGCCGGGTCGCGGTAGCCGCCCTCGGGGCTGCCCTGCGCGTGCCAGTACTCACGGGCGAGGCCACGCACCGAGAAGCAGTAGCCACGGTCTGGCGTCACGTTCGTCTCGACGGTCTCGTCGGCGAGCCCGAGGAGGGCGATCGCGTCGTCGCCGGGGCTCAGGGTCGCCGCGCGCTCCTCGCCCAGCAACCGGCTGAGCACGATGATGCCGTCGTGGTCGTGCCCCAGACCGATCTCGTCCTCGGCGCAGATCATCCCGTTGGAGACGTGGCCGTACGTCTTGCGCGCGGAGATCGCGAAGCCGCCGGGCAGCACGGCACCGGGCAGCACGCACACCACGAGGTCGCCGACCTCGAAGTTGTGGGCACCGCAGACGATCTCCTGGTGCTTGCCCTCGGTCAGCATCTGGCCGTTCTGGCCGACGTCGACGGTGCACCAGCGGATCGTCTTGCCGTTCTTCTGCGGCTCGAGCTCGAACGACAGGACCCGGCCGACGACGAGCGGACCGGTGATGTCGCCACCGTGGAGGTCCTCCTCCTCGAGACCCACGCGGACGAGGCTGGCGGCCACGTCGGCACCCCGGGCCCCGGGCGCGAGGTCGGTGTACTCCGCGAGCCAGCTCAGTGGCATACGCATGTCAGACCCCCATCCCGAACTGCTGCGAGAAGCGGACGTCGCCCTCGACGATCTCGTGCATCCCCTGGACCCCGTGGCGCAGCTGGAGCGCCCGCTCGATGCCGAGCCCGAAGGCGAAGCCGGAGTAGACGTCCGGGTCGATGCCGCAGGTGCGCAGCACCTTGCGGTTGACCATGCCGGAGCCGCCCAGCTCGATCCAGCCGGAGCCGCCGCAGGTGCGGCACGGCTCGGCACTGCCCCACGTCTCCTCGCCGTGGCAGGCGAAGCAGAGGAAGTCGGTCTCCATGCTCGGCTCGGTGAACGGGAAGTAGTTGGCGCGGACGCGGGTGCGCGTCTCCTCGCCGAACATGATGCGCACGAACGCGTCGAGGGCGCCGCGCAGGTGGGCCATCGTCAGGCCCTTGTCGATCGCGAGGCACTCGATCTGGTGGAAGACCGGCGTGTGCGTGGCGTCGAGGTCGTCGGTGCGGAAGACCTTGCCGGGAGCCACGACGTAGATCGGCGGCTCCTGCTCGAGCATGGTGCGGATCTGGACCGGTGACGTCTGCGTGCGCAGCACGAGGCCCGAGTCGACGGGATCGAGGAAGAAGGTGTCCTGCATCTGACGGGCAGGGTGGTCGGGCCCGAGGTTGAGGGCGTCGAAGTTGAGCCACTCGCTCTCGAGCTCCGGCCCCTCGGCGACCTCCCAGCCCATGCCGACGAAGGCGTCGACGAGGCGCTGGGCGACGAGCTCGATCGGGTGCCGCGAGCCGGGCTCGCGACGCAGGGCCGGCACGGTGACGTCGATGCGCTCGTCGACGAGGATGCGCTCGTCGCGCTCGGCCTCGAGCTCGGCCTGCCGGGCGGTCAGGGCCTGGCCGACGCGGCCCCGGGCCTGGCCGACGCGCTTGCCGGCCTCGGCCTTGGCGCTCGGCGGCAGGGCCCCGATCTCGCGGTTCGCGAGGGCCAGCGGGCTCTTCTCCCCCTGGTGCGCGATGCGCGCGGCCTTGAGGTCGTCGAGGGACGACGCCGCGGTGATCGCGGCGATGGCATCCTGTACCGCTGCGTCGACGTTCGCCGGGTCGAGCGCGGAGACCTCGACCGGGTCGTAGTTCGTGTTGGGTCCGGACATCGGCGTGCGTTCGCTGCTCTCGCTCGGGTTCACGGGGGGCTGTCGTGCGGGTGCCCAGTCTAGGGGCGGCGTCGAACCGGTTCACCGGGCCATCCGCTCAGCGGAGGGTCAGCTGCCGACGACCTCGGGCAGGCCGGCCGGCAGCGTCACGACGAAGCGCGCGCCGCCGGCGTCGTTGTCACTGACGAGCACCGAGCCGCCATGGGCCTCGACGAGACCCCGGACGACGTAGAGCCCGAGGCCCGTGCTCGCGTTGGAGGGACCGTGCCAGAAGCGACCGAAGATCTTCTCGCGGTCGGACGGGGGTATGCCGTCCCCCTCGTCGTCGACCTCGACGACCACCGACTCCGGCGCGTCACCGAGGGCCCCGCCGCGGTCCAGGGTCACCGTGACCTTGCCGGCGCCGTGCAGCAGGCCGTTCTCGATGAGGTTGAAGAAGATCTGCTCGAGACGGTCGGTGTCGGCCCACATCTCCGGCAGCCCGTCTGCGATGGCGGACTCCCCCAGCCCGAGCTGGACGACTCCGGACGACCGACCGAGCTCGTAGCGCACGACGTGGGTCGTGAGCAGCGCGTGGAGGTCGACGGGCCCCCGACGCAGGTTGAGGCTGTCGGAGTCGAGCCGCGAGATGTCGAGCAGCTCGGTGATGAGGCGGGTCAGGCGGGTGGCGTCGGCCTCGATCGTCTCGATCATGAGGCGCTTCTGCTCATCGGTGAACCGGTCCCACCGTCGCAGCAGGCTGCTCGTGAAGCCGGTCACCGACGTCAGCGGCGCCCGCAGCTCGTGCGCCACGGTCGACAGGACGGTCGCCTGGTCGCGCTCCGCCCGCTGGCGGGCCTCGGCGTCACGCAGACCGAGCATGACCCGCTCGACCGTGCCGCCCGGTCGGGACCGCACGTAGCGAGCGGTGACGAGGACGTCCTGGCCCCGGGGCGCGACGAGCAGCTTCTCGCGGTGGCCGGCGCGGCTGGCGAGGCCGTTCCACGGGTCGGTGTGGGCCCACCAGTTCCGGCCGTACTTGTCCGTGAAGGGCAGCCCCTCGTCGAGCGTGCGGCCGACGAGGTCGGCATGGTCGCAGTCGAGGATGCGCAGCGCCTCGGCGTTGGCGAACCGGATGCGCTGGTCGGCCCCGACGACGACGAGCCCGTCGGGGAGCAGCTCGCCCATCATCGCGACCGGAGCCATCTCGCCCGCCGACCCGGGCAGCCGAGCCGCGGTGCCGTCGACTGAGGTCATGGCCCGAGGATAGTCACGGGCACGCCCGGAGGGCCCGGTCAGCGGCTCGTGCGGCGTGCCTCGGCCGAGGCGTAGAGGCAGATCGTCGCGGCCATCGCGAGGTTGAGCGACTCCGCGTGGCCGTGGATGGGGACGCGGACGACGTCGTCGCAGGCGTCGCGCACGTCCTGCGGCAGGCCCCAGGCCTCGTTGCCCATGACCCAGGCGTGGGCACCGGAGAGGTCGGCGTCATGGAGGAGGGTCGTCCCCGCGCCGTCCGCGGCGAGCAGCCTGACCCCGCGCTCGCGCAGGGCCGCGAGGATGTCGGGGACGGACACGCCGAGGCTGAGCGGCAGGTGCCACAGGGACCCGACGGTCGAGCGGACGACCTTGCTGTTGTAGACGTCGACGCTCGCGTCGCTGACGATGACGGCGTCGGCGCCGGCCGCGTCGGCGCCCCGGATGACGGTGCCGGCGTTGCCGGGGTCGCGGACGTTCGTCAGGACGCACACGAGCGCGTGGGCCGGCAGGTCCGCGAGGAGGGCGTCCAGCGGCACGTCGAGGACGCGGCACACCGCGGCGATCCCCTGCGGGGACTCCGTGTCGCACATCGCGGAGAGCACCTCGGGACTCACCTCGTGCACCCAGAGCTCGGCGGAGCGCGCGGCCTCGACGATGGCGGGATGCCGGTCGGCCGCCTCGGGCGTCACGTAGACGTCCCGGACGAGGTCGGGACGGAAGGCGACCGCCTCGCGGACCGCCTGCGGTCCCTCGGCGAGGAACTCACCCGTGCGGGAACGCACCGAACGCCGGGACAGCGCCCGTACCGCCTTGACCCGATCGGATCGGGGGTTGGTCAGCACGGGGGTGTCCCGGCGCTCGAGATGCTGGTGTGACGTCGGACGACGTCGCTCAGGCGGCGTCGCCGGCGACCTTCGCCTCGGCTGCGTTGACAGCGGCCGGGACGTTGGCGCGGGAGAGCTCCACGAGCGCGGCGAAGGCCGGGGCGTCGTTGACGGCGAGGTCCGCGAGGATCTTGCGGTCGACCTCGACACCGGCGGCCTTGAGGCCCTGCATGAACCGGTTGTACGTCATGCCGTTGGCGCGGGCCGCAGCGTTGATGCGCTGGATCCAGAGGCGACGGAAGTCACCCTTCTTCGCGCGACGGTCACGGTAGGCGTAACCCAGCGAGTGGGTGACCTGCTCCTTGGCCTTGCGGTAGAGGCGCGACCGCTGACCGCGGTAGCCGCTGGCGCGCTCGAGAACGACTCGACGCTTCTTCTGGGCGTTGACCGCCCGCTTCACGCGTGCCACGTGAATACTCCTTCTCTGCTTGACGCAGTGCTTGCTGCTGCTGCTGGCTTACCGGAGACCCGGCTGCTCAGCGAATCGCTGATGGGTGGGGGTCCCGGCTCACTTGCCGAGAAGCTTCTTGGCCTTCTTGGCGTCCGGCTTGGCGAGCTCGACGTCGTTCGCGATGGAACGCATCTTCTTGCTCGACTTGTGCTCGAGCAGGTGGCGACCGCCGGCCTGCTCGCGCATGACCTTGCCGGTGCCGGTGAGGCGGAAACGCTTCTTCGCACCGCTGTGCGTCTTCATCTTCGGCATGGGGGCCGATCTCCTTCGTGTTGCGTGCGCCAGTGGGCGCACGTGGTGTGTCGTGCCGGGGGCTCTCGCCTCCGGCGGGTCACCGCCCGCCGATCACTCGGCGGCGGCGGTGGCCTCGTCGGTCTGCGGGGCCTGGGCCTCCGGCTGCTCACCGGACGCTGCCGGCTCGCCGGTGGAGCGCTGGTCGTGCTGCTCGCGGGAGCGACGCTGCTCGGCCTTGGCCTCCGCCTTCTTCTTGGTCGGGCCGATCACCATGATCATGTTTCGGCCGTCCTGCTTCGGGGCCGACTCGACGAAGCCGAGCTCGGCGATGTCCTCGGCGAGGCGCTCGAGCAGACGGCGACCGAGCTCGGGCCGCGACTGCTCGCGACCGCGGAACATGATCGTCACCTTGACCTTGTCGCCGGCCTTGAGGAACCGCTCGACGTGGCCCTTCTTCGTGCCGTAGTCGTGCGGGTCGATCTTCGGACGGAGCTTGATCTCCTTGATGACCGTGTTGACCTGGTTCTTGCGCGCTTCCCGTGCCTTCATGGCGGCTTCGTACTTGAACTTGCCGAAGTCCATGAGCTTGGCGACCGGCGGCTTGGCCATGGGGGCCACCTCGACGAGGTCGAGGTTCGCCTCCTCGGCCAGACGCAGCGCGTCCTCGACGCGGACGATGCCGACCTGCTCGCCGTTGGGGCCAACCAAGCGCACTTCCGGGACCCGGATGCGCTCGTTGATGCGAGGCTCGCTGATGTGGTGCTCCTAAGTTCGATGAATGGTGTGACCAGACGGGGGTGGTGCCAGTCCTGCTGCGACCACAACGAGAAAAGGGCTCCCCGTGTGTGCACGAGGAGCCCAAGGGTCGCGTATGCCGGACGGTCGCCGTCGCGTCACACGGCTCGACACCGATGCCACGGAGGACACCTGGTCGAGCAGACCTTGACCCGGCGACTGTCAGGTCGGCGCGGGTGGAAGCGAGCTTCTCTTGCACGTCGTCACCCGCCTCCGCCGGAGCGGGAGCATGGGTGACGGCTGGTCAGTGGTCAATGCTAGCAGCCGAGACGCCGTGCTCCGAATCGACGACAGGGCCCCCGGCAGCGGGCCGGCCCTGCGCCCTCCGGCTGGCCCGGGACCCGAGGAGGCCGACGAGTGCGATGAGGACGCCCACGGCGGAGACGACGACGAACCCCCACTGCCAGCCGCCTCGGTCGATGGCGAAGCCTGCGAGCGGTGCTCCGAAGGCCGAGCCCGCGGTCATGGCCGAGCCGTGCCACCCCATCATCTCGCCGCGGAACCGCTCCGGGACCTGACGGCTCAGCTGCTCGACGGTGGCGGTGATGGTGGGGGCGCACAGGAAGCCGGAGACCGTGATGAGGACGGCGAAGCTCGGCACGCCCGCGGCGAGGGCGACGGGGGCGGTCGTGGCCGCGAGGCCGCCGAGCAGCCAGAAGACGGAGAAGGAGCGGTGCCAGGCGCCGTAGAGGATGCCGCCGACGAGGGACCCGGCACCCCAGAGCGCGAGGACCCAGCCGATCGAGCCGGTGGCCCCGAAGGACCGCAGCGCCGCGACGATGCCCACGTCGGTGCCGCTGAGGACGAGCGTCGAGCAGGCGGCGGCGAGGTAGACCGCGGCGACCGGCACGGTGATGAAGCCGCGGACGGCACGGCCCGGGGCGGTGTCGTCGGGCACGGACGGGGCTGCGATGGCGTCGGCCCGGGCGGCCTCGCCCTGCTCGTCGTGCGCCGCCTCCCCCGCCGCGCCGCCGTCCGGGTGACCATCGCCGGAGTCGGAGGTGAGGCGGGGGTTGACCACCCAGAGCACGAATCCCGCTGCGACGGATGCGAGCTCGCAGACAAGCAGGGCCCACGACGTGTCCCACGAGGTCGCGAGCCACACCCCGATGGCAGGGCCCGCCATGAACGACAGCTCGGTCGCCGACGAGTCGAGCGACAGGGCGGTGCGACGCTGCTCGCTCGGCACCGAACGGATGATGACCTGGCGCAGGATCGAGAAGGTGGGCACGACGAAGAGCCCGGCGAGCGCCGCGAAGGCGATGAGCGGGGCGTAGCTCACCCACGGCGCGATCGACCAGCACACGACCTGCACGACGAGCGAGGGGCCGACGGTGCGCCGCAGGCCGATGCGGTCGAGCAGCCGGCCGCGCCAGGGCCCGGAGACGGCGACCGCGACGGTCGAGGCGGCCGTGACCAGGCCGGCAGCGCCGTAGCTGCGGCCGAGCGACGTCACGACGTGGAGGGTGAGGATCACCCCTCCCGCCCACATGGGGACGCGGATGAGGAAGCCGAGCAGCAGCGCGTTGCGGGTGTCGCGGTTGGCCAGCACCGGCCGGTAGGCCCCCAGATCCATGGCGTCAGCCTGTCACCTCGCACCGACGGTGCGCACCCGGGTTCCGCCGAGGCGGCAGAGCGCGCGAGCGCGGCCCGGGGGCGACCCGGGGTCGACCCACCGAGGTGGCGGGCGGCATACGCGATGGGTCTTGTGACGGCTGGGCGACAGGAGTTGGGTGGGGGCATGGCAAAGACGCCCGGCAGATCAGATCTTCCTGCGGCCCCCAACCCCGCCTCGCCGCAGGACATCCGCAACGTCGTGCTGGTCGGACCCGGCGGGGCCGGCAAGACCGCACTCTTCGAGGCGCTCGTCTCGGCACGTGTGCCCGGTCAGCGGACCTCCCTGGGCGACCACGTCCGCACCACGACCCTCGTCGCCGCCTCGTTCGAGTCCGGCCCCGTCACCCTCAACCTCCTCGACACCCCCGGTTACCCCGACTTCGTCGGCGACCTCCGAGCGGGCCTCCGGGCCGCGGACGCCGCCGTCTTCGTCGTCTCCGGCGCCGACGACATCGACCGGCCCGTGTCGCTGCTGTGGCGCGAGTGCGCGGCCGTCGGGATGCCGCGAGCCGTCGTCGTGACCCACCTCGACCAGCCGCGCGCCGACTTCGCGACGACGGTCGAGATGTGTCGTCGCACCTTCGGCGACGCCCGGGCCACCCACTGGCCCGTCGTCGAGGACGGCTCGGTCACCGGGGTCGTGGGTCTGCTGACCGGCGAGACGTCCGCCGAGCACGGGGACGCACGGTCGGCCCTCATCGAGTCCGTCATCGAGGAGTCCGAGGACGCGACGTTGCTCGACCGCTACCTCGAGGGCGAGACCATCGACACCGAGTCGCTGCTCGGCGACCTGCGTACGGCCATCGCCCAGGGCACCTTCTTCCCGATCGTCCCGGTCTCGCCCCTGACCGGTGCGGGCACCGAGGAGCTGCTCGGCATGATCGAGCGGGCCTTCCCCGACCCGACCGCGCACCCGCTGCCGGCCGTCACGTCACCGGTCGGTGGCCCCGTCAAGGGCGTGACGTGCGACCCGTCCCAGCCGCTCGTGGCCGAGGTCGTGCGCACGACGACCGACCCGTACGTCGGGCGCCTCTCGCTCGTGCGCGTCTTCTCCGGCACGCTCCGCGTCGACGAGACGGTCCACGTGTCGGGCCACCTCGGTGACTTCGTCGGGCACGAGGTCGCCGGCCACCCGGCCCACGACGACGACGAGCGCGTCGGCCCGCTCGCGTCGCCCTTCGTCGAGTCGCACCGCCCCCGCGGCACCGCCATCGCCGGCGACCTCGCACTCGTGACGAAGCTGACCCACGCCGAGACCTCCGACACCCTGTCCTCCGTCGACCGGCCCGCGGTCGTCGAGCCGTGGCTGCTGCCCGAGCCGCAGCTGCCCGTCGCGATCCGCGCGGCGACGAAGTCCGACGACGACAAGCTCGGCGGGGCGCTGCAACGCCTCGTGGCCGAGGACGTCACGATGCGCATGGAGCACTCGCACGAGACGGACCAGGTCGTGCTCTGGACGATGGGCCAGGCCCACGTCGACGACCTCATCGACCAGCTCTCCGAGCGCTACGGGGTGACGGTGACGGCCGAGCCCTACCGGACCGCGCTGCGCGAGACCTTCGTGCGCACGTGCTCGGTGCAGGGTCGCCACGTCAAGCAGTCGGGCGGTCACGGGCAGTACGCCGTGTGCTCGATCGTCATCGAGCCGCTGCCACGCGGATCGGGTTTCGAGTTCGTCGACAAGGTCGTCGGCGGGTCCGTGCCGCGCCAGTTCATCCCGTCGGTCGAGAAGGGGGCCCGCCTCCAGCTCGAGAAGGGCCTGCTCACCGGCCACCCGGTCGTCGACGTCCGGGTCACGCTCACCGACGGCAAGTCGCACTCCGTCGACTCGTCCGACGTCGCCTTCCAGACCGCCGCGGCGCTCGCTCTCAAGGAGGCGGCGAACGCCTCGACGATGGCACTGCTCGAGCCGATCGACCGCGTCGACATCACCATCGCCGACGAGTACCTCGGGGCCGTCATGTCGGACCTGCGCGGACGCCGCGGCCAGGTGCTCGGCACCGAGCCGGCCGACGGGATGGGCCCCGAGGGCGGCTGGACCGTCGTGCACGCCGAGGTGCCGTCGGCAGAGCTGTCGCGCTACCCCATCGACCTCCGGTCGGTGTCGCACGGCACCGGGTCGTTCGTCCGCGAGCCGCTGCGCCACGACCTGCTGCCGGCCGACAAGGCCAAGGACCTGCTCGGGGGCTGAGGTCGCGCAGGAGCGCCGGGACGGCGAAGGGCGGGTGCCGAAGCACCCGCCTTCTCGCGTCCGTCGCGCGGCCGCCGTCAGAGGCGGACGACCATCTTGCCGACGTTCTCCCCGCGCAGGACGCCGAGGAAGGCGTCGACCGCGTGGTCGATCCCGTCGCCGAACGTCTCGCGCGAGGTCAGCGTGCCGTCCGCGATCCAGCCGGCCGCGCGCTGGGCGTACTCGCCCGCGAGGTCCCAGTGGTCGCCGACGAGGAAGCCCGTGATGGTGCCGCGGGTCTGGATGAGGCGCGCGAGGTTGCGCGGGCCCGGGGCCGCCTCGGTGTTGTTGTAGACCGAGATCGCGCCGCAGATCGCGATGCGGCCGCCGAGCCGCAGCGAACCGACGGCGGCCTCGAGGTGGTCGCCGCCGACGTTGTCGAAGTAGACGTCGATGCCGTCGGGCGCGGCCTCGCGGAGCAGGTCGGAGACCCGTCCGTCCTTGTAGTTGAACGCGGCGTCGAAGCCGAGGTCGCCCAGCAGGTGGTCGACCTTCTCCTGCGATCCGGCGCTGCCGATGACGCGGCTGGCGCCCAGCGCCTTGGCGACCTGTCCGACGACGCTGCCGACGGCCCCGGCGGCGCCGGACACGAAGACGACGTCCCCCTCCTTGATCTGCGCGACACGGGTCAGGCCGGCGTATGCCGTGAGGCCGGTCATGCCGAGCACGCCGAGGTAGGCGGACGCCGGGGCCACGGACGTGTCGACGACACGGACGGCGGAGCCGTCGACGACGGCCTCCTCGCGCCAGCCGAGGCCGTGGAGCACGTGGTCGCCGACGGTGACGCCGTCGGCGCGCGACTCGGTGACGACACCGACCGCGCCGCCGTGCATGGCCTCGCCCAGCGCATACGGCTCGGCGTAGGACTTGGCGTCGCTCATGCGACCGCGCATGTACGGGTCGACCGACATGACCTCGTTGCGGACGCGGACCTGGCCGTCGGCGAGGTCGACGGGCGCGCTCTCGACGAGGGCGAAGTCGTCAGGGGTGGGCCAGCCGACGGGGCGGCTGACGAGCTGGACCTCACGGGGGTTGGTCATCGGGTCTCCTTCTGGGACAGCTGTTCTGGACGTGCGGGTGCGAAGCGGCCGTGGCCGGATGACGTCAGTCGACGACGATCTCGACGGGGATGTTGCCGCGCGTCGCGTTGGAATAGGGGCACACCTGGTGCGCCGTGTCGACGAGCTCACGGCCCAGCTGGGGGTCGAGGCCCTCGGGCAGCTCGACGTGGAGCACGACCCCGAGGCCGAAGCCGGTGCCCGACGACCCCGCGAGGCTGACGTCGGCCGTGACGGCGACGTCGAAGTCCTCGACGCGGCGCTTGCGCGCGACGAGGCCGAGAGCGCTCGCGAAGCATGCGGCATACCCGGCGGCGAAGAGCTGCTCGGGGTTCGTGCCCTCCCCACTTCCGCCGAGCTCGCGGGGTGCGGCCAGCGTGACGTCGAGGCGACCGTCGGACGTGACGGCGCGACCCTCACGCCCGGAGGCGGTGGCCGAGGCGACGTACTGGGCGGTCTGGGTGGCGGTGCTCATCGGGGCTCCTTGTGTTGCCAACAATTAGATTGTGCGCAATTTGATAGTACGCTTGGGTCATGAGCCCGTCCAATCCGACCTCCGCCGCCGCGAGCACGCTGAGCCTCGAGCAGCAGATCTGCTACGCCATGCACACGACCGTGCGGGCGTTCGACGCCGTCTACCGCGAGCTGCTGTCGGAGCACGGACTCTCCTACCCGCAGTACATCGCCCTCATGGCCGTCGCCGAGCACGGGCCGCTCACGGTGAGCCGGCTGGGCGAGCACCTGCGACTCGACTCGGGCACGCTCTCCCCGCTCCTCAAGCGGATGGAGTCGGCCGGCCTCGTGGAGCGGGTCCGCGACCCCGAGGACGAGCGCCGGGTCCTCGTGTCGGCGACGGACGGAGGGCACGACCGCCTCGCGGCGCTCGGAGACCTGCCGCACCAGATCGCGCTCCGCAGCGGTCTCTCGCGACAGGAGCTGGTCGACCTGCACCGCACGCTGCGCCAGGTGACCGAACGGCTCGACACCGGGGTCTGAGGGCGTCCGGGTCGAGGCGCCGCGTGCGTGTCACGAGGGCAGCACGATCGAGACGGCATGGATGAGCATGCCGATGAGCCCACCGACGAGGGTGCCGTTGATCCGGATGAACTGCAGGTCACGGCCCACCTGGAGCTCGACCCGCTCGGCCGTCTCCTTGCCGTCCCACCGGTCGACGGTGTCGCTGATGATCCTCGTCAGCTCGGTGCCGTAGCGGTCGATCGCGTAGATCGTCGCGTCGCAGATGCGCGTGTCGATCCGGTCGCGCAGCGCGGCGTCGGCGAGGAGCCGCTCGGCGAGAGCCGAAACCTCCGTGACGGCGCGGGCCCGCACCGGCCCGCCCTCGTCCTCGAGGGCGGCGACGACGACGGCACGGAACGAGGCCCACAGCGACATCGCCGTGTCCGCCACCTGCGGGTGTGACAGCACGCGCTCCTTGAGGCGCTCCGCCTTGGCCTGCGTCACGGGGTCGTGCTGGAGGTCGTCGGCGAGGTCGATGAGCAGCTTGTCGAGCGCGAGACGCACGTCGTGCCGCTGGTCGTTGCGGATGTCGGCCAGCCACTTGAGCGCCTCGACGTGGACCTTTCGGGCCACGATGTCGTTGATCGCGTCGGGCACCCACGCCGGGGCGCGCTGCGTGATGAGCGACTCGAAGACGTCCTCGTTGTCGACGAGCCAGACGCGCACCTCGTCGAGGGCGAGGTCGACGAGGCCGACGTGCGCCTCGTCGCGCACCACCTGGTCGAGCAGTCCCCCGGCCAGCGAGCTGATCGGCTCCTGCGCGAGGCGCGGGAGCAGGGCCTGCTCGATGACGGCGCGGACGTCCTCGTCGGGGATCCGGTGCAGCGCGTGGACCGTGACCGTGGCGACCTCGTCGACGAGGCGCTTCGCGTGACCCGGCGCCAGGGCCCACTCGGCCGCGCGGCGGGTGGGCTCGGCGTCGAGCACCCGCTCGCGGATGATGTCCTCGCGCATGAAGTTCTCGCTGACGAACTCCTCGAGGCTGCGACCGATCATCTCCTTCTTGCGCGGGATGAGGGCGGTGTGCGGGATCGGGAGCCCGAGCGGGTGCCGGAAGATGGCCGTGACGGCGAACCAGTCGGCGCACGCACCGACCATCGAGGCCTCGGCGCCGGCGTTGACGAAGCCGAGCAGGCCGTCGTCGTGCCCCCGCGTGAGGACGTAGACGACCGCGGCGAACACGAGGAGCCCGGTGGCGACGAGCCGCATCCTCCGGAGGTCACGGCGGCGCTGCGCGTCGAGGGCCGGGTCGACGATGAAGCCGAGAGGACCGCTCGAGGGGCCCGCCCCTCGGCCGGCGTCTGCGCCCGACCGTCCCCCGGAGCGCGCGGGTCCGGTCGGGACGTCGGCGGTCGTCCCGGCGCCGGTCGTCGCCGGAGGCACCTCGGGGTCACGCTCCCGAGTCGTCTGGGGTGTGGTGTCCACGTCCCGCACCTCCACGGGTGATGTGCTCAGCGCGCCGGTTCGAGCGCGAAGGTCAGAGCATCGATCCTCGCACGGGTCTCGCCGTCGGTCGCGATCCGCTCCCCGATCCGTGTCGCGACGGCCCCGACGAGCTCGGCGTCGAGGCCGGGCTCCAGGGAGAGCACGACCCGCAGCACGCCGGCGCCGGCGGGCTCTCCCGCCTCGAGGCGGTGGGCCACGACCTGCGGCTCGGTCTCGACCGCCGCTCGCACGGCCGCCGCGACGTGGGCGTCGCGGTGGCTGGGCTGCCACGCGCGCTCCTGGGCGAGCGCCCACAGCATGCTCGGACGCAGCACCGTCGCGTGGGGCGAGGCGACGTCGACGAGGAGCACCTGGCACTCCTCACTGATCGCGGCCTGCGCCGCGGCGGCGGCGCGGACCGGCACCGGCCGGGCGCCGGGGTCCCACGCGGCGAGGCTCTCGAGGGAGGTGAACATCGGCAGCGCCCGCGACCCGTCGGGGGACGTCAGGGTGACCGCGGCCATGTCGCTGCGGGTGTCGACGGCGTGGGGGCCGGACTCGTCGACCTCTGCCGCCACGGCGACCACGGGGACGAGCCAGCGGGCCTGCGCGACGTGTTCCATCAGGGCCGTCTCCACGTCGTCACCCGGCGTGCCGTGCGCCGCGGCCAACGCCGCGACGAGGGCCGCGTCGGCCGCTCCCGTGTCGCCGCCGAAGCCGTGGGAGGGGATCGACTTGCCCTCCCACGCCTGGCCGGCGGAGTCGGCGGGACGGCGGTGCTCGTCGTGGTGGCCCGAGGCCGGTGTCGGTGAGCTCATGCGCCCGGGCGGCCGGCGACGTCGAGCGCCTCGGGCAGCGTGAAGGCGCCGCGGTAGAGGGCCGAGCCGACGATGGCCCCCTCGACCCCGTCGCCGACGAGCTCGCGGATCGCCTCGATGTCCTCGAGGGTCGAGACGCCGCCGCTGGCGACGACCGGACGGTCGGTGCGGGCGCACACGTCGCGGAGCAGCTCGACGTTGGGGCCCTGGAGCATGCCGTCCTTGTTGACGTCGGTGACGACGTAGCGCGCACAACCCTCGGCGTCGAGGCGCGAGAGCGTCTCCCAGAGGTCACCGCCCTCGCGGGTCCATCCCCGGGCCGCGAGCGTCGTGCCCCGGACGTCGAGGCCGATGGCCACGCGGTCGCCGTGCGCGGCGATGATCGACGCCGTCCACTCGGGGTCCTCGAGCGCGGCGGTGCCGATGTTGACGCGGCGGCAACCCGTGGCGAGCGCCGCGTCGAGCGACTCCGTGTCGCGGATGCCGCCAGAGAGCTCGACCTGCAGGTCGAGCCGACCGACGATCGAGGCGATGAGGTCACGGTTGCTGCCACGACCGAAGGCCGCGTCGAGGTCGACGAGGTGGATCCACTCCGCCCCCTGCTCCTGCCAGCGCAGCGCGGCCTCCCACGGGTCGCCGAACTCGCCGCCGGTGCCGGCGATGCCCTGGACCAGCTGGACGGCACGGCCACCGGCGATGTCGACGGCGGGTAGCAGCTCGAGGTGTGGCTGGGCGGCGTGGTGCTGGCCGGTCATCGGGTCGGCTCCTCGGGTCGGTCACGACCGTCGCGGTCGTGGTCGGTGTCGTGGTCGGTGTCAGGTGCGCCCGGAACTCGGGACGCCGGACGTGCGACCACCGAGTATGCCGTGTGCCCGTGGCGCCGCTCCCGACGTGTCGGTCCGTGGATCGAGCGCCCACCACGGTGCGGTCGCCTCCCCACGTTCCTCGCCGGCCAGCTGGTGGCGTCTGGTAGACCGGTGGGACCCGAACCTCGCGACGCACGGGAGCCGCCATGGATCACCTGCCACAGCTGGCCGGTCGGCCGATGGTCACGGACGGTGGCCTCGAGACCGACCTCATCTTCAACCACGGGGTCGAGCTCGAGGAGTTCGCCGCCTACCCGTTGCTCGGCGACACGGCCGGCCTCGAGCTGCTCACGGGCTACTACGACGCCTACGCCTCCATCGCTGCCCGGGCCGGCGCAGGGCTGCTCCTCGAGTCACCGACGTGGCGTGCCAACCCGGACTGGGGCGCGCGGCTCGGCCACACGAGGGCCGACCTGGACCGTGCCAACGCGGACGCCGTCGACCTGCTCCGGTCGCTGCGTCGCCGGTATGCCGTCGAGCTCGGGTTGCAGGACGTCGTCGTCGTGGGGGTGGTCGGCCCACGGGGCGACGGCTACCGCAGTGCCGGCGCGCCGAACCCGGCCGAGGCCGCGGACTACCACCACGCCCAGGTGGCGGCCTTCGCCGAGGCGGGCGTGGACGTCGTCACGGCGTACACCCTCACCACTGCCGGTGAGGCGATCGGGATCGCGCAGACGTGCCGGGAGCACGGGCTGCCCGTGGCGATCTCGTTCACCGTGGAGGTCGACGGGCGGCTCCCCGACGGGACGACGCTGGCCGAGACGATCTCCGAGGTCGACGACCGGGAGGCCCCGGACTACTACCTCGTCAACTGCGCCCACCCCGAGCACGTGCTTGCGGGGCTGGACGCTGACGACGGGAGCGCTTGGCGCAGCAGGCTGCTCGGGCTGCGCTACAACGCGTCGACGCGCAGCCATGCGGAGCTCGACGACGCCGACGACCTGGACGCGGGCGACCTCGACACGATTTCCGCGGGACACGACCGGGTGGTCGGACGTCTCCCGGGTGTCACGGTCGTCGGAGGGTGCTGTGGCACCGACGCCTCTCACGTCGCACGGCTCTGGGGCGTCGACCAGCATCGCGGCGGCGACGTCCCGGTCTGAACGGGCCTACGACGCCGGCGTGGCAGGCGGGGCGGTCGCAGCCGGCGGCTCGCCCCCGCCCGGAGGCGGAGCCACCTCCGGAGCGGACGGGCCGTCCGGCGTGACGTCGACACCTCCCCCGGCGGCGAGCTCGGCGCGGTGACGCCACAGGACGTATCCCAGCCCGGCGACGACGACCACGACGACGAGGACGATGCGCACCGGCCAGGACAGGTCGAGCAGGGTCGTCACGACGAGCGTCCCGAGTGCCGTGCCCAGCGTCGTCGGTAGTCCGGGGCGGCTGCTCCGGCGCCGCGGGTAGAGCGCACCGGACGAGGACCGCCGCGTCGACGACGCGGTACGTCTGGTCGTGCTCCTCGTCGCGCTCTTGGTCGCCCTGGTCGTGCGCTTCCTGCTCGCACCGCCGGAGCTGCTCGCCGTCTTCCTCGTCGCCACGATCCACTCCTCGTCGAGGCCCCCGCCCACCGGTCAGTCGGCGGACGTCGGCACGGTCACAGGTTGCGGACCCAGTTCTCGAGCAGGTGCAGCCCGGCGTCGCCGGACTTCTCGGGGTGGAACTGGGTCGCGCTCAGGGGCCCATTCTCGACCGCGGCGACGAACTTCGCACCGTGGCGCGCCCACGTGACCGCGGGCGCGACGCGGGCGAAGGCGCCGGTGGCCTCCAGCGTCCACTGCTGCACGGCATACGAGTGGACGAAGTAGAAGCGCTCGTGCTCGACGCCGGCGAAGAGCCGAGAGCCCTCGGCGACCTCGACCTCGGACCAGCCCATGTGCGGCACGACGTCGGCCGGAAGGCGTTCGACCGTGCCGGGCCACTCCGCGAGCCCCTCGAGGGGGTGGTCGGAGGGCTCGGTCGAGCCGTCGAAGAGCGCCTGCATGCCGACGCAGACGCCGAGGACCGCCCGGCCCCCGCTGATCCGTCGACCGATGATGCGGGGTCCGTGCGCGGCCGCGAGTCCCGCGATGCAGGCATGGAAGTTGCCGACACCGGGCACGAAGAGTCCGTCCGCCTCGAGGGCGCGGACGGGGTCGGACGTCAGGGTGACCGTGGCACCGACGCGCTCCAGGGCACGCACGGCCGACCGGACGTTGCCACTGCCGTAGTCGAGGACGACGACGCCGGCGCTCATCGACGAGCCACCATCGTCAGAGCGCTCCCTTGGCGCTCGGGATCCCGACGACGCGCGGGTCGGGTGCGATGGCCGCCCGGAGCGCTCGCGCCACGGCCTTGAACTGCGCCTCGACGATGTGGTGAGGGTCGCGGCCCGCCAGGACGCGCACGTGCAGGCACAGGCCGGCGTTGTAGGCGAAGGACTCGAGGACGTGCCGCGTCATCGAGCCGGTGAAGTGGCCACCGATGAGGGCGTACTGCTGGCCCTCCGGCTCGCCCTCGTGCACGACGTACGGACGACCGGCGACGTCGACGACGGCGTGGCACAGGGCCTCGTCGAGCGGGACCGTGGCGTCACCGAAGCGGGAGATGCCGGCCTTGTCGCCGAGCGCCTCGCGCAGGGCCTGGCCGAGGACGATCGCCGTGTCCTCGACCGTGTGGTGCACGTCGACGTCGACGTCTCCCGTGGCCTTGACCGTGAGGTCGATGAGCGAGTGCTTGCTCAGCGAGTGGAGCATGTGGTCGTAGAACGGGACGCCGGTCGAGATGTCGGACGTGCCGGTGCCGTCGAGGTCGAGCCAGAGCTCGACGGACGACTCGGACGTCGCACGGCTGATCTTCGCGGTGCGGCTGGTGGGGCTCATGCGGGTGGCTCCTGCCGGTCGGCGCTGCTGGGGAGGACGTGGGCGGGGGCGAGGCGCGTCATGGCCTCGAGGAACGCGGTCGTCTCGTGGGGGTCGCCCGCCGTGACGCGCAGGTGGTGGGCGATCCCCATGTCGCGGACGAGGACGCCCTCGTCGAGCAGGGCCTCCCACGTGGCCTTCTCGTCTCGGAGGCCGCCGAAGAGGACGAAGTTGCTGTCGCTGGCCACGGGGCGCGCACCGAGCGCGGCGAGACGGTCGACGATCCGGTCGCGCTGATGCTTGATGACCTCGACCGTGCCGAGCATGACGTCGGCGTGCTCGAGGGCGATCCGGGCGATCGTCTGCGTCGGGCTGCTCAGGTGGTAGGGCAGGCGGACGAGGCGCAGCGCGTCGACGAGCTCGGGGGCCGCCACGAGGTAGCCGAGGCGACCTCCGGCGAAGGCGAACGCCTTGCTCATGGTGCGCGTCACGACGAGCCTGGGATGCTCGGCGAGCAGCGTCAGTGCTGACCGCGTGCCCGGCCGGGCGAACTCGGCGTAGGCCTCGTCCACGACGACGACAGCGTTCGGGGCCGCCTCGAGCACGGCCCCGATGACCTCGAACGGCAGCGCCGTGCCGGTCGGGTTGTTGGGCGAGCAGAGGAACACGATCGACGGGTCGTGCGCCCGGGCCTGCTGCGCAGCCGACTCTGCGGTCAGGTCGAAGGCATCGGGATCGGTTGCGGCAGAGCGGAGCCCGTCGACCCATGTGGTGCCGTGCGTCTCGCTGATGATCGGGTGCATCGAGTAGCTCGGCGTGAAGCCGAGCGCGACCCGGCCGTGACCGCCGAAGGCCTGCACGATGTGCGACAGCACCTCGTTGGAGCCGTTGCCGGCCCACACCTGCTCGGGCGTCACCGACACCCCCGACTGCTTCTCGAGGTATGCCGTCAGCGCCTTGCGCAGGTCGGTGAACTCGCGGTCGGGGTAGCGGTTGAGCGAGGCGACGTCGTCGGCGAGCGCCGCGACGACCGCGTCGACGACGACCTGGGGAACCGGGTAGGAGTTCTCGTTGGTGTTGAGCCGGACCGGCACGTCGAGCTGCGGAGCGCCGTACGGCGTGCGACCGCGCAGGTCGGGCCGGAGCAGACGCTGGACCTCGTCGGCGGCGCTCGGCCGGTCGGTCACCGGGGCACCTCGTCGCCGAACCGCGCCGTCACGGCTTCGCCGTGTGCCGGGAGGTCCTCGGCCTGGGCGAGTGTGACGACGTGGCGGGCGACATCACGCAGGGCGGGCTCGTCGTAGTCGACGACGTGGATGCCGCGCAGGAAGGACTGCACCGACAAGCCGCTCGAGTGGCACGCGCAGCCGGCGGTGGGCAGGACGTGGTTGGAGCCGGCGGCGTAGTCACCGAGGCTCACCGGGCTGTGCGGACCGACGAAGACGGCGCCGGCGTTGCGCACGCGGGCCGCGACGCCCGCGGCGTCGCGGGTCTGGATCTCGAGGTGCTCGGCGGCATACGCGTTGACGACGGCGAGACCGGCGTCGACGTCGTCGACGAGGACGATCCGCGACTGCGTGCCCTCGAGCGCCTCGGTGACGCGCTCGGCGTGCTTCGTGGCCGGCACCCGACGGGCGAGGGCGCGCCGGGTCTCCTCTGCGAGCTCCTCGCTGTCGGTGACGAGCACCGAGGCCGCGAGCGGGTCGTGCTCGGCCTGGCTCACGAGGTCGGCGGCCACGTGGTCCGCGTCGGCCGAGTCGTCGGCGAGGATCGCGATCTCGGTGGGACCGGCCTCCGCGTCGATGCCGATGAGGCCCTTGAGCAGGCGCTTGGCGGCGACGACCCAGATGTTGCCAGGGCCGGTGACGAGCGAGACGGGGTCGCACACGACCGGCTCGCCGTCGACCTCGCCCCACTGGGGGTCGTCGTCGACGAAGCCGTGCGCGAACATCGCGACCGCCTGGGCGCCGCCGACGGCATACACCTCGTCGACGCCGAGGAGCGCGCACGCCGCGAGGATCGTCGGGTTCGGGTAGCCGGCGAACTCGCCGACGTTCTCGCGCTGCGGGGGTGACGCGACGGCCAGCGAACCAACCTCGGCGAGCTGGGCCGGGACGACGTTCATGATGACGCTGCTCGGGTAGACCGCGAGTCCACCGGGCACGTAGAGACCGACGCGGTCGACGGGCACCCACCGCTCGGTGACGGTGCCGCCGGGGACGACCTCGGTCGTCGTGTCGGTGCGGCGCTGGTCGGCGTGGACGATGCGGGCGCGACGGATGGACTCCTCGAGCGCGGCGCGCAGGTCGGGGTCGAGCCGATCGAGGGCGGACCGCAGCACGGCCCGCGGCACCCGCAGGTGGGTCGGCCGCACGCCATCGAACCGCTCTCCGAGGTCGCGCAGTGCCACGGCCCCGCGATGCTCGACGTCCTCGCAGATCGGCCGCACCTGCTCGAGGGCTGCCGTGACGTCGAACTCGGCTCGTGGCAGGGCCTTGCGCAGGAAGCGCACGTCGAGCGTGCGCCCGCGCAGGTCGAGGGAGGACATCATGGGTCACCAGTCTAGAAGGCGCGGCCGGGGGCCCGGACCACGGTCTCACCGTGCGGAGCGAGGGGCGCGGCGTCGGTCCTCGCGCCTGCCGAATCTTGGACCGGCCCTGACGAAGGTCAGACCAACGACTGACCCGGCGTTCACGGCCGTTCCGACACGCTCGTGGGGCCACCGCCCGACCCGGGCCGTGGGTTGCGTCATCCACCCGACTCCCCCGCCCGACAGGAGAACCCGTGCCCGTCGTCATCCCCCGGCGTCGCATCGCTGCCGTCGTCACCGGCCTCGCCATCGCCCTCGTCCCGCCGAGTCTCGCGCTCACCAGCGCTGCGGGCTCCCCGGCGAATACCCTGCCACTCCCGCGCGTGGCCGCAGCGCCCGCTCTGGCCGCGGCCGCCCCGCTCACGGTGTCGCAAGCCATCGGGTCGCAGGCCGGTCAGAGCGCAACCGTCCGCGGCTACGTCGTGGGACAGCCGACCGCGACGAGCACCGTCGTGCGCTCGAACTTCCCCAACGACTACGCGCTCGCCATCGCCGACTCCGCGTCGGAGACGTCGACGAGCCGGATGCTCTACGTCCAGATCCCGTCGGCGTTCCGGTCCTCGTGGGGTCTGCAGAGCAACCTCTCCCTCATGGGGCGCCAGCTCGACGTGACCGGTGCGCTGGCGGCGTACTTCTCGCACCCGGGCATGACGTCGACGAGCGCCTTCGCGTTCAGCGGCACGTCGACGACGACCACGACGACCAGCCCCACGAGCACGACGACGAGCCCGATCCCCACCGGCACGACGGGCCCCTACGACTCGACGTACTACGCGTCGGCCATCGGCAAGACCGGCTCGGCGCTGCACACCGAGCTGCACCGCATCATCTCCAGCAGCGTCACGACCCTGACCTACGACCAGGTCTGGACCGCCCTGAAGGACACCGACCAGGACCCGAGCAACACCAACAACGTCGTCGAGATCTACTCGGGGCGCTCGATCGCCAAGTCCGACAACGGTGGCGGCGTCGACCAGTGGAACCGCGAGCACGTCTGGGCCAAGAGCCACGGCGACTTCGGCACGGTCAACGGCCCGGGCACCGACGTGCACCACCTGCGGCCCGAGGACGTCACCGTCAACTCCACCCGCGGCAACCTCGACTTCGACCTCGGCGGGTCGGCGGTGTCCCAGTGCACCGGCTGCCTCAGCGATGCCGACTCCTTCGAGCCGCGCAACGCGGTCAAGGGCGACGTCGCCCGGATGATCTTCTACATGGCGGTCCGCTGGGACGGCGGCGACGGCTTCGCCGACCTCGAGCCCAACAACATCGTCGGCAACGGCACCGCGCCCTACATCGGCAAGCTCTCGGTGCTCAAGCAGTGGAACCTGCAGGACCCGCCCGGCGCGTTCGAGAAGCGCCGCAACCAGGTCATCTTCGACACCTGGCAGCACAACCGGAACCCGTTCATCGACCACCCGGAGTGGGTGACCGCGATCTACGGCTCGTGACCCCGCAGAGCGGTGGGCCCCGGGGACGGCCGGCTCACGACGTCTGGTCGATGAGCACGGCCGTCTCCCAAGCCCATTCGCGCCACAGGTCATAGCGTCCGGACCGGCCACCGTGGCCCGCGGCCATCTCGGTGCGGAAGAGGATCTGCGCGGGGTCGTCGACCTCGAGGTCGGCGTGCCGCAGGGCAGCGACCCACTTGGCCGGCTCGGTGACGTAGACGCGGGTGTCGTCCAGGCCGGCCGTGACGAGCAGGCTCGGGTGGCGCGTCGGCTGGACGTTGTCGTAGGGGCTGTACGACTTCATGAGCGCGTATGCCGTCGGGTCCTCGAGCGGGTTGCCCCACTCCTCCCACTCGACGACCGTGAGCGGCAGGCTCGGGTCGAGCACCGTCGTCAGCGCGTCGACGAACGGCACCTGCGCGTGGACGAAGCGGAAACGCTCAGGAGCGAGGTTGACGACGGCGCCCATGAGCAGGCCGCCCGCCGAGCCACCCTCTGCTGCAAGACGATCCGGGGCGACGACGCCGCTATCGACGAGGTGGTCCGCACACGCGACGAGGTCGGTGAACGTGTTGGGCTTCGCCTCGAGCTTGCCGTCGTCGTACCACGACCGCCCCATCTCGGAGCCACCGCGCACGTGTGCGATGGCGAAGACCCAGCCGCGGTCGAGGAGCGAGAGTCGCAGGACGGAGAACCACGGGTCGCTCGAGATGCCGTAGGCGCCGTACGCGTTGAGCAGCCCGGGAGCCGTGCCGTCGGCCGTGACGTCGTGGCGGTGCACGACGGAGATCGGCACGCGGGTCCCGTCGGGCGCCGTGGCCCACTCGCGTCGCTGGCGGTACTGCGCCAGGTCGACGTCGCCGCGCACGTGCTGCTGCTTGAGCAGCGTGAAGGTGCGGGCACGGACGTCGTAGTCCTCCACGGTCCGGGGCGTGACGAGGGACTCGTGGACGACCTGGAGCGTGGGCGTGTCCGCCTCGGGGTTCACGCCGACGTGGAGCGTGCCGATGGGCTCCCCGACCGCGATGTCGTGCGACTCCCCCAGACCGTTGGGGGCGGTCGGGTCGCGCAGCACGACGCGCACTCCGGTGCCGCCCTCCCGACGCAGCGAGACCGCGATGAAGTCGTCGAATCCCTCTGCGCCCGTGATGTACTCGTCCTCCGTCGTGACGCCCAGCGGCACCCAGTCGTCCACCGTGGTGCTCGTCACGGGGGCTGTGGCCAGCTCGAAGTTCACGCGGTTGGCGTTGTGCGTGACGAGCAGCTGGTCGCCGAAGGGCTCGATGTCGTACTCGACGCCCTGGCGTCGCTCGGCCACGACCCGGGGCGTGCCCATCGGCGCGTCGGCCTCGAGGAGGCGGAACTCGCTCGTCGTCTTGGAACCGATGGCGATGATGACCAGCCGGTCGTCGCGCGAGGTGCCGACCCCGACGAAGAAGCGCTCGTCGGCCTCCTCGTGCACGAGCACGTCGGCCTCGGCGGGTGTGCCCACCTCGTGGCGCCACACCTGGTGCGGCCGCCAGGCGTCGTCGACGCGCGTGTAGAAGAAGTGCCCGGCGTCGAGTGACCAGGCGAACGACCCGCCGGTGCGGCGCACGACGTCGTCGAGGACGACTCCGTCCTCGATCCGGCGTACGCGCACGTCGTAGCGTTCGTCGCCGACGACGTCGACGGCATACGCGAGCAGGTCGCCGGACGGCGACACCTCGCTGACGCCGACCGCGAAGAACTCGTGGTCCCGGCCCTCCTCGTTCTGGTCGAGCAGCACCTGCTCGCCGACCGGCGGGCGACCGGCATCGAGGGTCGGCCGCTGCGGGTGGTCGGCGACGAGCACGCGTGCCTCGACGGCATACTGCTCGCCCTCGACCGTGCGCGAGTAGTACCACCAGCGGTCGTGACGCACGGGCACCGAGAGGTCAGTCTCCTCGATGCGGGAGCGGAACTCCTCGAAGACCTGCTCGGCGAGCGGACGCAGGTGCTCGGTGCGCTCGGTGGCGTGGGCGTTCTCGGCCACGAGCAGCTCGCGCAGCTCGTCCGAGTCACGATCCGCCATCCACGCGTAGGGGTCGTCGAAACGGTCGCCGTGGTGCTCGCGGGCGACGGGGTCGCGCCGAGCGGTCGGGGGGTGCTGCATCCGGGCAGTCTAGGGTCGCGGCCGCGGTCAGCCGGAGGTGGGCGTCAGCCTGACGACGGCGATCCGTCGGCTCACCTTCGCCTGGTAGGAGTCGAAGTCGAAGACCCTCTCGGTGAGCTCGCCCCAGAGCTGCTCACGCTCCGGCCCGGTGACCTCCTCGCCGTGCACCGGCACCGCTCGGCCGTCGACCTCCACCGTGCCCGGGGCCCCGGCGCGGAGGTTGAGCCACCAGCCCGGCTCCCAGTCGGCGCCGCCGTTGGAGGCCACGACCAGCCATCCCCCGTCCCGGGCGAGGTGCAGGAGCGGCGTCGTGCGGCGCTGCCCGCTCCGTCGCCCGGTCGTCGTCAGCAGGAGCAGGTCACCACCTCGGAAGCGGCGCAGCCCGAGACGCCGGACGACGACGTTGACGACCCGGTTGACCCGCACGAACAGTGCTCGCCTCATGGCGTCACGGTAGCGGCCGGCCGGCCCGGAACGGCCCCTCCGGACACGACGAACGGCCCGGGATCGGTCGATCCCGGGCCGTGCGTCCCTGCGTCGGTCAGTGGATGACGATCTGACCCTTCACGGTCTGCGTGCCGGAGTCGTAGGCGACGGAGCCCGACGCCGTCGTCACGACGAGGCGGAACGAGTCGCTCTTGCCCTGGTCGGTGACGGTGACGACCGCGCGGTAGCCGGCGGTCCCGTTGACCGTGACCGGCCCCGAGAAGGTCGCCGTCGTGCCGCTGACGACGAGCCAGTCGAACGTCGTCGTGGCGACGGAGAACGACGTGCCCGCGAGGCCGTAGCCGAACGAGCCGGACGGGACGGTGGCCCCGCTGCCGTAGGCGACGGACAGCTCGAGGCTGCCCTTGCCGCTGTGCGACGGGTTCGAGGTCAGGGCACCGGCTGGGGACGCGATGGTGCCGCCCCCGGTGACGAAGCCGGCCGCGCGGTCGTAGGCGACGACGCTCGTCGTGCCCGAGCCCGCGTTGCCCCACTCGTCGGTCACGGTGACGGTCACGGTGTAGATGCCCGCGGCCGCGTAGACGTGGCTGCCGCTCACCGTGCCACCGGTGATGGTGCCCGCCGAGCTCGACCCGTCACCCCACGAGATGCTCGCCGTGTGGGTGTCGAGCGGGTCGGCGTCGGAGAACGTCGCGCTGACGCCCGCCGGGGAGCCGACCGAGACGGCCGACGTCGGGCCAGTGACCCTGCCGACGACCGGGGCGGCGTTGGTGAGGTCGAGCCCGACGACGACGGGGTCGTGGTCGGAGATCCGGAACTCGTCGGCCGCGTAGAGGCTCGTGACCTGCCGGGCCGTCTTGAACTCGGTGTTGTAGTCGAGGATCGCGGGCTCGTCGGCGTTGACGTGCCAGTCGCCGACTTCCGTCACCTGGCTGCTGATCGACGCCGAGCCGAGCGCGTGGTCGAGGTAGCCCCACTGCCCGTCGAAGGCGTAGGAGTACGCCTCACGCCCGTTGCGCTGCTCGATGAGGTTGGTGAAGCCGGCCTTCTCGAGCGTCGTGATCGGGTCCTCCTTGGCGTAGGAGTTCATGTCGCCGAGGATGAGGACGTCGGGGTCACCCGTGCCCGTGGGGTCACCGGCCAGCCAGGCGGCGAGCAGCTGCGCCGAACGGACGCGGACCGCGGTGCAGTTGCCCTGGCCGTCGCCGGCGTCGGGCGCGTCGCACGCGCTGCCCTTGCTCTTGAGGTGGTTCGCGACGGCGACGAACGTGCCACCCGTCGAGTTGTCGCGGAACGCCTGGGCGAGCGAGGGACGGTTGCGCGGGCCGGAGTCGCCCCCGTTGACGAAGTCGACGGAGTTGAGCGCCGCGGTCGTGCCCACCGGCGTCACCGCGGCCGGCTTGTAGAGCATGCCGACCTTGATCGCGTCGTTGCCGAGGGCGTCCGTCTGGCCGGTGCGGGCGTCGGCGTCGATGAACGCCCACGTGCCGTAGCCGTCCTTCTCGTTGAGCTTCCCGACGAGGAACTCCTCGGCGCTGTCCGCGCCGTAGCCGTCGTTCTCCATCTCCATGAAGGCGACGACGTCGGCCTGGGTGCCCGAGACTGCAGCGAGGGTCTTGCGCCACTGGCGGTCGAACTCCGTTGCGGTGTTGGCTCCGCGGCAGTCCATGACCGCACCGGTGAGGCCGCCGCGGCAGTTGTTGCCGGTCGTGTCGAGGGTGTTGAAGAAGTTGAGCAGGTTCATCCCGACCACGCGGGTGTCGCCACCCACGGCGGGCGGGCTCGACGGACGCGGGTTCGTCGGCTGGAAGTCGACGGTCGCGGACGGGGAGACGGGGCGGATGCGGTAGGCGTTGGCGCTGGCCGCGTTGCCACCCCAGGTGTAGTTGAGGACACCGGTCAGGTCGGTGACGGTGTCGCCACCGCGCAGGGTGTTGGCCGCGGTCAGCGGCGCGCCGCCTCGACCGAAGACGATCGGGTCGACGTTCTGGGCCTGGGTCGTGTCGTCGAGGATGATCTTGCGCAGGTCGTTGGACGCCTGGAGGGCCGCGGCGTCGGCCCCCGGGGCGACGACGTTGGTCGGCTGCTCGAGGCGGCCTCCCTGCGAGAGCGTGACCTGGCCGAAGCGGCCGAGCTGGAAGTGCTCGGTGACGGACATGTCCTGCGGGAGCGTGACGAGCATGCCCTCGTAGCGCTCGAGCGCCGTCGGGCTGGCCACGGGGAAGCGCACCTCGGTCGGGGCGACCGAACCGGTGCCGCAGACCGCGACGGTGGCGGCGCTGACCTGGGTCTGGCCCTGGTTCTCGCCGGCGTTGCCCGTCACGGTGACGACGTCACCGAGCTGGACGGCATTGGCGTTGCTGCCCTCGAAGACGAAGATGCCGTCGGACGTCGCGGGGTCGCCGTCGCCCTTCGGGTCCTGGAGGAAGAAGCCGCGCAGTGCGGGTGACCCGCCCTCGTAGTCACCGACGACGACGCCGCGCGTCGTGACCGAGCCGGTGATCGCCGCGGTGTCGCCGCTGCCCTGGATGGACGGGATCGGGGTCGGGGTGACCTCGCACGGGTTGGCGGCCGGCACCGAGAAGTGCACGACGACGTCGGTCGCCGGGGAGTCCGGCGGGTCGATGGCGTCCTGGTCGGTGACGGCGGGGGCCGAGACCGTCAGGGTGCAGGCGTCGCCGAGGGCGAAGTCGGCCGACGGGTCGAGCGTGAAGGTCGTCGGGCCGCCGGTGACAGCCAAGGTCTTGTCGCCGGACAGGGAGCACGAGAGGGTGAAGGCTCCCGCGGCGGCGTTGACCGGCTCGGAGAAGGTCACCGTGGGGCTCGCGTCGACCGCGACGTTGGGCGAGCCGTCGGTCGGGGTCGTCGAGGTCACGCTCGGGGCGACGTCGGTCGCCGAACCGCCGTCGACGGAGTGGCTGCCCAGGCCGTCGATGGTGTCGACGGCGTAGCCGTCCCAGTGGACGGCGGGGTCGAACGCGTCGGCGCCGTTGATGTCGCCCGTGGTGACGGACGACTTGCGCCGCAGGGTGTTGTCCATGGTCGAGGTGAGGCCGGTGCCCCACTCGGCCGGGGTCGCGGGACGGAACCCGACCTGACCGATGACGTCGAGGACCGTGGTGCCCTTGCGGAGGACGACGGCGTCATCACCGTTCCAGTTGGCGCTGCCGTTCGCGAGGTCCGCCAGGGCGAGGATCGCGGCAGAGGCCCCGGAGTTGGCGAAGACGAAGACGTCGCCGGAGGACAGGTTGCCGGTGAGGTTGGTCGTGTTGGTCGCGGTCGTGGCGCCGTTGGCGAAGACCTGGACGTTGTAGCCGGCCGCGGCGAGGTCGACCGTCGCGCCGGTGCCGTTGTAGATCTCGAGCGCCTTGTTGTTGCTCGAGCCCTCGACGTACTCGCTGATGAACAGCTCCGTCGGGGCCGCCGCTGAGGCCGGTGCGGCCGCGACGAAGGGGGTGATGCCCACGGCGAGCGCAGCGGTGGTGACCGCGGCGACCCGGCGCAGGGCAGGACGAGATTGACGCATGGATTTCCTCCCTGGGACCGGCTCTTCCGCGCGGTCTGCGGTCACCCTAGACCGGGGCGGTCCGTCTCGCGCGTCGAGATGACCACCGGTTGCTGAACGCCCGGTGACATCGCGGCCGGCCCGTCGCCGGGGCTCAGCAGGCGGGCCACGGGCCGGGCCAGCGGGCCAGCCGGCGCCGCGTGACGAACCGGCGGGGTGTGCCGTCGACGGGGTCGTCGAAGGCCAGCACGGCGGCGAGCAGCTGCAGCGGGGAGCTGAAGTCGCCCACCGGCAGGTCTCGCTCGACGGGGTAGAGCGGATCGTCGACGATGGGGACGCCGAGGCCCTGGAGCTGGCAGCGCAGCTGGTGCGTGCGCCCGGTGCGGGGCGTCAGGCGGTAGAGCCCGAGGTCCTCCCCCGCCCGCCCGGCACCGGACGCCGTGTCGACCAGCTCGACGAGCGTCTCGGCGTTGGGCTCGGCGCCCTCGACCTCGTGGGCCTGATGCGTGCCGTGCTCCTTGACGAGGTGCGTGCGCCGGACGAGGGGCAGGACGAGCCCCTCACGGACGGGTGCGACCGCGAGGTACTCCTTGCGCGCGAGCGACTCGGCGAAGACGCGTTGGTACGCGCCGCGCCACCGCTGCTCCGTCGTGAACATCAGGACACCCGCGGTCGGCCGGTCGAGGCGGTGGGCCGGGGCGAGCCGGTGCTCGCCGGTCAGGACGCGGGCCCGGGCCAGGGCGCTCTGCACCACGTGCCGGCCGCGGGGCATCGTCGCCATGTCGTGCGGCTTGTCGACGACGACGATGCGCTCGTCGCGGTGCAGCACGACGAGCTCCTCCGGATGCACCACCTCCACCGGCAGGTCGCGGTGCGCCCAGACGGCCGACTGCGGCACGAACGGGGCGTCCGCGGGCACCGGCGCTCCCGAGGCGTCGACGAACTCCCCCGCCCCGAGCATCCGGTCGACCTCGTCGGCCGTGAGCCCGGGTGCGAGCCGCTCGACGAGGTGGTCGCGCAGCGATCCCCACGGCCCCGACTGCGGCATCCGGAAGCGCTGGGCGTCGACGCCGTGACGCGGCGGCAGCGGCGAGGGTGGAACCGGCCCTCGCGCCACGTCAGGCGGTCCTGTCGGCCGGCCCGACGCGTACGACCTCGGCCTCCGTGCCGAGGAACGTGCCGTAGGCGGCGGCCGACGCGTCGACCTCGCGCCACCGGCGGGCCGACAGGTCGGCGAACGGGGAGACCTCCACGCGCACGTGCTCCCGCTTCTGGACGCGCCGCCAGGTGCCGGCGACCTCGCCGTCGACGACGAGCGTCGGCTTGAAGACCATGTTGCGGCCGGGCACGACCTGCACGAAGTGCTCGGGCGGCAGGGTCACCTCGCGCGACTTGTAGCCGAGGAGGAACTCGTCCCACTGGGGCAGCAGGTGCACGCCGCCTGGACCCTCGGGGACCGGGCGCGCGTCCACGTGGGTGAGCCACCTCTGCCCGTCGAGCACCTCGCTCACGATGCGGTCACCGACGAACGCGAGCGCCTCTCGCGTGAGACCGAGCGGCTTGAGCAGCCAGCCGGCGAGGTCCTTCTCGGTGACGGGACCGTGGCTGCGGACGTAGCGCTCGGCCACGGTCGCGAGCCCTTCCTCGCGGGACGGCTTGCGGGAGTGAGGAACCCACGAGTCGATGAGGACGAAGCTCGGCTGCTTGCCGATGACCGGCCCCTGGCAGATGAGTCCGCTCATGCAGTGGTGGCCGATGAGGTGGTAGTTGCGCTGGTCGGTGGGGTCGACGCCGTGCTCGACGAGGAGGGCGGCGACGTCGGGACGGCTCATCGGCTCGCGGAGGTGCTGCTCGAAGAGTCGTCCGGACAGCTCGACATCGGCCTCGGTGATGCCGAGCTGGGCGAAGCGCGTGGCGAGCGTCGTGCTGCGGGGAGCCGCCAGCAGCTCGCACATCCACCGGGCGTCCTCGGCCGGGACCCAGTGGATCGTGCCGCGCATCGGCCACGTGCGCACGACCTCACGGTCGACGACCGCCTGCTCGACCTGCTCGAGCGTCAGGCCCGATCGCACCCCGAGGGACCACACACCGCTGGCGTAGTCCTGGGCCTGCAGGGCGCCGAGCTCCCGGGCGACGTCGAGCGCCGACACCGCACCATCGCTGCCGAGCGGGGGCGTCAGGCCGAGCGCGGCCATCCTCGTCCGACGCAGCCGCCGGCGGTCCGCCTCGCGCATCAGCTGAGGCAGGCCGGACCGAGCAGGGCCTTGAGGTCGCCGAAGAGCGCCGAGGTGGCGTTGACCCGGAGCGAGTCGTCGAGCGACATGAGTACCGAACGCCCGGGCTGGGTCAGCTTGACCTGGACCTCGGTCGCGCCGGGGTGCTCCCCCAGGACGCGCTTGAGGCTCTCGGCCACGGCGGGGGTGGCCCGACCGAGTGGGAGGGTCAGGACGACCGGCCCGCGCGGGCCCTCCTTGATGTCGGGGATCGTCAGCTCCTGGGCGAAGATCGAGATCGAGTCGTCGCGCGCACTGATCCGGCCCTTGACCGCGCAGACGGTGTCCTGGGCGAGCATCGTCGAGTACGTCATGTAGGCCGAGGGGAAGAAGAGGCACTCGATGGCGCCGTCGAGGTCCTCGACGGTGGCGATGGCCCAGAGGTCGCCCTTCTTCGTGCGCTTGAGCTGGAGGCTCGTGATGAGCCCGGCGACGGTGACGGGCGTGCCGTCGGCCTTGGGGTCGTCGCCCATGAGCGAGGCGATCGAGGTGTCGGCATGCGTGGCGAGGATGTGCTCGATGCCGAAGAGCGGGTGGTCGCTGACGTAGAGGCCGAGCATCTCGCGCTCGAAGGAGAGCAGGCTGGCCTTGTCCCACTCGATCGTCGGCACGGGCGGCAGGCCGTCGAAGGCCCCCGGGCCGTCGGGGGCACCGGCGTCGACGTCGTCGCCGAAGCTGCCGAAGAGGCTGTCCTGGCCGATGGCCTCCTGCTTCTTGACCTCGACGAGCGCGTCGATGTAGCGCTCGTGGACCTCGACCATGCCGCGCCGGCTCTCGCCGAGCGAGTCGAACGCGCCACCCTTGATGAGCGACTCGATGGTGCGCTTGTTGCAGACGACGGCCGGCACCTTCGAGAGGAAGTCCTTGAACGAGGCGAAGGACCCCTTCTCCTCGCGGGCCTTGATGATGGCCTGGACGACGGGCAGGCCGACGTTGCGGATCGCGGCGAGACCGAAGCGGATGTCGGTGCCGACGGCCGCGAAGTTGGCGATCGACTCGTTGACGTCGGGCGGCAGCACCTTGATGCCCATGTGCCGGCACTCGTTGAGGTAGAGCGCCGACTTGTCCTTGTCGTCGCGCACGCTCGTCAGCAGGGCCGCCATGTACTCGGCGGGGTAGTTGGCCTTGAGGTAGCCCGTCCAGTACGACACCAGGCCGTATGCCGCCGTGTGCGCCTTGTTGAACGCGTAGTCCGAGAAGGGGACGAGGACGCCCCACAGCGCCGCGATGGAGGCTTCGTTGAAGCCCTGCGACTTCATGCCCTCCGAGAAGGGGACGTACTCGGCGTCGAGGACCTCCTTCTTCTTCTTGCCCATCGCGCGGCGGAGCAGGTCGGCGTTGCCGAGCGTGTAGCCGGCGAGCTTCTGGGCGATCTCCATGACCTGCTCCTGGTAGATGACCAGGCCGTAGGTCATCCCGAGGATCGGGTCGAGGGCGTCGATCATCTCCTGCTGGAGCTTGCCCTTGAGCTGGGGGTCGAGCGGGACGACCTCCTGCTTGCCGTTCTTGCGCAGGGCGAAGTTCGTGTGGGCGTTGACACCCATCGGCCCCGGTCGGTAGAGCGCGAGGGCCGCCGAGATGTCCTCGAAGTTGTCGGGCTGCATGAGACGCAGCAGCGAGCGCATGCCGCCGCCGTCGAGCTGGAAGACGCCGAGGGTGTCGCCGCGACCGAGCAGGTCGTAGGTGGCGCGGTCGTCGAGGGTCTTGGACAGCTCGTCGAGGTCGATGTCCTCGTCGCGGTTGAGCTTGATGTTCTCGATGGCGTCGTCGAGGATCGTCAGGTTGCGCAGGCCGAGGAAGTCCATCTTGACCAGGCCCAGCGACTCGCAGCTGGGGTAGTCGAACTGCGTGATGATCTGGCCGTCCTGCAGGCGGCGCATGATCGGGATGACGTCGACGAGCGGCTCGCTCGACATGATGACGCCGGCCGCGTGCACGCCCCACTGGCGCTTCAGGCCCTCGAGGCCGAGCGCCGTGGCGACGACCTCCTGCGCCTGGGGGTCCTCGTCGTGGACGACGCGGAAGTCGCCGGCCTCGTTGTAGCGCTTGGAGTCGGGCTTGAAGACGTCTGCGAGCGGCATGCCCTTGCCCATGACGTCGGGTGGCATCGCCTTGGTGAGCTTCTCGCCCATCGCGAACGGGTGGCCGAGGACGCGGCTCGCGTCCTTGAGGGCCTGCTTGGCCTTGATCGTGCCGTAGGTGACGATCTGCGCGACGCGCTCCTCGCCGTACTTCTCGGTGACGTAGCGGATGACCTCACCACGCCGGCGCTCGTCGAAGTCGACGTCGAAGTCGGGCATCGACATGCGCTCGGGGTTGAGGAACCGCTCGAAGATGAGGCCGTGCGGGATCGGGTCGAGGTCGGTGATGCCCATGGCGTAGGCGCACATCGAGCCGGCACCCGAGCCTCGGCCGGGACCGACGCGGATGCCGTTGCGCTTGGCCCAGTTGATGAAGTCGGCGACGACGAGGAAGTAGCCCGGGTAGCCCTTGGAGACGATGACGTCCTCCTCGAAGGCCGCCTGCTTGCGGGCGTAGTCGGGCACTCCTTCGGGGAAGCGGCGCGACAGGCCGGTCTCGACCTCCTTGATGAACCACGACGTCTCGTCCTCGCCCTCGGGCACCGGGAAGCGCGGCATGAAGCGCCCCTCCCCCTCGGTGAAGGAGACCTCGCAACGCTCGGCGATGAGCAGGGTGTTGTCGCACGCCTCTGGCAGCTCGCGCCACAGGTGGCGCATCTCCTGCCCGGACTTGAGGTAGAAGTCGTCGGCGTCGAACTTGAACCGGTTGGGGTCCATCAAGGTCGAGCCCGACTGGACGCAGAGCAGTGCGGCGTGGGCCTTGGCGTCCTCGGCGCGGGTGTAGTGCAGGTCGTTGGTGGCCAGGAGCGGCAGCTTGAGGTCGCGCGCGAGCCGGATGAGGTCCTTCTGGGTGCGGCGCTCGATGTCGAGACCGTGGTCCATCAGCTCGACGTAGACGTTCTCGTTGCCGAAGATGTCACGCAGCTCGCCGGCGACCTCGCGCGCCTCGTCGTACATCCCGAACCGCAGCTTGGTCTGGATCTCGCTCGACGGGCAGCCTGTCGTGACGATGAGGCCCTTGCCGTAGGTCGAGAGCAGGTCGCGGTCGATGCGCGGCCACTTGGTGTACACCTGGTCGAGGCTCGCGATGGAGCTCATCCGGAAGAGGTTGTGCATGCCCTGGTTGTTCTCGGCGAGCATCGTCATGTGGGTGTACGCGCCGCTGCCGGAGATGTCGTCGCGACCGCCGTCGCCCCAGCTGACCTTGGTGCGGTCGGTGCGGTGCGTGCCCGGCGTGATGTAGGCCTCGACGCCGATGATCGGCTTGACGCCGGTGCCCTGCGCCTTCTTCCAGAACTCGTAGGCGCCGAAGACGTAGCCGTGGTCGGTCGTCGCGAGGGCCGGCATGCCCATCCGCGCCGCCTCGCTGAAGAGGTCGCCGATACGCGCCGCCCCATCGAGCATGGAGTACTCCGTGTGCACGTGGAGGTGCACGAAGTTCTGGTCGTTGCGCGGGGCGGCTTCGGTCGACATCGTGGACGAGTCTAAGCCTCCGCGAGGACACTCCTCGGCGTGTCGGTGGGGGTGTCGCGCGGTCCGCGCGAACCGATCCGGCGCGAGCGGTGTTGAGGGGGCGTCGGGACGGCACCATGGTGCCGAGGCAGGTCGTCGGTGGGGACGGAGGCAGGGATCGACACGTCCGAGGAGGCAGCGGTACTGGCTCGCGTACGCGCCGGTGACGCATCGGCGTACGCGGTGCTCGTCACGCTGCACGCCCCGATCGCCAAACGGCTCGCGGTGCTCTCCGGCGCTGGGAGCGAGGCCGACGACGTCGTGCAGGAGGCGTTCGTGAAGGCATACCAGGCCCTGCCGCGGTTCCACGAGGGCGCGGGATTCCGTCCGTGGCTGCTGCGGATCGTCGTCAACGAGACGCGCAACCTCCAGCGCGGCCGGTCACGGCGCGCCCTGCGCGAGCTCCGGGTGGCCGCGGAGAGGACGGCGACGGACCCGGTGCCGGACCCGGCCGACGCCGCGGTCTCACGCGACCGGCGAGCCGGGCTCGTCGAGGCGGTGGAGGGCCTGCCCGACGACCTGCGCGAGGTCGTGACGTGCCGCTACCTGCTCGAGCTCTCGGAGGCGGAGACCGCCGGGACGCTCGACATCCCGCCGGGCACGGTCAAGTCCCGCCTCCACCGCGCCCTTCGCTCGCTCCGGGAGGTGATGGCCGATGCCTGACCACCTCGACCTCGAGGCCGAGCTCGTCGCCCTCGGCCGCACGCTCGTGACAGAGCCGCCCAGGCCGGACCTCGTGACGCTCGTGCTCGCTCGCCTGGCCGCCGTGCAGCCGCCCGAGCCGGCGGCCGAGCCGCCGTCCGTGGGACCGCTCCAGGTGGTGGCGACGATCCCCAGCGCCGCACGGCCCACGCGCGTCCTGAGGCGCCGGCTGGGCTGGGCGACGGCCGCCGTCGTCGTGCTCGTGCTCGCTCTCGTCCCGCCGGTCCGTGCCGCGGTCCTCGAGCTGCTCCGCATCGGCGGCATCGTGGTGCGGGAGGTGCCCGCACCGCCCGCGACTCCCACGACGACATCGCCGGCGTCCAGAGCAGCGGGCAGCAGCGCCGGAGGGGCCCCGGCGACGCCCGTGACGCTGAGGCAGGCGGAGCAGGTCATCGGCGCGGACATCGGGACGCCCACGGCGCTCGGCCCACCGACGTCCGTCACGGTCACGCACGACGGTCGCGTCGCCGAGCTGGTGTGGGGGTCGGGCGCCGGCACGACCCGTCTCGACGTCTTCGTCGGGTCGTTGTCGTGGGGCTACCTCAAGACGGTGTGGGAGGCGGTCACGCCGACCCGGGTGGCCGACCACGACGCGGTGTGGATCGGGTCGCCGCACCGCGTCGAGTGGGTGGACCGGACCGGGGACACCCACTCCGAGCCGCCGCGCCTCGCCGGGCCGACTCTCGTCTGGGTCGTCCCGTCCTCGGCGGGTGAGGTGACCTACCGTCTCGAGGGTGCGAACAGCCTCGAGGAAGCGCTGCGCGTGGCCCGGTCGGCCGGCTGAGGGCGAACCTCCGCGTCCGCAGCGGTGTTGAGGTGGCGTCGGCCCCTCGCGGGGGCCCACTCGCCCCAGGAGAACACCATGCGCAGACTCACCCTGCTCGTCGCCGCCGTCGCGGCGGCTCTGCTCGTCGCGTCCGCACCGCCGGCGTCCGCCGGTGGCCCGACCTCCGTGCTCGCCGTCGACTACGACGGGTCACGGGCCGCAGGCGCCCTCACCGGGAGCCCGGCCTACGCGAACCTCGAGAAGGCCCTCGACGCCTACAACGCCCCCACCGGTGACGCGAGGCCCGCCGCGTCGTTCATGGACGCGCGGGTCCGGCTGACGTGGCTGATCCACGACGTCACGCCGTGGCGCGTCGACGCCGTCATCATCGACGGCGACGACGTCTGGGTCGAGACGTCGATGAACCTCGCCGACGGCAAGGACCTCTTCCAGGCGCCCGCCGTGCTGCACCGGCCCAAGGACACCGCGCTGCTCCTCGCGACGCTGACCTCCCTCGGCGTCTACGGCGACACGAGGCCGTCCCCGACCTCGACGTCCTCGCCCACGGCACGGCCGGTGGCTGCCGCTCGCGTGGCAGCCGTGATCCCCGGCACGGGCGCGGCAGCGACGCCCGGTGCGGTGCCCTGGTGGGCGACGACCGCCGCCGCGGTGCTCGCGCTCGGGCTCGGGGTCGCCCTCGGACGGCGGCGGTCCCGGGCAGTCACCGGCAACGTGGCCGCCACGGACCCGCGCCGGCCCGACCCGGAGCGCGCCGCCCCGGTCGGGTTCAGCACGGACACCACGCCGCCACACGGCATACGGAACGGCCCGCCAGGGCCTTCACCCTCACGTCGAGGGTGAAGGTCACAAGGTCGCGATGATGTCCAGCGCGCGCTGGAGGTCCTCCGGGTAGTCACTCTCGAAGTGGACGTACTCTCCCGTGCCTGGGTGCTCGAAGCCGAGACCCTTCGCATGCAGCCACTGTCGCTCGAGCTTGAGGCGAGCTGCGAGCTTCGGGTCGGCGCCGTAGGTCGGGTCCCCACAGCACGGGTGGTGCAGCGCTGCGAAGTGCACGCGGATCTGGTGGGTGCGGCCGGTCTCGAGGTGGATGTCGAGCAGGCTGGCGTAGCGGAACGCCTCGATGACCTCGTAGTGCGTCACCGACGGCTTGCCGCTCTTCATCACGGCGAACTTGTAGTCGTGCCCGGGGTGCCGTCCGATCGGCGCGTCGATGGTCCCGACGACCGGGTCGGGCAGACCCTGGACGAGGGCGTGGTACGTCTTGTCGACCGTCCGGCTGCGGAAGGCCTGCTTGAGCCGGGAGTAGGCGTACTCGCTCTTGGCGACGACCATGAGCCCGGACGTGCCGACGTCGAGTCGGCTGACGACGCCCTGGCGCTCGGGGGCCCCCGAGGTCGAGATCCGGTAGCCCGCCGCGGCCAGCCCCGACACGACGTCCGGCCCGCTCCAGCCGACGCTGGGGTGCGCGGCGACACCCACCGGCTTGTCGACGACGACGATGTCGTCGTCGTCATGGACGATCGACATCCCCGGGACTGGCTGGGCGATGACCTGCAGGCTCGGGCTGTCCTCGGCGCGCGGCAACGAGACCTCGAGCATCGTGCCGGCCGAGAGCCGCTCGGACTTCGCGACCGTCTTGCCGTCGATGACGACGTGGCCGTCGGCGGCGAGGTCGGCGGCCTTGGTGCGCGAGACCCCGAAGAGGCGGGCCACGCCGGCGTCGACGCGTTCGCCCTCGAGGCCATCCGGCACGAGCACGGTGCGCACGTCAGGCATGGTCGCCCCCCTGACGCCGCGCGTCGTGCGTCTCGGGAGCGTCCGGCGTCCCGTCGGTCTGCTGCGTCATGTCGGTCTCGCCGTTCGTGGTCGTCTCGCCGGTGGTCTGGGAAGTGGTCCGGGCAGTGGTCTGGTCGGTCGTGGCGTCGGGAGCGGTGGCGGCCCGGCCGTGGTCGCGCCGGCCGTCGACGCCGATCCCGAGCAGAGCCAGGATGACGACGAGACACGCTGCGGAGACGATCCAGATGTCGGCGACGTTGCCGATGAACCAGCGGTTGTAGTCGATGAAGTCCACGACGTGGCCCTGGCCGCCGCCGGGTGGACGGACGAACCGGTCGGTGAGGTTGCCGATCGCGGCTCCGAGCAGCAGGCCGAGCGCGATGGCCCAGGCCCGCGACCCGAGCTGGCGGGCGACGACGACGATCGCGACGAGCACCGCGAGGGCGATGCCGGTCATGACCCACGTGTTGCCCGCCCCGAGCGACAGGGCCGCGCCGGGGTTGCCGATGAGCTTGAGCCGGATGAAGTCTCCGACGAACGGGCGTGACTCGCCGTCGCCGAGCACGTCGAGGGCGACCATCTTCGTCAGCTGGTCGCTGACGAAGGCGAGAACGGCGACGACGCCGAGGACGACGAACAGTCGCCTGCGCCGGTCTGGCGTCGGGCGGCTCTCGTCGGCGGGCGTCGAACTCACGGTCTCGGTCGAGGTAGTGGTGGACACGCCGTCGACCCCCGCGCGGGGGGTCGACGTGGCGTGCGTGGGCGTCAGTGGCGGTCTTGCTTCTCCTGGCATGTCATGCACAGGGTCGCACGAGGACGTGCCTGAAGTCGAAGCTTGCCGATCGGGTTGCCGCAGTTCTCGCAGATGCCGTAGGTGCCGGCCTCGAGCTGCTCGAGCGCGTGCTCGGCCTGGCGCAGGCTCGCCCGAGCGTTGGCAGCGACGGAGATCTCGTGCTCGCGCTCGGCCGTCTTGGCGCCGGCGTCCGCCTGGTCGTCGCCCGAGCCGTCGCCCGAGGCGCGCAGCAGGTCGTCGAGCTCGTCCTCCGCGAGCTTCAGCTCGACGCGGTGCTGCTCGATCTCCTCGAGCAGCACCCCACGCACCTCGCTGATCTCGTCCTCGCTCCAGGGGCTCTCGTCGTCCTTGACCCGCAGCTGCTCGGCGAGCTTGCGGGCGCTGGTGCGGTTCGTCGTGGTGCCCGCGGCCTTCTTCGTGGTCGAGCGGGGTCCTGCCGTGGAGCTCGTGGTCACTGATGCCTTCTTGGTTCGTGTCGCAGGGGCCTTGGCAGCGGACTTCGCGCTCGCGGCTCCTGCTCGGGTGGACGTCGTGGCGGGCGGCTTCGTCGCCGCCGTGGACCGGGTGGTCCTTCCAGCCGCCGGAGCGGACTTCTTGACGGGCGCGGCCTTCGTCGCGGCCTTCTTCGCCGGCGCGGCCTTCGTCGTGACCCGCTTCTCGGGGGCGGCCTTGGTCGCCGGCTTCTTCACGGGCACAGCCTTGGTCGCCGTCTTCTTCACGGGCACAGCCTTCGTCGCGGCCTTCTTGACCGGCGCAGCCTTCGTCGCGGCCGTCTTCACCGGCGCAGCCTTCGTCGCGGCCTTCTTGACCGGCGCAGCCTTCGTCGCGGCCTTCTTGACCGGCGCAGCCTTCGTCGCGGCCTTCTTGACCGGCACGGCCTTCGTCGCGGCCTTCTTGACCGGCACGGCCTTGGTCGCCGCCTTCTTCGCCGGCGCGGCTTTCGTCGCGGCCTTCTTGGCTGGTGAAGCCGTGGTCGCAGGCTTCGTCGCGGTCTTCGTCGCGGTCCTGCTCGCGGTCGCGGGCTTCGTCGCAGTCTTCGCCGCAGGCGCTGCCTTCCTGGCTGCGCCCGTCGTCCTGCTCGCGGTGGCCCGCTTGGCCGCGGTCGTCGCCGCTGCCGTCTTCTTCGCCGCCATCAGACCCTCCGTCGCTCAAGCCGTCGACGCTGACAAGTGGGGCTGACAATAAGCCCCGCACGGGTCGTGCACAAACGCGAAACGCTTATGCGCGCGAAGTGTTCGCCCTTCGGATACACCTCAGGCCGCCCGGGACGATGCCCGGACGGCCTGCGTGCGTCTGTTCGAGGTGGGACTCAGCCCTGGTTGCCGTCTCCGGCTCCGGCGTGGGCCGGCTCCTGGGCGCTCGAGTCGAGGTCGTGCAGCTGACCCTCGATGTAGGACTTGAGGTTGCTGCGGTAGTTCTTCTCGAAGCCACGCAGCTCGGCGATCTTGCGGTCGAGCAGGCCCTTCTGCTTGTCGAGCTCCTCGAGCAGGGCCGCCTTCTTCTGCTGCGCCTCGGCGACCATGCCGGTGGCCCGCTCGCGAGCCTCGGTGAGCATCTCGTCACGCTTGGACGTCGCCTCGGCGATCATCTGGTCGCGCTGCGAGGTGGCCTCGGAGATCATCTGTTCACGCTGGGCCGCGGCTGCGGCTGCGATCTGCTCGGCCTGCTGGGTGGCCTCGTCGTGACGGCTCTGACCGGTGTTGATGAGGTCGTCGTGGCGAGCCTGGGCCGCGGCGAGCAGCTCGCGGTGGCGGTTCTCGGCCTCGGAGATGAGCTCGTCGCGACGGGTCTCACCGGCGGCCACGTGCTCGTCGTGCAGGCGCTGGGCGAGGGCGATGACACCCGCGGCGTCGACGTTGCCCGTCGCGGCTGCTGCGGCCGGCGCGGCAGCAGCGGCTGCGGCGGGAGCCGGCGCCGGAGCCTTGGCGGCCTCCTCGCGCAGTCGTGCGGCGGTGGCCGCCGCAGCCTCGGCGTCGGCCTGGGCCTTGGCGGCCCGCTCCTCGGCGGCGCGGGCGTTCTCCTGCGCCTTGGTGAGCTTGCCCTCGGCGTCGGCGACCTGGGAGTTGAGGCCGTTGAGCTTGGCCTGGGCGTCGTTGAGCGCCTGCGAGTCGACGGCGGACTTGGCGGCCGCCTCGGCGCGCTCGGCCTCGGCCTTGGCGCGGTCGATGCGCTCCTTGGCCACCCGCTCGGCGTTCTCGGCGTCGGCCTTGGCCTTGGCCGCGCGGTCGGTGGCGGCCTTGAAGGCGCGCTCCGCGTCCTGGATCTTTGCGGTGAGGCCGCCGAGCTTGGCGTCGTCACCGGGCCGGCCCACGGCCGGCATGGCCGCGGTCGCACCGTCGGCACGGACGGCCGACTGGTTCTTGCTCGCGCGGCAGTCGTTGAGCTGCTTCAGGTAGTCGTCACGCTGCTCGATGAGCGAACGCATCTCCGCCACGATCTCGTCCAGGAAGTCGTCAACGTCCCGCTCCTCGTAGCCACGACGGAACTGCGTGGTCTGGAAGTGCTTGTTGAGCACCTGTTCAGGCGTAAGCGCCATGTGTCACCTCGATACAGACGTAATGGTTCGGGTCAACGGTATCTAACGTTCCGGTCACGAACCAAAGCCATGCTCACCGATCGGCGTGTGGACACCCGTGGCCCGTGGTGCGGGGCGGGTGACCGCCGGTCGGTCAGAAGAAGCTCGGCACGTTGAGAGCGAGAGAGGTCAGCAACATCAGGACGAGGAAGCTGAGGTCGAGTCGGACGCCACCGAGGCTCGGTGACGGGATGACCTTGCGCAGGGCGCGCAGGGGCGGGTCGGTCACGGTGTAGACGGCCTCGGCGAGGACCAGGACGACCCCGGTGGGTCGCCAGGACCGGGCCAGCACCTGCACCCAGTCGATGACGAAGCGGCCGATGAGGGCGATGAAGAAGGTGAAGACCACCACCCCGTAGATCGTCCAGAACGCGTCCATGTCGGTCAGTGTCCCTGATGTCGGGGCAAGAGTGTGAACCGGGGCCCAGGTCGATCGTCCTGTGACCCCGGTTCGCGCTCACGGCGGTGGACTGGTGGGCTCAGCTCTGGTTGAAGAAGCCGCGGGTCGAGGCCGCCGGCACCTCGGGCTCGTCGGCGGAGATCTCGACGTGCGCGGGCGAGAGGAGGAACACCTTGGAGGTGACCCGCTCGATCGTGCCGTGCAGTCCGAAGACGAGCCCGGCCGCGAAGTCGACGAGACGCTTGGCGTCGGCGTCGTCCATGTCGCTGAGGTTCATGATGACCGGCACCTGGTCGCGGAACCACTCACCGATGTTCTTGGCCTCGTTGTAGGTGCGAGGGTGGATCGTCGTGATGCGGTTGAGCGAACCGACCTCGACATCGCGCACGACGGCGGCGACGGGCCGCTTCGTGGGCAGCTGCGTCACGGCAGCGGTGTGCTCGGTCTCGTCGTCGTAGCGGTCGGACTCGTCGTAGGCGTCGTAGTCGTCGTAACGATCGTGACGCTGGTCCTCCTCGCTCAGTCCGAGGTACACCATCGTCTTGCGCAGTGCCCCTGCCATGGCCAACTCCCAAAACGTCGGATTGTGATCGTTGACGACGTTACAGAAGTGACGGGCGTGAACCGAGGATTGCCGTGCCGACACGCAGGAGTGTCGCTCCGTGCCGCAGCCCGGCCTCGAGGTCGCCGCTCATGCCGGCGGAGATCCAGTCGGCACCGGGGTGCCGAGCACGTATGCCGTCCGCCACCTCTCGCAGCCGCGTGAACGCCGCGTCGGGGTCGGCGCCCAGCGGGGCGACGGCCATGACGCCGCGCAGGTCCAGGAGCTGTTGTGCCGCAACGGTGTCCGCGAGGGCGTCGACATCGGCGGGCAGGACACCACCGCGCGACGTGTCGCCGTCGAGGCTCACCTGGAGCAGCACCTCGACGGTCCGGTCCGCGGCGTGGGCGCCCTTGGCGAGGGCGGCGACGAGCTTCGTCCGGTCGACCGACTGGACGACGTCGGCGTAGCCCGCGACGTGCGCCGCCTTGTTGCTCTGCAGCCGGCCGATGAAGTGGAGGGTCGGTGCCTCGGCGCCCGCCTCCGAGAGCGCGTGCCGGACCTCGCGGAACTTCTCGGCGGCCTCCTGGTCGCGGTTCTCGCCGAAGTGCCTGACGCCGAGGTCGTGCAGGAGCAGGACGTCGGAGGTCGGGAAGTACTTCGTGACGACGACGAGGGTGACGTCGTCGGGGTCGCGTCCGGCCTCGGCGCAGCCGCGCTCGATGCGCGTGCGCACGGCACCGAGGTTGTCGCGCAGCTCGTCGCGTCGCGCCTCGTCGCCGGCCGACGGGCCGCCGGTCACGCGTGCACCGGACGCAGCGCGACGATGCCGGCGAAACGACCGGTGCGGCCGTCGCGCCGGTAGGAGTAGAGGTCTCCGCTCTCGCGGGTGCAGCCCGGGACCCACTGCACAGCGACGTCTGCCGCAGCGAGCTGTTCGACGACTCCGGCGGCCACGTCGATGGCGGGGGTGCCGGTCCAGGACCGTGCGGCCGAGGCCGCTGAGGTCTCGGCGGTGGTGCGCGCCATCTCTGCCGGGACCTCGTAGCACCGTCCACAGACGGACGGCCCCACGGTCGCCGAGACGGACGTCGCACCGAGGTCGCGCATCGCGGTGACGGCCCGGCCGACGATGCCCGCGAGCATGCCCGGCCGACCGGCGTGCACCGCCCCGGCGACTCCGGCGCGAGCATCGTGCAGCAGCACCGGGACACAGTCGGCGACCAGCACACCGAGCGCGAGATCGGTTGCGCGCGTGACGATTCCGTCGACCGCTGGTGGGTCCCCGACCCACGGCCCGTCGATCTGCACGACGTCGGCCCCGTGGACCTGGTTCATGAGGACGAGACGATCGCGTGGGACGTCGATCTCGTGCGCGACGGCGGTGCGGTTGCCCTCGACGTCGGCGGGGTCGTCGCCGACGTGGCCGCCGAGGTTGAGACCGGCATACGGCCCGCTCCCCCGGCCTGCCGACCGACCCGTGAAGGCGAGGTCGACGGAGCAGGCGTCGCCGTCGCTCGCGGTGGTGGTGCGCCAGTAGAACACGATGACAAACCTATCCCGCGGACCAGAGCGGCCCGCGGCCGACCGCACCGTGGCGGCCCGTGGGACGCCGACGGGCGGGAGACGCTCAACGCGTCTCCCGCCCGTCCGGGTCGATCTCGGCCTCGGGCCGCCCGTGGTCCTACTTGAGGAAGTCGGGCACGTCGAGGTCGTCGCCGTCGTCGAACGTCACCTGGCGCGGCGGCTGCTGCACCGGCTGGGCCGCGGGGGCCGGAGCGTGGTGCTGAGGCTGCTGCGCCGGGGCAGCGGGCTGCTGGGTCGGCAGCTGCTGGGCGGGCTGCTGGTGGTGCACCGGGGCCGGCTGCGCCTGCTGGTGCGCCGCCTGCTGCGGAGCCGCCTGCGGCACGCCGTTGGAGTGCTGCGGCACCGACTGCGGAGCCGGCGTGGCGGGACGCTGCTGGGCCGGCTGCGAGCGACCCATGACCTGCCCGAGGGCGCGGTCGTCGTGTCGCTGGCTGGGGCCGCCACTGTCGAAGCCCGCGGCGATGACCGTGACCCGGACCTCGTCGCCCAGGGCGTCGTCGATGACGGCACCGAAGATGATGTTGGCCTCCGGGTGGGCGGCCTCCTGGACCAGGCGAGCGGCCTCGTTGATCTCGAAGAGACCGAGGTCGGACCCACCCTGCACGGAGAGGAGGACGCCGTGGGCGCCGTCGATGGACGCCTCGAGCAGCGGGCTGCTGATCGCGAGCTCGGCCGCCTGGACGGCCCGGTCCTCGCCGCGTGCGGACCCGATGCCCATGAGGGCCGAGCCCGCGCCCTGCATGACCGACTTGACGTCGGCGAAGTCGAGGTTGATGAGACCGGGCGTCGTGATGAGGTCGGTGATGCCCTGGACACCGGAGAGCAGGACCTGGTCGGCCGAGCGGAAGGCGTCCATCATCGACACGTTGCGGTCGCTGATCGACAGCAGCCGGTCGTTGGGGATGACGATCAGGGTGTCGACCTCCTCGCGGAGGCTGCCGATGCCGGACTCGGCCTGGTTGGCGCGACGACGGCCCTCGAAGGTGAACGGGCGAGTGACGACACCGATCGTCAGGGCACCGAGCTCGCGCGCGATGCGGGCCACGACGGGGGCGCCGCCGGTGCCCGTGCCGCCGCCCTCACCGGCGGTGACGAAGACCATGTCGGCCCCCTTGAGGACCTCCTCGATCTCCTCGGAGTGGTCCTCGGCGGCCTTCTTGCCGACCTCGGGGTCGGCGCCGGCGCCGAGGCCGCGGGTCAGCTCGCGGCCGACGTCGAGCTTGACGTCGGCGTCGCTCATGAGCAGCGCCTGGGCATCGGTGTTGATGGCGATGAACTCGACACCCTTGAGGCCGACCTCGATCATGCGATTGATGGCATTGACGCCGCCGCCGCCGATGCCGACGACCTTGATGACGGCCAAGTAGTTCTGCGGTGCTGCTGCCACGAGAGTGGGCCTTCCTGACTGGTGGTGCCGGTGCTGCGGGTGGTCTGGGGGACGGGCGGTGCATGGTGTGGGTGGTGCGGCTCGTTCCGAGCGTGTAGCCCTCAAACCTTAAACGTAGACATAAAGGTTACAGTTTGGTCACGAACCAGTGCCCTGACGGTATGACGAGGCACAGGGTCGATCAACCCACGCCGCGGCGTGTCGTCACCGGGATTGACCCAATTCCAGGGACCGCGCCCCAAGGGCCACACCAGCACCACCGGACACTTGGGGGTCACGACCGCCGGGGATCACCCTCCCACGGCCTGCCTGCGGGCCCGTGGGCGGGTCCCGTGGCGGACGAGCCGCCCTGCCGTGGGTGTCAGCGTGTGACCGGTGACGACGGGACGCTGACGTCGATCGTCGAACCGGGTTCTCGCAGAAGGATCTTCACGAGATCTGCCTTGCGCTTGCCGTCGGCGGCGCCACCCCAGACAACCGTCTTGCGCTTCTCCCCCTTGGCCTTGACGGTGAAGGAGACCTGGTCCGCCGTCGACACCGACACCCCTGAGACGTCGGCACGCAGCGACGGGTCGAGGGACCCCAGCGCGCCCAGGGCAGCCTCGACCCCGGCCTTGGTGACCTGCGCGGACCCCGAGCTGACGAGCGGGACGCCGTCGGGGGCACTGCCGACGGTGCGGAAGGCGACCCCGTCGCGGTCCACGACGTCCACCTCACCTCGAGGGTTGCGGACGGCGAGCACGGCGACCCTGGGGGTGACCGTGATGACGACGGAGTCGGGCAGACCGCGGCCGACGGTGACGGAGCTCCACGCCTTGCCGGCGAGCAGCCGCTGCGCGACGGCGTCGGTGTCGACGCGCATGAGCGGACCGCCGAGCGGCACCCGGGCGACGGCACGCACCTGCGCGGAGGCGGCCGCGCCCACGCCGTGGACCTCGACGCGAGACGCCGTGAGGGCGCTGCTGAACCACCCCACCCACACGAGCAGTCCGGCGCCCAGCACGAGGGCGGCGAGGATCCCCGCGACGAGGCGAGGACGTCGCCGAGCGGCGGCCGCGCGGCGCTCGAAGCGGGTGCGCGACGAGGCGAGACCGGTGCCCGCGACGCGGCGGCGGGCGTTGCCGTGCTCGAGCATCATGGCGTGCCTCCCCCGAGGATCCGCAGCACCTCCGGGCCGATCATGGTGACGTCGCCCGCACCGACGGTGAGCACGAGGTCCCCGGGACGGGCGAGGTCGGCGACCCGACCGGCCACTTCCGACCACGAGGGCACGTAGTGGACCTCGACCTCGCGCCTGGCCGCCGTCACGGCGTCGGCGACGAGTCGGCCGGACACTCCGGGCACGGGGTCCTCGCGGGCGGCGTAGACGTCCATGAGGACGACGACGTCCGCCGGGGACAGGCCGGCCCCGAGCTCGGCGGCGAAGTCGCGCGTGCGGCTGTAGAGGTGCGGCTGGAAGACGACGACGAGCCGGCCGGTGTCGCCGACGAGGTCCTTGGCGGTCTCGACGACCGCTGCGACCTTGCCCGCGTTGTGGGCGTAGTCGTCGACGACGACGACTCCGCCGGCCTCGCCCTTCGGCTCGAAACGACGGCGGGTCCCCGTGAAGGACGCCAGCCCGGCCAGGACCTGGTCGGGCGCCTGCCCGAGCCCGTGGACGGCGGCGGCGTACGCGGCCGCGGCGTTGAGCGCGTTGTGGCGGCCCGGCACGCCGAGCGTCATGCGTCGCTCGACGCCCTCGTCGAGCAGCGTGACCGAGGACGTGACGCCGTCCTGGTGGTGATGGTCCAGGACGACGTCGGACGCCGGCTCGAAGCCGTAGGTCAGCACGCGCGTGCCCGCGGCCCGGGCTCGCTCGGCCAGCGCCACGGCACCGGCGTCGTCGGCGCACGTGACGAGCAGGCCCCCGGGGCGGATCGTGCCGACGAACGCGTCGTAGGCCGCCTGGACAACCTTGAAGTTCGAGTAGAAGTCGAGGTGGTCGGGCTGGACGTTGGTGACGATCGCGACCTCGGGACGGTAGACGACGAACGAGCCGTCGCTCTCGTCGGCCTCGACGACGAAGATGTCGTCGGAGCCGTCGTGCGCGTTGGTGCCGTGCTTCGCGAGCTCGCCGCCGACGGCGAACGACGGGTCGAGACCGCAGCCCTGCAGGGCCACGGTGAGCATCGAGGTCGTCGTCGTCTTGCCGTTGGCACCGGCCACGGCGACCGGCCGGCGTCCGTGCATGAGCGCGGCAAGTCCCTGCGCGCGGTGCAGCACGCGCACGCCACGCTGGCGCGCGGCGACGAGCTCGACGTTGTCGTCGCGGATCGAGGAGCTCATGACGATGGCGTCGGCACGCTCCTGGTGCGCCTCGTGGAAGCCGACCCACACGCCGGCGCCCTCGCTCTCGAGGGCCTTGAGGACCGGCACGTCCTTGGCGTCGCTGCCCGTGACGCGGATGCCACGCGCGAGCATGATGCGGGCGACGCCCGACATGCCGGCGCCGCCGATGGCGAGGAAGTGCACACGACCGAGCTCGTCGGCGCCGGGCACGACGGCCCGGAAGTCGAAGCGCGCCGCCGCGAACGGGTCGTCGACGGTGGGGGTGCGCGGGTTCTGGGTCACGTGCGGTTCCTGCCTTCGGCGGCCCGGTCGACCAGGTCGGCGAGCTTCTCGTCGGCGGCGGGTTCGCCCAGGGCCCGGGCGGCCGCAGCCATCCGTGAGATCCTCTCGCGGTCGGTCGCGAGCCCGAGCAGCACGGCGTCGACCCACTCGGGGGTGAGGTCGGCGTCGTCGACGAGCAGGCCACCACCGGCGGACACGACGTCGGCGGCGTTGACGCGCTGCTCGCCGTTGCCGACGGGCAGCGGGACGTAGACGGCCGGCAGGCCGACGGCCGTCAGCTCGCACACCGTGTTGGCACCCGAGCGTGCGACGACGAGGTCGGCGGCGGCATACGCCAGCTCCATCCGGTCGGCGTACGGCACGACGACGTACGGGGCCCCCTCGGCCGGCGGTTCGGGGACGAACTCCTTGCCCAGCCCGGTCACGTGCAGCACCTGCACTCCCCCGCGGCTCAGCTCGGCCACGCGCGCCCGGAAGGCGTCGTTGAGGCGCTGGGCGCCGAGCGACCCGCCGGTGACGAGGACGGTGGGCCACTGTGGCTGGAGCCCGAAGTGCTCGAGGGCCTCGGCACGCACGGCTTCGCGGTCGAGCGTGGCGACCTCACGGCGCAGCGGCATGCCGATCCGCTGGGCGTGCGGAAGGGACGTGACCGAGAAGGTCGTCGCCACGGCACTCGCCCAGCGGGCGCCGAGACGATTGGCCAGGCCCGCACGGGCGTTCTGCTCATGGACGACGATGGGGACGTGACGGCGCCGCGCGGCGAGGTAGGCCGGGGTGCTGACGTAGCCCCCGAAGCCGACGACGACCTCGGCACCGGTCTCGTCGATGGCCGCGCCGGCGGCGTCGACGGCCGCCTTGAGACGGCCCGGGAGCCGGAGCAGGTCGGCGCTCGGGCGACGCGGCAACGGCACCTTGGGCACCACCCTCAGGTCGTAGCCCCGGGCCGGCACGAGGCGCGCCTCGAGACCCTCCTGCGTGCCGAGCGCCGTCACCCGCAGGTCGGGGTGGCGCCGACGGAGGGCGTCCGCGAGGGCGAGCAGCGGCGACACGTGGCCGGCACTGCCTCCCCCGGCGAGCAGGACGGAGGTGGGCGAGGACAGGGGGATCACCGGCTTCTGCGACGTTGCGGGACGGACCGGACGCGGGACGGGAGCACCGCGAGCGACCGACGGACGAGACTCGGGCGCGCGTCGAGCAGGGCCTTGCAGCCCGGTTCGTGGCGCGCGAAGGACAGCAGGATGCCGAGGGCCAGGAGGGTCGTCACGAGTGAGGACCCTCCGGCCGAGACGAGCGGCAGCGGGACACCGATGACCGGGAAGAGCCCGATGACGGCGCCGATGTTGATGATCGCCTGGCCGAGGAGCCACGCCATGATGCCGAAGCCGGCGATGCGCACGAAGCGGTCCTGTGTGCGGCTGACGAGCCGGAAGCAGGCCCAGGCGAGGATGCCGAAGAGGAGCAGCACCATGAGGGTGCCCGGCAGCCCGAGCTCCTCGCCGATGATCGCGAAGATGAAGTCGTTGTGCGCCTCGGACAGCCACTCCCACTTCTCCTTGGAGGCCCCGAGGCCGACGCCCCACCACCCACCGTCGGCGAGGGCGTAGAGCCCGTGGACCGACTGGCCGCACCAGCCGTCGGGGTCGGCGTTGCAGGCCGGGCTCAGCCAGTTCGCGATGCGGCTCGTGCGGTTGTTGCTGCCGGTCACCATGAGGGCGACCCCGAGGACGGCGAAGCCTCCCGCGATGGCGAACACGCGCTTCGGGGCACCTGCGACCAGCAGGACCGCGGCGACGATGACGAGCACGACCATCGCCGTGCCGAGGTCGTGCCCGGCGAGGATCAGGCCGATGACGACGGTGGCGATGGGCACGAGGTAGGGCAGCACGACGTGGAGCATGCTCGCCATCCGCGACGACTTGTTGGCGAAGATGACGGCACCGACGAGCACGAGGCCCACCTTGGCGAACTCGGCGGGCTGGAACTGGATCGGCCCGACGGCGAGCCAGTTGCGGTTGCCGTTGACGCTCCGGCCGAACGGGATGACGGCTGCGAGCAGCAGCACGGACACGATGATCGTCGGGAAGGCGAGGCGCTTCCACGTGCCCACGGCGACGCGGCTCGCGACACCCGCCGCGACGGCGCCGATGACGGCGAAGAGCAGCTGGCGCAGGAACACGGTGTACGAGGCCTCGTCGGCGAGCAGCTGCTCGACGCTGGAGGCCGAGAAGACCATGATCAGGCCGAAGACGACGAGCGTCGAGGTGGCGCCGAGGATGAGGTAGTACGTCGTCAGCGGCGACTCGAGCTTGCCGATGACGGGCAGCGACCGGTGCGTGGTCGCGGTGTCAGCCGCGCCCGCGGTCCCCGCGGCCGTCTTGTCGCCGGCGGTGGTCGGGCTCACTCCAGCCCCCCGTGTGCCTCGAGGTGCCGCCGGACCGCCTCCTCGAAGGCGTCGCCGCGGGCTCCGTAGTTGGTGAACATGTCCATCGACGCGGCGGCGGGGGCGAGCAGCACGACGTCGCCCGGCTGGGCGAGTCGGGCAGCCTCCCTGACGACACGGTCCATGACTCCAGTGTCGGTGTCGGACACGTCGACGACCGGGACATCCGGCGCGTGTCGGGAAAGGGCCTGGGCGATCTGGTCGCGGTCGGCGCCGATGAGCACGACACCCCGCAGGCGCGACGCCATCTCCTCGACGAGGCTGTCGACGTCGGCTCCCTTGAGCAGGCCTCCCGCGACCCACACGACGGAGTCGAACGACCGGATGGCCGCAGCGGCCGCGTGCGGGTTGGTGGCCTTGGAGTCGTTGACGAAGCGCACGCCCTGGACCGTCGCGAGCTCGGCGATCCGGTGCCGGTCGGGCCGGAAGGCCCGGAGGCCGTCACGCACGGCGATGGGACCCACGCCGTAGGCACGGGCCAGCGCGGCGGCCGCGAGGGCGTTGGCGACGTAGTGCGGCGCCACCGACGGAGCGTCACCCCGTAGGTCGGCGATGGTGCACAGCTCGGCGGCCGAACGCTGGCGCTGCTCGACGAAGGCGCGGTCGGCGAGGACGTCCTCGACGACGCCGACCATCGAGGGCGCCGGGATGCCTGTCGTGAACCCGATCGCACGGCACCCCTCGACGACGTTGGCCTCCATGACGAGCTGCTCGGTCTGGATGTCCGCGACATTGTAGATGCACGCCAGGTGGGTGTTCTCGTAGATCTTGCCCTTGGCCCGGAGGTACTCGGCGTAGCTGCCGTGCCAGTCGATGTGGTCGGGAGCGACGTTGAGCACGGCGGACGCGACGGCCGAGACCGAGCGCTGCCAGTGCAGCTGGAAGCTCGAGAGCTCGACGGCCAGCACGTCGTAGGGCTCGGGGTGGAGCACCGCCTCCAGCAGGGGCGTCCCGACGTTGCCGGCCGACGTGGCGCGCAGGCCCGCGGCCCGCAGGATCGAGGCGAGCATGTTGACGGTCGTCGTCTTGCCGTTGGTGCCCGTGACCGTGAGCCACGGGGCGGCGCCCTCCCGGGCGCGCATGCGCCAGGCGAGCTCGACCTCTCCCCACACGGGTATGCCGGCCGTGGCCGCCGCGAGCATGAGCGGGTCGTGCGGGGGGACGCCGGGCGACGTGACGACGAGCTCGGTGCCCGGCGGCGGCTCGACGACGTGCTCGGGGCCGAGGCGGACGTCGACGTCGAGGATCTCGAGGATCGTCGCGCGCTCGCGGATCGCCTCGGTCTCGTCGCGCGAGACGGCCGTGACGCGGGCGCCGCGGTCGGCGAGCGCGTCGGCGGCGGCGAAGCCGGACACGCCGAGCCCGACGACGAGGACGTTGATCCCCGACCAGTCCGCGTCACGGTGGGTCAGTCCCTCGCGGGGCTCGTAGAGCGGGTCGAAGCTCACTGGGACCCCACCACCCACTCGGCGTAGAAGACGCCGAGGCCGAAGGCGACGAAGAGTCCGGCGATGATCCAGAAGCGGACCACGACCGTCACCTCGTTCCAGCCGACCATCTCGAAGTGGTGGTGCAGCGGCGCCATCCTCAGCACCCGTTTACCGGTGGTCTTGAACGATGCGACCTGGGCGACCACCGACAGCGTCTCGAGGACGAACATGCCGCCGAGGATGATGAGGAGCAGCTCCGTGTGGGTCGTGATGGCGAGGCCGGCGAGCGCGCCGCCGAGGGCGAGCGAGCCGGTGTCACCCATGAAGATCTTTGCGGGGGTCGCGTTCCACCAGAGGAAGCCGAAGCACGCGCCCATGCCCGCAGCAGCCACGAGGGCGAGGTCGTGCGAGTCGCGCACCTCGTAGCACTTGATGCCCGGGTTGGTCTGGCAGTTCTGGTTGAAGGTCCAGATGCTGATGAGGACGTAGGCGCCGAAGACCATCGTCGAGACGCCCGTCGCGAGACCGTCGAGACCGTCGGTGAGGTTCACGCCGTTGGACGCGCCCGCGATCATGACGTTGGCGAACACGACGAAGAGGATGACCCCGACGACGGTGCTGCCACCGAGCGCGAGGCTGATGTTCGTGTCGCGCACGAACGACACGAGCAGCGAGGCGGGATTGCGGTACTGCTCGTTGGGGAACTGGAGCGCCAGTCCGGCGAAGGTGATGCCGACGAGGGCCTGCCCGAGGAGCTTCTGCTTCGAGCGGAGGCCGAGGCTGCGCTGCTTGCTGATCTTGATGAAGTCGTCGAGGAAGCCGACGAAGCCGAGACCTGCGGCGAGGAAGAGCACGAGCAACCCACTGGCCGTCGGCGGGTTGAGGGTCAGCAGGTGCGCGAGGAAGTAGGCGCCGAGCATCGCCGCGAGGATGACCGCTCCGCCCATCGTCGGCGTGCCGCGCTTCGTGTGGTGCGACGTGGGCCCGTCGTCGCGGATGAACTGGCCGTAGCCGCGCTTGACGAGGTACTTGATGAACAGCGGGGTGCCGAACAACGAGATGAGCAGCGAGATCGATGCTGCGAGAAGGACACCCTTCACCGCGAGACCGCCTCTCCGGAGGTCGTGGGGACGGGTGTGGTGGTGCTCGCGCCACCCTCGGAGGCGAGACGGTCGCCGAGCCAACGCAGTCCGCTGTCGCGGCTGGACTTGAGCAGGACGACGTCGCCGGCGCGGACGCGCGTGGCGAGCAGGTCGTGGGCAGCGTCGGTGTCGGGCACCCACTCCGAACCGGGGACGGCCGCGGCGAGCGGACGGGCGCCCTCGCCGACGGCCAGGACGTGCTCGAAACCGCGGGACGCGGCATACGCCCCGACTGCTGCGTGCTCGGCGTCGCTGTCGGGCCCGAGCTCGAGCATGCCCCCGAGGACGGCCCAGCGCTCCCCCGTCACGTGCATGGCGGCGACGGCGTCGAGGGCGGCACGCATGGAGTCAGGGTTCGCGTTGTAGGCGTCGTTGACGACGACCACGCCGTCGGGCCGGTCGGTGATCTCCATCCGCCAGCGGCTCACGGCCTCGGCAGCGCCGAGCCCGGCCACGACCTGGTCGAGCGACAGCCCGAGCTCGAGCGCCGCCGCCGCGACGGCGAGGGAGTTGCCGACGTGGTGGGCACCGCTCTGGCGCAGGGAGACCCGGGCCGAGCCCTGCGGGCTCACGAGGTTGTATGCCGCCCTCCCCCGCTCGTCGAGGGTGACCTCCTCGGCACGCACGTCCGCCTCGGGCGCGAGCCCGACGAGCTGGACCCGGGACGCGACGCCGGAGGCCATGGCGGCCACGACGGGGTCGTCGGCGTTGAGGATCGACAGCCCCTCGGCAGGGACCGCCAGGGGCAGCTCCGCCTTGGCGCGGGCGATGTTCTCGCGCGATCCGAACTCGCCGATGTGGGCGGTGCCGACGTTGAGGACGATCGCGACCTGCGGCGGTGCGATGCGCGTGAGGTAGGCGATGTGGCCGATGCCCCGGGCGCCCATCTCGGCGACGAGGAAGCGCGTCGTCGGCGTGACACGGCACACCGTGAGCGGCACGCCGATCTCGCCGTTGAGCGAGTTGACGGGTGCGACCGTCTCGGCAACCGACGACAGCACGGACGCGAGGAGGTCCTTGACGCTGGTCTTGCCGGACGAGCCGGTGATGCCCACGACCCGCAGCTCGGGAGCGCGGTCGACGACCCCGCGGGCGATCCGGCCGAAGGCAGTCTGGACGTCGTCGTCGACGACGACGCACGGCACGCCGTCGACCGGACGCGCGGTGAGGGCTGCGGCCGCTCCCGCCGAGACGGCGGCAGCGACGAAGTCGTGCCCGTCTGCGGTCTCGCCGACCCGCGCGACGTAGAGGCTGCCCGGCCCGCACTCGCGGGAGTCGGTGGTCACCGGACCGTCGACGACGACGGCCTCAGGCGTGTCGGTGCCATGGACGGCACCTCCGGTGAGGTCGCGGATCTCGCTGAGGGACAAGGCGATCACGACGTCACCCCCGACGAGCTGACGGCTGCGAGGGCGGCGCGCACGGCGTCGCGGTCGTCGAACGGGTGCTTCACTCCGTGGATCTCCTGACCCTTCTCGTGTCCCTTGCCGAGCACCACGACGGTGTCGACAGGGCGGTCCTGCCCCGTGCCGACCACCGCGAGGGCGATGGCCTCGGCGATCGCGCTCGAGCGCGTGCCGCCGTCGATGATCTCGGACGCCCGTGCCGACCCGGCACCGACCTCCTCGCGAGCCCCGGCGATGACGGCCGAACGGATCTCGGCCGGGTCCTCGGAGCGGGGGTTGTCGTCGGTGACGACGACGACGTCGGCGCGGCGCGCAGCGGCGGCCCCCATGGCCGGTCGCTTGCCCCGGTCTCGGTCTCCCCCGGCACCGAGGACGGCGATGAGGCGACCGCCGGTCGAGGCACGGAGGGCTGCGAGGGCGGCATCGACGGCGTCGGGCGTGTGCGCGAAGTCGACGACGCAGCGCGGACCCTCGGGCCCACCGGGCGCGACGACCTCCATACGGCCCGGCACGTCCGGGGCCACGGACATGGCGGCCTCTACCTCGCTCGGCTCGAGGCCGATGCACAGGAGCGCGAGGGCGGCCAGCGCGGTGTTGGCGACGTTGAAGTGACCGGGCAGGTGCGAGACGAGGCTCAGGGCGCGGCCCGTGGACCGCTCCCGCAGGGTGAACGCGCCGTCGTCGCCCTCCTCGACGCCCCAGTCGGCGTCACGGGCGCCCTCGGTCGTCGTGGCGAGGGTCGTCGTCGGCACGGTGGCCTCGGACGCGAGGCGCCGACCCCAGGCGTCGTCGACGCAGACGACCGCGGCGCGAGAGCGCTGCGGCGTGAAGAGGGAGGCCTTGGCCCCGAAGTAGTCGTCCATCGAGGGGTGGAAGTCGAGGTGGTCCTGGGAGAGGTTCGTGAAGAGCGCGACGTCGTAGACGACGCCGTCGACCCGGTGCAGCTCGAGGGCGTGGCTCGAAACCTCCATGATGCAGGCGTCGATGCCCCGCTCCCGCATGAGCCCGAGGAGGGCGTGCAGGTCGGTCGCCTCGGGCGTCGTGCGCACCGACTCGACGCGCTCGTCACCGATGCGCGTCTCGACGGTGCCGATGAGCCCCGTCCGCTGACCGTGCGCCCGCAGCGCCGACTCGACGAGGTAGGCCGTCGTGGTCTTGCCGTTGGTGCCGGTGACCCCGAGCATCGTCAGCGAGTCGGAGGGCCGGCCGTAGACCTGCGCCGCGACCTCGCCGAGCACGCTCCGGGGGTCCTGCGTCACGACGACGGGCACCGTGAGGTCGGCCAGCTCGGCGAGGCCGGCCGTGTCGGTGAGAACCGCGACGGCTCCGTCGGCCACGGCGTCGGCGACGAAGCGCGCGCCGTGCACGTTGAAGCCCGGGAGGGCCGCGTACAGGTCGCCCGGGCGCACGGCTCGACTGTCGAGCGTGACCCCTGTCACGACGGCGTCGACGCCGGCTCCAGAGGCCACCTCGGCCCGGATCCGGGTCGTCAGGTCGCGGAGGCGCACACCCGACGTGGCGGGTCGAAGGGGGGAAGGTGACACGTCATCCCAACTTACAGGCCATCCCGCTTCGCCCGCGCATTGCTGATGACCTCGGGGTCGTCGGACGACAGGGGCTTGTCGGCCCAGACGTGGTAGTCGAGGGTCGACGTGGGGCTGGGCGGGGCACCGGTGCGCTCGAGCAGGTAGGACATGACCTGGTTGAAGACCGGTCCGGCCAGCGCGCCACCGAACATGCCGGCGCTGGGCTTCTGGATGAAGACGGCCACGACGTACTTCGGCGCCTCGGCCGGCGCGAACCCGATGAACGAGGCGGTGAAGCCGTTGTAGCGGCCCAGCTTCTCGTCGTAGCGGTCGGCCGTGCCGGTCTTGCCGGCCACGCGGTAGCCCTTGATGCGGGCCGCGCTCGCGGTGCCGTTCTCGCCGGTGACCTCCTCCATCATCCGCGACAGCTTCACCGCGGTGTCCTCGGTCACGACGCGGCTCGGCGGCGTCGGTGTCGACGGGATGAGGGTGCCGCTGTCGTTGACGGTGCCCTCGACGAGCGACGGCGGCACTCGGACACCCTTGTTGGCGATCGTCTGGAAGACGCCGGCCTGCTGGATCGCCGTGACGGCGTAGCCCTGGCCGAAGAGGATCGTGTAGCGCCGCGTCGAGACCCAGTCCTTGGCGCCGGCGAGCAGGCCCGCCGACTCCCCGGGGAAGCCGACGGGGGTCTTCGAGCCGATGCCGAACTTGCGGTAGTACGCCTCCATGATGGTCGGCGAGACGCGCTCGCCGATGAGCATGGTGCCCATGTTGGACGACTTCGCGAGCACGCCCGTGGCCGTCATGTTCTCGACGCCGTGCGGCTCGTTGTCCTTGAAGGAGGTGCCGGCCCGGGGCAGGCGCGGGGGCACGATGACCCCGGTGTCGGGCGTGATGACGCCCTGCTCGAGGGCGGCAGCCATCGTCATGAGCTTGCCGGTCGATCCGGGCTCGAACGCGTCGTTGAAGGCGTAGTTGCCGAGCGAGGACTTCGAGGCGTCGCCGAGGTCGTTGGGGTCGAACGTCGGGTAGCTCGCGGCGGCGCGCACCTTGCCCGTGGCCACCTCGAGGACGACCGCGGTGCCGGACTCGGCCCCGACGGCGGTCACCTGCTTGGCGAGGGCGTTCTGGGCGTACCACTGGAGGTCGGCGTCGATCGTCAGCTTGACGTCACGCCCGTTGGCGACGGGGGTGTCGACCCGCTGCGATCCCGGGATGATGTAGCCGTCCCGGGCCCGCTCGGCGACGCTGACACCGGGAGTACCCTTGAGCGCCGTGTCGAGCATCTGCTCGATGCCGCCCGCACCGCTCTGGTCGGAGGGGCGCACGAAGCCGACGAGCTGGCCGAGCGCCATGGAGGTCGGGTAGATCCGCTGGGCCGTGCGCTCACCCGTGATGCCGGGGATGCCCAGCGCCCGGATCTCACGGTAGATCGCGGGGTTGACCTCCTTCTTCACCACGACGTAGCGGGTGTTCGAGCGCGTGAAGAGCTTCGTCAGAGCCGACGGCGTCATGCCGAGCAGCGGCGCGAGGTCGGCAGCGGCGCGGGTGACCCCGACCTCCTGCCGCACGCCGTCGATCTTCACCGTGTAGAGGGGGATGATCTTGGGGTCCGCGGCGATGGTGAAGCGCTCGACGGAGTCCGCGAGGACCTGTCCGTTCGTGTCGAGGATCTGGCCACGCATGGCCGGCGTCGTCGTCTTGACCGACCTCTTGAACAGCGCGGCCTCCTGGGTGGCCGACGCGTCGAAGGCCTGGATGCGCAGCAGCTGCCCGGCGAAGATCGTGAAGACGAAGAGGATGGCGACGAACATGACGCGCGCCCGACGGCGCGGGTTGGCGCGCGAGATCTTGAGCGGGCGACGGGGCCCGCGCGGTCCGCGGGGGCCCCGGGGTCCCCGAAGAGCCGCCGCACGCTGAGCTGCGGGCCCACGACCCCGGCTCGAGGCCGTCTGGGTCCGGGGAGCGCTCGTCCGCGTGGTGGCTCGGGCGCTGCCGGACGGGCTGCCGCTGCGGCTGCGAGGCGGCGCCGCGCCCCGCCCCGCCGGGGCCGCGCGCACCGACGTGCTCGCGCGCGCTCCGGCGGACGAGCCCGGCTTCTGGCCCGGCTTCTGGCCCGGGGGGCTGGCTGGACCGCTCTTCCGGACGGAGCCCGGCTGGGCCGCGCGCCCCTGGCCGAACCGACCCTGGGCGGGCCGGCCCTGGCTCGCGCGCGCCTGGCCGACGCGGGCCGTGCCCGTCGCGGAGGAGGCGCGACGGGTGTCCCCTGCGGGCGCAGCACCGCGACCGGTCCGTCGTGGATCGGTCGCTCGGTTCTGCGTCACGGGATCACCTCACCGTCGTCTGCTGGGCCTGCCCTGCCTGGCCCGCCCCGGTCGCGCCCGTGGCCTGACCGGACGCTCCGGGCGTCGTGCCCAGTGTGGGTGCTGCGGGGGTCTCCAGCTTGGCACCCGGCGTCGTCGGCGTGGCGGCCTGGGACGGCGTGGCCGGCGTGGCCGAGGCCGCCTTGCTGGCCTTCGTCGCGGAGGACAGGACCTTCTTGACCTTGGCCGTCACGGCGGGCGGAGTCGGGCTCGTGACGATCGGGAAGGCGTTGTTCTTCGTCGCCGGCTCAGGCTCGCCCGACACGGTGCCCGTGGAGAGGTCGATGTAGCCGCGGGTGTTCATCCGCACCATGCCGATCTCGGCGGCGCTGCGGGCGAGCGCGCCCGTGGCAGAGGCCCGGTCGATGTCCTCCTGGAGGTTGCCGGCCGTGTCGCTGAGGCGTGCCGACTCGCGTTGCAGGTCGCCGACCGCCAGCGAGCCCTGGGCGAGTGCCGTGTTGAGGAGGAGCAGGGCGATGAGCCCGGCCGTGAGCAGCCCGATGCAGATCGTCACGAACGCGCCGTTGCCGGTGTGCGTGATGCTGCTCGGGATGACCCGGAGCGGCGTGGGGGCTGGGCCGCGCCGCGGCGCGCGGAGCGGTCGGGCCGTGGCGGTCATCTGGCTCATCGGGTGGGTCCCTTCCTGGTCCTGCTGGCTGAGGTGTGCGTGGAGGTGTCGCGCACGCGCTCGGCGACGCGAAGTCGGGCCGATGCGGCCCGCGGGTTCGTGGTGACCTCGTCATCGCCGGGCGCCTCCGCGCCTCGAGTGACGAGGGAGAGGTATGCCGCGTGCTCGGCGAGCTCGACCGGCAGACCTGCGGGGGTGCTGGACGTGGCGCCGGCGGCGAAGGCCCGCTTCGTCGCCCGGTCCTCGAGCGAGTGGTAGGACAGGACCGCGATCCGGCCGCCGACGGCGAGGACGTCGATGGCCTCGTCGATGGCGCGTCGCCAGACCTCGAGCTCGTCGTTGACCTCGATCCGCAGGGCCTGGAAGGTGCGCTTGGCCGGGTGGCCGCTCTGTCGCTGCGAGGCGGCGGGGATGACGCGACGCAGCATGTCGACGAGGCGACCGGACGAGGTGTACGGCTCGATCGCGCGGTCCTGCACCACGGCCTTGGCGATCTTGCGCGCGTAGCGCTCCTCGCCGTAGTCGCGCAGGATGCGGGTGAGGTCCTCGACGGAGTAGGTGTTGAGCACGTCGGCGGCGGTCTGCCCCGTGGACTGGTCCATCCGCATGTCGAGTGGCGCGTCGACCCGGTAGGCGAAGCCCCGGTCGGCCTCGTCGAGCTGGAGCGAGCTGACGCCGAGGTCGAAGAGGATGCCGTCGACCGCGGACACGTCGAGGTCGCCGACGACGTCCTTGATGTCGTCGTAGACGGCGTGGACCGGGCGGAAGCGGTCGCCGAACCGGGCGAGTCGCTCGCCCGCGAGAGCCAGCGCCTCACGGTCGCGGTCGATGCCGACCACGGTGCAGTCGGGGAAGCGCTCGAGGACTCCCTCGGCGTGGCCACCCATGCCGAGGGTGCCGTCGATGTGCACCGCCCCTGGCCGCTGCAGCGCGGGGGCGAGCAGCTCGAGGATCCGGTCGCGCATGACGGGGACGTGACGCTCCTGCGCCGGTCCTCGATCGCTCATGGTGCGTCCCTCTCACGCTCGTGCTGCTGGGCCCTGTGGTGCGTCTGTGATGCACGGGGCTGGTGTGACTGGTGTGACCTCACTGCGGATAGGGATCCGCCGTGGGGTGATGTGGTGGTGGTGGCCGGTCGGCCGGAGTGGCAGCGAACAGGTGGAGGGAGCTGGTCGCGTGCCGGTCGGGAGGTGGTGCTGTCGGTGCTGCTCTGCGGGTGCCCGTCGACCTGGGGGCTGGTCCCCATCCGCTGCCTCGCCCGGGACGGGGGAAGTCGTCCCGGGTGTGGAGCGGCTGGAGGCCGGCGCTCAGGTGCTGGTCGGTGGCGTGGGTGATGTCGTGGCGGTCGTCGTCGGAGGTGGTCGTCCGGACTCAGAAGAGTCCGGGGATCACCTCCTGCGCCGTGTCGGCGAAGCTCTGCTCGGTCTGCTCGAGGTAGGCGTTCCAGACCGCGCTGTCCCAGACCTCGAGGCGCGCGCCGGCACCGATGACCGTGACCTCGCGGTCGAGGCCGGCGTACTGGCGCAGGTTGGCCGGGATCGTGAACCGGCCCTGCTTGTCGGGGATCTCGTCGGACGCGCCGGAGAGGAAGACGCGCATGTAGTCGCGGGCGACCTTGCTCGTCGTGGGGGCCTGGCGCATCTGGTCGGCGACCTTGACGAACTCGTCCATCGGGTAGATGAACAGGCTGCGTTCCTGGCCGCGCGTGACGACGAGCCCGCCGGCCATCCGCTCGCGGTACTTCGCGGGCAGGAAGAGCCGACCCTTCTCGTCGAGCCGGGGCGTGTGCGTCCCGAGAAACATGGTCCGCCACCTCCCCTTTGTCGACCCGAAGGCGTCCCCATTCCTAACCTTGAAGCCCCACGATACTCCACTTTGCTCCACCGTCAACGAACTTTGACCCTTTTTGGCCCGGCGAGTCCCGCGTTTTCGCAGGTCAGACGGCGTGGAGTGAAGTGGAGCAGTTGGGGCACCACCACTCGCCCGAAGACCCCCCGGCGGTGACGGCGACGCCCGCCCGGGCAACCGGCCCATGCCCGCGCCCTGCGGATCGTGCTCAGCAGTGGGTTCGGCCCCACCAGCACCCGCACCAAACCGAACCGAACGGCCACACCGGACGTTCGAGGTGGAGGAAAGTGGAGGTGGTCCCGGGCGCGCTCCCGGGGGCGTCGACCACGTGCCCACGACCTAGGTCTCCATCCGGTCACGACCGGGGCAGCCCTACCGGTGTCGAGGGTCCATGGGAGAAGATCACCTGACGGGTTGCGCAGCCCGCCACGAGCAGCGCTGCGCCACGACATGGGGACGACGACGGAGGACAGTGTGACGACGACGGACACGGGGCTCGGGACCACGGCATCACCGGGCGCGGGCGCAGGCGCGACCGCGACCACGGGCGCGGCCGACCTCGACCTCATCCACGACGTGGCGGAGCGGCTCATGGGCGCCATGACGAGCGTCATCGAGGGCAAGCCTGACGTCGTCCGCACGACCGTGACGGTCCTCTTCGCCGGTGGTCACCTGCTCATCGAGGACGTGCCCGGCGTCGGCAAGACGATGCTCGCCAAGACGCTGGCCCGGTCGATCGACGCGACGGTGCGCCGCATCCAGTTCACCCCCGACCTGCTGCCCAGCGACGTCACGGGCGTCAGCATCTTCAACCAGGACGCCCGCCGCTTCGAGTTCCGGCCGGGCGCCATCTTCGCCAACGTCGTCGTCGGCGACGAGATCAACCGCGCGTCCCCGAAGACGCAGTCGGCCCTGCTCGAGTCGATGGAGGAGCGCCAGGTCACGGTCGACGGGACGACCTACACCCTGCAGGCCCCGTTCATCGTCATGGCGACCCAGAACCCCATCGAGATGGAGGGCACCTACCCCCTCCCCGAGGCCCAGCGCGACCGCTTCATGGCCCGGATCTCGATGGGCTACCCGGCACCCAGCGCCGAGCTCGACCTGCTCGAGACGCACGGCTCGAGCTCACCGCTCGACGCCCTGACCCCCGTGACCGACGCCGAGACGATCAACCGCGTCGTGCACGCCGTCAGCCAGGTCCACGCGAGTCCCGCCATCCGCCAGTACATCGTCGACCTCGTGACCCGGTCCCGGTCGACGACCGCGCTGCGGCTCGGAGCGTCACCGCGTGCCGCCCTGCACCTGCTGCGCGCGTCCCGCGCCTTTGCCGCGCTCGAGGGTCGCGACCACGTGATCCCCGACGACGTCCAGGTGCTCGCGGGGCCGGTCCTCGCCCACCGGCTCATGCCGTCGAGCGAGACCCAGCTCGCCCGCCGGACCACCGCCGAGGTGGTCACCGACCTGCTGCGCCAGGTGCCGGTGCCGCCCGCAGCGCGCTGAGCGGGGGCACGCGCCCATGCGCTCGCTGCGCAGCGTCCTGACGACGAGGGGCCGGGCCTTCATGGGCTCGGGCGCGGTCCTCGTCCTGGCCGGGGTCATCTTCGGCTTCCGCGACCTGACCCGCTTCGGGGTGCTCCTCGTCGCGCTCCCCCTCATCTCCGCCGTGCTCGTGCGCACCCGCAAGACGCGGATGCGCATCGAGCGGCACAGCCACCCCGAGCGCATCAGCGTCGGTCAGGACGCACACGTCACGCTGTCCTTCGAGAACGTCTCGACGAACACGACGCCGATCTTCCTCGCCGAGGAGCGGCTCGACTACGTCCTCGGCGACCGGCCGCGCTTCGTCGTCGGCCGGATCCCGCCGGGCCGCGTCCGTGCCATCGACTACGCCGTGCGCTCCCACCTGCGTGGACGCCACCACCTCGGGCCCCTTGGGGTCCAGGTGCAGGACCCGTTCGGCCTCGCCAACCGCAACGCGGTGCTCGAGGGCACCGCCGACCTCGTCGTGCTGCCGGCCGTGCACCCGCTGTCGTCGAACCGCCAGCCGAGCGCGGGCGTCGGCTCCGAGGGCGAGCAGGCCCACCTCATCGCTCTGCACGGCGAGGACGACGTCACGATCCGCGAGTACCGCGACGGCGACGACCTGCGCCGCATCCACTGGCCCGCGACCGCCCGCACCGGCGACCTCATGGTGCGACAGGAGGACCGCCCCGCGCAGCGCCGCGCCGTCGTGCTCATCGACCCGCGGCCCTCCGCGCACGGGGGCACGGGAGTGAGCAGCTCGTTCGAGTGGGCCATCACCGCGGCCGCGTCCATCGCCGTGCACCTGTGCGACTCGGGGTATGCCGTCCACCTCGTCTGCGCCGAGACGGTCGAGACCTCCCGCGCGGCCGAGACCATGATGCCCGAGGAGATCCTCGACGTGCTCGCCGTGGCGACGCCGCGCGACGACGCGGGCGAGGACGAGATCCTGCGCGCCGGGCAGGCCCTCGCCGCTGCCGGCGGCTTCCTCGTGGCCCTCGTCGGACCGCAGGGGCGCGACATCACCTCCCGGGTGGCGAGCCTGCGCCAGCCGGGCACCACCGGCCTGGCGCTCGTCCTCGACGCCCGCAGCTTCGGCACGACCGATGCCGAGGAGGCCGAGCCGCACGTCGACACGTTGCGTCTCGGCGGGTGGCGTGCCGTCTCGGTCCAGCGCGACGAGGACGTCGCGCACGTCTGGGCCGTCCTGACGGCCGCCACCGTGGGAGGCAGCCGATGACCCGCCGTCGCTGGAGGATCACCATCCTGGCCGCCCTCGCCACCCTGGCCGCGGTCTACCCCATCACGAGCCTCTTCGTCGAGACCACGTGGCTGCCGCAGGCGGCCTTCGTCATCGCCCTCGTCGCCGGCCTCGGCCTCGTCGCCCGTGGCCTCACCCGCTCGCGCGGACTCGTCGTCCTCCTCCAGGTGGTCGTGACGGCCTACGTCATCCTCGCCCGCTACACGGGTGAGTCCTTCGCCCTGTTCGTGCCGACACCCGCCACCCTCGAGGCGGCCAACTCCCTGGGGCTGCAGGCCCTCGAGACGATCAACCGCTACTCGGCCCCCGCGCCGCTCAACGACGGGCTGACGTTCTGCCTCGTCGTCGCCGTCGCGCTCGTCGCCATCGCGGTCGACGCCATGGCCGCCACGTGGCGCAGCCCGGCCGCCGCCGGACTGCCACTGCTGACGGCATACCTCATCACGGCGGCCAACGGCGACGCCGCCCTCGCGCTGCGCTTCTTCGTCGTGCCCGTCGTGCTCTGGCTCGTCATGCTGCACACGACCGCCCGGGCCCAGTTCGGGCGCTGGGGCACGGCCAGCGCGGCCGACGAGAGCGAGATCGACGAGGCAGCCCACGACCGCGACGCCCTGCGCTCGTTCACGGCGGGGGCGCTCAAGCTCGGCGCCGTCGGGGTCGTCGTCGCCCTCCTCGTGCCGGCCGTCATCCCGCACTTCCCACCGCGCTACCTCACCGAGGGGCTCGGCCGGTCGGGCGGCGGCGCCGGTGAGGGCTCCGTCGGGTTCAACGACACGCTCGACCTCTCGCGCAGCCTCAACAACCAGGACCAGTCGCCCGTCCTGACCTACACGACGACGGCCTTCACGCGGTCTCCCCTGCGGGTGCTCGCGACCTCGTACTACTCCCGCGGGCAGTGGAGCGTCGCCGGCACCACCGGCGATCGTCCCGACAACCCGTCTCCCCTGCCGCCACCGGACAAACGACGCGACTACGTCATCACCGTGACGGACAACACCCTCGCCGCGCCCCGCATCGCAGCGCCCTACCCCGTCGTCGCGGTCGCGATGGAGGGCACGCCGTGGAGGTTCGACCCCATCACGCGCGACGTCCGCGTCGACCGTGCGGTGAGCAGCTACCGGGTGACGTATGCCGACCTCGCGCCCTCACCGCCGGAGCTGCGCCAGTCGGGAGCCCCGGACTCGCCGGACATCACCGACGACGACCTCACCATCCCGGACCGCTCGCGTGACCTGATCCAGCAGTGGTCCGACCAGGTCACCCGCGGCGCGGACAACCCGCTCGACAAGGCGATCGCGATCCAGGACCACCTGCGCGACCCGAGCCGCTACACCTACTCCCTCGACCTCGGCGAGCAGCTCCGCGACAGCCAGGGGCGCCTGCTCGAACCGATCCAGAACTTCTACCAGACCCGACGCGGCTACTGCGTGCAGTTCGCGACGGCCATGATCATGCTCGCCCGGGCCCAGGGGATCCCGGCCCGCATGGCGATCGGCTTCCTCCCGGGCCAGCTCTCGGGCGAGCGCTACATCGTTCGCGCGAGCGACGCCCACGCGTGGCCCGAGCTCTACTTCCAGGGCTACGGCTGGCTGCGTTTCGAGCCGACCCCGGGTGCCCGTGCCGGCTCGCCGCCACCGTACGCCGTCCTCGGCGCAGGCTCCGGCCCGACGGGTGGTGGGCGCGAGGTCAGCGAGACGAACACCGCGAGCGGCACGGCCTCGGCCACCAGCTCGACCACCCCGGCAACGGCGGCCCCCGTGCAGAAGGAGGAGACGTTCCTCGACTCCGTCGGGCACGTCTTCACCGTGCGCAACGTCGTGCTCGCCCTCGCGCTGGTGCTCGGCCTGCTCGCGGCGTTCGCGATGCCGATCACGGCCTGGCTGCTCCGGCTGCGTCGCCGACGAGCCGCCGTGACCCAGCAGGACCTCATCGAGGCCGAGTGGGACGACCTCACCTCGCACTTCGGCGACCTGGGGCTCAGTGCGCCCGAGGGCGTCACCCTGCGCCAGCTGCGCGAACGCTACGTCACCGACGGGCACCTCGACGAGGAGAACGCCACCGCCATGCGACGGGTCACGGCGACCCTCGAGAAGTCCCGCTACGACCGGCCCGAGCGCACGACACCGCAGGAGGCCTTCCGGCTGCACCACGACATCCGGTCGATCCGGCGTCAGGTCGGCCGCACCCGGGCCTGGCAGACCCGGGCACGGTCCTTCTTCTGGCCCGAGGCTGGTGTGTCGTTCTGGCGCTCCCTCCCGGACCGCCTGCTCCCCCGGCGCCGCTGAGCCCAGACCCGGCACACGCAGACAACGAGACACCGCAGACGCGAAGGAGCCCACGACGACGTGTCGTGGGCTCCTTCGGTGTCCGGGCGGCCCGGCGCGGCGCGTCATCAGTCGAGGTAGTCGCGCAGCACCTGGCTGCGGCTCGGGTGACGCAGCTTGCTCATCGTCTTGGACTCGATCTGGCGGATGCGCTCGCGCGTGACGCCGTAGACCTTGCCGATCTCGTCGAGCGTCTTCGGCTGGCCGTCGGTCAGGCCGAAGCGCATCGAGACGACGCCGGCTTCCCGCTCGGACAGCGTGTCGAGCACCGAGTGCAGCTGCTCCTGCAGGAGCGTGAAGCTGACCGCATCGGCCGGGACGACGGCCTCGGAGTCCTCGATGAGGTCACCGAACTCGCTGTCGCCGTCCTCACCCAGGGGCGTGTGCAGGGAGATGGGCTCGCGGCCGTACTTCTGGACCTCGACGACCTTCTCGGGCGTCATGTCGAGCTCCTTGGCGAGCTCCTCCGGGGTGGGCTCGCGGCCCAGGTCCTGGAGCATCTGACGCTGCACGCGGGCGAGCTTGTTGATGACCTCGACCATGTGCACCGGGATGCGGATGGTGCGCGCCTGGTCGGCCATGGCGCGGGTGATCGCCTGGCGGATCCACCACGTCGCGTAGGTCGAGAACTTGTAGCCCTTGGTGTAGTCGAACTTCTCGACCGCACGGATGAGGCCGAGGTTGCCCTCCTGGATGAGGTCGAGGAAGAGCATGCCGCGGCCGGTGTAGCGCTTGGCGAGCGAGACGACGAGTCGCAGGTTGGCCTCGAGCAGGTGGTTCTTGGCCTTCTTCCCGTCCTGGGCGATCCACCACAGCTCACGCTTGAGCTTCATGTCGATCTTGTCGCCGGAGTTGAGCTTCTCCTCGGCGAACAGTCCGGCCTCGATGCGCTTCGCGAGCTCGACCTCCTGCTCGGCGTTGAGGAGGGCGACCTTGCCGATCTGCTTGAGGTAGTCCTTGACCGGGTCGGCCGTGGCGCCGGCGGTGACGACCTGCTGGGCCGGTGCGTCGTCCTCGTCGTCATCACGGATGACGAAGCCGGACTCCTCGGTCTCCTCGGTCTTCGCGGCGGCTGCGGGGGTGGCTTCGTCACCGTCATCGGCGTCGTCGTCCACGTCGACGGGCTCGACGACGACCTCCTCCAGCTCGCCGACCGGCGCATCCTCGGGCTCGGCGTCGTCACCGGCGACGACGGTGCCGTCGGCCGACGTCGTGGCCTTCTTCGCGGCGGTCTTGCGGGTGGCGGTCTTCTTGGCAGCGGGCTTCGCGGCCGCCTTGGCGACACCGGCGTTCGTGGCAGCCTTCTTGGCCGTGCGGGCCGCGGCCGCCTTGGGGGCGGTGGCCGCCTCGTCGTCGGTGGTTGCGGCGGCACGGGTCGGCGCCGCCTTGGCCGTCGCCTTCTTGGCGGCGGTCTTCGTCGTCGCGGTCGTCGTCCGCGTCGCGGACTTCGTCGCCGCGGCGGTGGTGCTGCGTGCGGTGGCCACAGTGCCTCCCTTGGTCCCTGTACGGGTCTTCTTCGTCGTGCTGGAGTGCGGCGCGTCGACGACGATCTCGATGTCGTGGGCCTCGAGGGTCGTGAGGACCGGCTTCATCTGCTTGAGGTCGAGTCCTGCATCGACCTGGGCGCGCGCGATCTCCGTCCCGGTGATGGTGCCGCTGCTGCTGCCCTTGACCAGGAGCTGCATGATCGCCTCGTGCTGGAACACCTTCGGCAGGGTTTTGGGAGCTCCAGCGGTTGTTGCCTTAGGCACGGATGCAGTCGCCTTTCGTCGCAGGTCTCGTCGGATGGTCGACCCGAATCCGGGCATGCACCATCACAACGAACGAGAATGGGGGTTGGTGCCGGAAGAGCTTGGCCTGTCGGAGTCGATCCCTGTTTCGAGCTCTCGGTGCGCCTCGTGCGATCCGGTACTCGGACATTATAAAACGGCGTACGCCCTCCGAGCGAACGCGCGTCCAACCCGCGTGCCGCGAACGGGCGTCCGGCCCGCACGAACCGGGCCGGACGACGTGCCGGAGAGGGCTCAGTCGCCCTTGACCGCGAGCACCGGGCAGCTCGCGTCGAGCAGGATGCGCTGCGCGTTGGACCCGAGGATCAGCTTGCCGACCGGGCTGCGGCGACGCAGGCCGATGACGATGAAGTCGGCCTTCTCCTCCTCGGCGACGGAGATGAGGTCCTCGGCGGGGTCGTTGCCCCGGACGAGCTGGCGCACCTCGTGCTCCAGGCCCTTCTCCTCGAGGAGCGTCTGCACCCGGGCGAGCTCGCTCTCGAACTGGCTGGCCTCGTTCGCGTCGAAGTCCTTGCCGCCCCGGTGGGAGCTGATGACGACGAGCTTCGCTCCACGCAGGACGCACTCCTCGGCGGCTCGCTTGAGCGCCGCGCGACCTTCCTTGGTGGCGACATAACCAACGACGATGGCCACTTTCCCGGACCTCCTTGGGACGGAAACAACCAGTGCTCGCACCGTACCCGATTACGAGGCGTCCGGCGCGTCCCGGGCGAAGTCTCACCGCGGCGTCGGCGACGCGGACGACGAGCGTGCCACAGCGCCGGCTGTCGGCGAACCGGCCCGGCGCGCAGATGGGTTCAGTCGCGCGGCCGTTCGAGCGCGTCTCGGACGATGCGACCCACTTGGTCCTCCTCGATGAGGAAGCCGTCGTGCCCGAACTCCGAGGTGATGTGTGCGCGACGGGACCCCGGCAGGGCGGCGTGCAGCTCGTCGGAGAGCCGGGGCGGGTAGAGGCGGTCGGTGTCGACCGAGACGATGGTGCACTCGGCGCGGACGCGCTCGAGGGCGGCCTCGAGCCCCCCGCGGTCGCGCCCGACGTCGTGCGAGTTCATCGCCTCGGTCAGCACGACGTAGGAGTTGGCGTCGAAGCGCCGGGCCAGCTTGCCCGCGTGGTGGTCGAGGTAGGACTCGACGGCGAAGCGACCGCGGTCGCCGGCGCGCAACGGGTCCTCGCCGAGCTGGGGCTCGCGCCCGAAGCGGGTGCCGAGCTCGGTCTCGGTGCGGTACGTGATGTGGGCGATGCGGCGGGCCAGGCCCAGGCCGGTGTCGGGACGCGTGTGGCCCTCGTAGTAGTCGCCGCCCGCGAAGTCGGGGTCGTTGCGGATCGCCAACAGCTGCGGCTGGCACCAGGCGATCTGGTCGGCGGTCGCGTACGCCGTCGACGCGAGCACGATGCAGCGGTCGACGTCGTCGGGGTGCGTCGCGGCCCACTCCACCGCACGCATCCCGCCCATCGAGCCGCCGACGACGGCCGCCAGGCGGCGGATGCCGAGCCCGTCGAGGAGGCGTCGCTCGACGGCGACCTGGTCGCGGACCGTGACGTAGGGGAAACGGCTGCCCCAGGGACGACCGTCGGGCGCAGGGCTCGCGGGGCCGGTGCTGCCCTGGCACCCGCCGAGGACGTTGGACGCGATGACGAACCACCGCTCGGGGTCAACGGGTCCGTCGGGCCCGATGAGGGCGTTCCACCAGCCGGGCGAGGCGTGTCCGTCGCCGGCCTCACCGATGACGTGGCTGTCGCCGGTCAGTGCGTGCTCGACGAGGATGACGTTGTCGCCAGCCTCGTTGAGCCGGCCCCACGTCTCGTAGGCGATGCGAACGTCGGGCAGCACTCCCCCGCGCTCGAGCTCGATGTCACCGACGTGGGCGAACTGCCGCCGGCCGACCGGGTCGCCGTCACGCCAGGCGCCGTCGGGCCGGCGGGGCTCCGGTGCCGTCGGGTCGACGTGGCTCGTCGCCGCACGGTCCCTCGTCGCCGAGTCGCCGGTCTGGCCGGTGCCAGCGGTCCCGGGCCGCGCCCGGCGGCGGGTGCTCTGCGTCCGGTGGGTGACGGTCATCGGGGTACTCCTCGGTCCTCGCGCTTGCACGCACCCGGGGACGGGGCGGCCAGGTCTTCACCCGGGGCACCCCACCGCGAAGGAGGGTTGCCGACCAGCGAGCCGGGGCTTGTCGCTGGTACTCATGACCTGCTCCAACCATACGCGAGGCCTCACGGAGAGGCCGCGCGCCGTTCCACGACATGGACGGACGGCGCCGCCGCCGGAGACGCTCAGGCGCACTCCCGGGGCCGGAGTCCGACGTCGAGGGCGTGTCGCAACAGCCGCCCCAGCCCGTCATCGGGCTCCAGCTCGAGCGCACGGTCGACCGCGACCCCGGCCCGCGCACCGTCGCCGCACCACCACGCCATCGAGGCGAAGAGCGACAGGACGGGAACCGCATGATCCGCCGGCGTCAGTCGGCAGACCTGCTCGAGGCGGGACAGGACGAGTCGTGGCGTCGCAGCCTCGTCCCACTCCTCCCAGCCGCTCGGGTCGTTGCCGTCTCCGAGCCACGACTCGGGAGGCGCGTCGGGCGCTGCGGCGAGGCCGGCCCGAAGGTCGCGCGAGCGCGGTGCGTCCCGGTCAACCGACGCCTCGAGCGCCGCCAGGGTCCCCACGGCGTCCAGCTCGTCCAGCACCCGTCGTGCCTCGAAGACGTCGCGCGGCGGCTCGCCATCGTCCTCGTAGTCGTCCTCGTGGTCGTCCTCGTGGTCGTCTTCGACGTCGGTGTGCTCCTCGTCCGTGTCGTCGTCGTGCCGGTCCGACGACGGCGGCCCCGCAGCCAGCAGCTGCAACAGCGCTCGGAGCGCATCGGAGTCGCCCTCCTCGAGGCGCTCCTGCACGGCCGTCCCCGACCCCTCCGAAGTGTCGGGGTCGCCCGGGTCCGCGCGCGATCCCGGGGAGCGACCGGGCTCGGCGCCGTCGGGTGTCGGGACGGCGGCCGTCTCGTGATCGCCCGCGGCCGGGGCGAGCCGGAGGTCAGGACCGAGCAGCACCCCGAGGAGGGCTGCGAGGTCGTCGGACAGGAAGTCGGCCGAGGCCATCCCGGGGCAGAGCCAGGCCAGCAGGGCGTCATGGAAGCGCGGGTCACGCAGCGGACCGACGAGGGACGGGAGCCAGTGCTCGACGCCGTACCCCTCGATCTCGCCGTGCAGCACCCCTCCCCAGGCCACGAGGGAGTCGTGGACGAGGAACTGGCGGGCCGTCGGGTCGCCGCCGTCGAGGACCCCGAGCGCCGCGCCGGGTCGGCGCCCCCGTCCCGCCGGTCGACGGCGCCGACCCCGGTCGGGCTTCCGGTCCGTCCGGCTCGCCCGGGCCGGCGTCCTGCTGAGGGAGCCACCGGCTGCGACATAGCGGCGCTGCCAGTCGTCGATCGCGGCGGCAGCGAGGTCGTGCCGGGGCTCCGTGGGGGCGAGCGGCTCGACGAGCCTCGCCAGCCCCTCTCGGTCCGCCAGGACGGAGTGCCCGAGCGCCACGTAGCTCGCCACGGCCGGCACGTCCGCCTGCTCCGGGAGGAGCCAGCCCTCCGAGGGGCAGCAGTCGCACCCGACCGAGCGCCAGCGCCCCTCGAGGACCGCGAGTCGCTCCCGGACGACGACCCTGTGGTCCTCGACGCCCGTGGCGAGCGCCTCGAGCAGGGCCAGCGATTCGTCGCGCACCTGCTCGAAACCCACGAGGGCCACCGACGACGGGGAACCCTGGAGCAGGGTCGGCACCGTCTGGGCGGCGGCCTCGGCGGCCAGGGTCTCGTCGACGAGATCGAGCCGCGCGACGAGCCCGAGCCGCTTGCCGTGGAAGCACACCACGACGACGCTGCGCTCCGGCTGGAAGCCCAGGTGGAAGGGGATGATGGTCAGCAGCTCGGCCGGCCCGGACAGTGAGATCTTCGGCATGTCCCGAGCCTCGCGGCACGCACCGTTGACCGGCAGACCCCGATCGGCTCCTGTGGACCGAGGGCCTTTCGTGTCAGGGGGTGTGGATCGCGGACCCAGCGGCAGGGTTCACGTCACGCAGCACGCCGCAGCAGTACGCCGTGTCGCCGAGTGGGCTGGGCTCAGCGCTCGAGGCGCTTGCGCACCGACTCGAGGACGTAGTCGGTCGCGGCCTGGCGTGTCCCTTCCGGAAGTCGCGCCCGGTCGTCCCGACCCCGCCCGGGGTCACCGCTGGCGGACCTGCCCCTGACACGCGTGACGCGGCTGACGATGCGGCGGGGTGCAGCAGCCCCGGTGCTGTCACGGTCGCGGCGCAGTCCGTCCTCGGCACCTCCGGCCCACGCCTCGGTCGCCGGATCGCCCGGCACCGCGATCGGCTCACCCTGCACCGTCGTGCGCGACGCCTCGGTCGCCCGCTCGCCACCCGGCTCCCAGCTCGCAGAGCCACGCCGGGGCCGCTGCCGGTGCAGACCCTGACCGACCTCCCACGCGATGAAGCGCTCGGTCTCCTCGAAGAAGGCCTTGACCGCCCAGGAGATGACGACGGCGTCGTCGGCCGCGCCGATGACCGGTAGGACCGCCTCGGGCAGCAGGTCCACGGGCGAGGCGACGTAGGCGACCGCCCCTGCGACGAGCCCGAGCCGCTTGAGGGTCGTGCCGGCATACGTCCCGTCCACGGTGGCGCGTACGAGGCGCGGCACGGCCTGCAGCCGCTCCGGCAGGCTGGGCGCGCCGGGTCGCGTCGAGGCGCGCACGACCGACGCGACGGTCGCGGCCATCTTGAGCCGGGATGCGGGCTTCATGCCCGGCCCAACGAACGGGTGACGCGTGCGATTCCCCGGCCCGGACGGCGATGCGCAACGGTGATCTGCGTGTCCCTCACGGTGAGGCCTGCCCAGCCGGTCGCTCAGCGACCGAAGGTCTCGACGGGAGGGAACTCCTTGGCCGCCTGCTTGCCGATGCGGCCCAGCATGTAGACGTCGATCGCGGCGCCGATGAGGCCTCCGACGACGGGCACGAGGCGCCCGAGCCGGGCGAAGGTCCCCTGCCCGATGCGCCCGAGCAGGCGGAAACCGACCGCCTTGTTGAGGACCATGAGCGCCGGGGCGGGCAGCCGGTCGAACGCGACGGACGACAGCTTCCCACCGCCGGCCTGCAGACCGGCCTTCTTGAGGAGGTCGTCGCTGTCGGCGCCCGCGAGGGTCAGCAGGATCGCGGAGCGGATCTCGGGCTGGTCGATGTCGTAGCCGCGCACCTTGGCCGTCGCCGCCGTCATGCGGGTGGCCAGCAGGTAGAACTCGAGCACGTTGGCCGGCAGCGAGAGCGGCATCGTGAAGAAGCCGCCCAGACCGGTGGCGAAGCCGCCGATCGCGCCGAGCTGCCGGTGGTCGCGCACGATGATCCGCAGGGCCTGGTCGCGGTCTCCCCGGGCGTGCTTGAGCGCGTTGGCGGCGACCTCGTGGGCCGGGTCGAACGGTCCCTTGCCGTCGATCCCGACGTCGAGGAGACGCTCGACGAGTCGGGTCGCGGCTCCCGAGAGACCTCCCTCGGCCGGCAGGGCAGCCCGCTCCAGCGCGCCGGCGTCCTTCGCCGTGCGCAGCTTCACCGCGGTCGCGTCCGATGCCTCGACGGTCTCGTCCCTGCCGTAACCCAAGATGCCCACCGGCTCCACCCCTTCGTCCGTCGTCCCTGTGTGGCGGCTGTCGATTCGCCGCCGACGCCACCGTATGCCGCCCGGGTCGCTCGTGGCACCCTCGTACCCAGTCGAGCCGACCGGGGACCGCGGGAGACGACGACGCCCCGCTCTCGTAGGGTCGCTCCCATGGGTGAGAGGCACGCAGACGGCGCGACGATCCTCGGCGTCCCGCTGGCCGACCTCCGGCGCGACCGCACGTCGGTCAAGTGGGGACGCTACGGGCCCGACGTCATCCCGATGTGGATCGCCGAGATGGACTGCGCGCCGTGCCCCGCGGTCGTGGACGCCGTGAGCGCCGCCGTGGCCCGGGGCGACACGGGCTACGCCCTGACGCAGGAGTATGCCGCCGAGATCGCCGCGTTCGCCGCCGACGAGTGGGGCTGGGGCTTCGACCACGACAGCACGACACGCGTCGCCGACGTGCTGACCGGCGTGACCCACCTGCTCGGGCTCCTCACCGACCCCGGTGGCCCGGTGGTCGTCAGCCCGCCCGTCTACAACGCCTTCTACGAGGTCATCGAGGCGTGCGGGCGACGGGTCGTCGAGGCCCCGCTCGGTCCGGACCACCGGCTCGACCTCGACCGCCTCGCCGACGTCTTCGCCGAGGTGACCGCTCACGGCGACCGCGCGGCATACCTGCTCTCCAACCCGCACAACCCGACCGGCTCGGTGCACACCCCCGACGAGCTGGCGGCCCTCGCCCGGGTCGCCGACGAGCGCGGCGTCCGGGTCGTCTCCGACGAGATCCACGGTCCGCTCGTGCTGCCGACGAGCACCTTCACGCCCTACCTCGCCGTCGCGGGTGCCGAGCGCGGCATCACCGTGACGTCGGCCTCCAAGGCGTGGAACCTCGCAGGGCTCAAGGCCGCGATCATCGTCCCCGGGGCCGACGCCGCCGACGACGTGCGCCGGCTCCACCCCTGGGTCACGTTCGGCGCGAGCCACCTGGGTGTCATCGCGCAGACCGCTGCCTTCCGCGAGGGGCGCGAGTGGGTGCACCGCCTCGTCCGCGAGCTCGACTCCAACCGGCGGCTGCTCGCCGAGCTCGTCGCAGCGCAGCTGCCCGGCGCCCGTCTCGTCGTGCCGGAGGCGACCTATCTCGCATGGCTCGACCTCTCCGGGCTGGGCCTCGGCGACGACCCGACCGGGGAGGTGCTGCGCCGCGCCCGCGTCGCGCTCTCCCCCGGTCCGATCTTCGGCTCCGGCGGCGCGGGGCACGCGAGGCTCAACTACGCGACCTCCCCCGACATCCTCCGCGAGGCCATCGAGCGGATCGCGGGTTGCCTTGACTGACAAGGCTTCCGGTCCACCGCTCGTCGCGCTCGTGGTCGGCCCCCGAGGGGCGTATGCCGTCGGGCCGGATGTCGACGAGGCGTGGCCGCTCGGCGACGTGGTGCGCCGGTTCGTCGACACGACGACGCGGCTCGGTCCGCGCTGGGTCGTGTGGTCGGCCGCCTCGACCCTGCGGCCCGTCGTCGGCGCCGGTGTCGACGTCTCCCGCACGTGGGACCTCGCCGAGGCCCACCGCATCGTCCACGGCGGCTGGTGGGCGACGCCCGGTCATGTCGTGGCCGGGTGCCGCGGGCTCGACGAGGCCGACGTGCCCGCGCCACGCGCGCCGCGGCTGAGCGGCTTCGACGGCGACCTCTTCGACGTCGCTGCCGGCGAGGACGTGTCCCTGCTGACCGCCGCCGGCCACCTCCGCGCCGATGCTCTGGCGTGGGCGACCGACGACGCCCGCCTGCGCGAGCTGGCCGTCCTGGCGCTCGACTGCTGCACCGCGCAGCGCGAGGCCCTCGCCCGCCTCGGCGGCGACCACGTCGGCCGGCTCGAACGCACCGTGTGGTCCGAGTCCGCCGCGGCCGTGCTCTGCCTCGAGCTCGAGCGCGACGGGCTCCCCGTCGACCGGCCCGCCGCCGAGGACCTCATCGCGGCGTCCGCCGGGGCGCGACCCGACGACGACGCCGACGCGGCACGCATCAGGGCAGAGCGCGACGCGGTCGTGCTCCGTCACGCGCCCGGCCGGGAGCGCACCGACCTGCGCAACCCGGGCCAGGTGCGCGACCTGCTCCTCTCGGTCGGTGTCGACGTGCCCAACACGCGCGCCTGGGTGCTCGAGCCGTACCGGCACACCCATCCCCTCGTCGACGCGCTGCTCCGATGGCGCAAGGACGAGCGGATCGCGACGACCTACGGCTACCGCTGGCTCGACGACCACGTCGGCGCCGACGACCGGCTCCGCGGCGGCTGGACCGCCTGCGACGGGGCGGCCGGGCGCATGACCGCGCAGAATGGTCTGCACAACCTCCCCGCACCCCTGCGTCCAGCGATCTGCGCGGCACCGGGCCACGTCTTCGTCCGCGCCGACCTCGGCCAGATCGAGCCGCGCGTCCTCGCCGTCGTCAGCGCCGACCGGGCGTTCGCCGAGGCCACCCGCGCCGACGACCTCTACGCACCTGTCGCCGCCAAGCTCGGCGCCGACCGGCCCCGGGCCAAGGTGGCCGTGCTCGCAGCGATGTACGGACAGCGCTCGGGTGCGGCGGGCGTGGCCCTCAAGGACCTCGAGCGCGCCTACCCCGTGGCCATGAGCCTGCTCGACCGGGCCTACGCCGACGGGGTCGCCCGCCGTCCGGTGCGCACGTGGGGTGGACGGCTCATCCGCTTCGGCGGGGTGCCGGTGCCCGCGCTCGAGCCGGGCGCGCCCGAGCCGTCCGGCAGCGCCGAGTTCTCGGCGACGGGCGCGGACGGGGCGCGGGGCCGCTACGCGCGCAACGCGATCATCCAGGGCTCGGCGGCCGAGCTCTTCAAGGCGTGGGCGGCGACGGTGCGCCGCGCGGTGCGCCCGCTCGGCGGGCAGATCGTGCTGTGCCTGCACGACGAGCTGCTCGTCCACGTGCCCGAGCAGCACGCCGCGGCCGCGGCGGCCTCCGTCGAAGGCACGCTGACGAGCGCGGCGCGCACGTGGGCCGGCACCGACGAGGTCCGGTTCGTCGCCGACACCTCGATCGTCCGCCGCTGGAGCGAAGCCAAGGCCTGACCCGAGGCAGCCGAGCCGAACACGAGCGAGCGGGGCGCGGGGGGAGCGGCATCGGCGGCGGCCGACGGCATACGGGAGCAGGGGACACGAAGGCGGGTCCGACCAGGTGGTCGGACCCGCCTTTCGTCAGAAGGCCTCAGGTGCGGTCGTCGCCCTGGTCCTCGTCGGTGACGTCCTTGAGGAACGCCTCGAACTCGGCGCCGATCTCGTCGGCCGTCGGGAGGTCCGAGAGGTCGGTGGCTAGCAGGTTGCGCTGCTGGCGACCCTCGAGGAACGTGTCGTACTGCTGCTCGAGCGCGTGCACCACAGCGGAGATCTCGTCGGACTCCTCCATCTGCCGGGTGATCTCGGCCCGGTTGAGCCCGGCGGTCGCGGCGAGCTCGCGCAGGTCGAGGTCGAGCCCCGTCGCAGCGCGCACCCGCTCGAGGCCGAGCACGGCCGCGTCGGCGAACTCGCTCTGACCGAGGTAGTGCGGCACGTGGACGGCGAAACCGATGGCGTCGAGCCCTGCCTCGCCGAGCCGCAGCTCGAGCAGCGACGAGAAGCTCGCCGGCACCTGGACCGTGCCGAACGCCGGGTCGTTGCCGGTCACGAGGCGCGGGTTGGTGCCGTGCGCGGTCACGCCGAGCGGTCGGGTGTGCGGGACGGCCATGGGGATGCCGTGGACGCTCACGGTGAGGTCGACGCCGAACGCCTTGACGAGCATCGTGGTCGCCTCGACCATGCGGTTCCACTGGTAGTCGGGCTCGGGGCCGACGAGGAGCAGGAAGGGCACACCCTCCTTGTCGACGACGCGGTGCAGCAGCAGGCTCGGGTCGTCATAGCTGCTCCAGTGGTCGCGGTCGAAGACCATGACGGGCCGACGGCCGCGGTAGTCCAGCAGCTGGTCGACGTCGAAGGAGGCGATGACGCGCGACTCGTGCGTCTCGAGGATGTGGTCGGCCATGAGTCGCTGGGTGTGGCCGGCGTCGATGAATCCGCCGAGGGCGACCACGAGCACCGACGCCTGCAGCTGCTGGAGCTGGCTCGGTGAGGTGTCGCTCTCGAACTGGAAGAGCTCGGTCGGGTCCTGCACGGGTCTGGCCTTTCGTCGTACGGGGTCTTTCGTGCAACGCTCCCCTGCATCCCATGATTCCCCATGTCCGGGCGCGGCAGCGGTCAGGCGTCCACCTTGGCGATCGCCTTGAGGATGCGCTGCGGCGAGACGCTGTATGCCGTCCCGACCGTCTGCGCGAAGAGCGAGACCCGCAGCTCCTCGATCATCCAGCCGATGTCGACGACGTCGGCGGCGCCGCGCTGGGCGGGCCGCAGGGTGTCGAGCAGGTCGGCGTACCGGCCCTCGACGAGGTCGACCTGCTCGAGCGCCTGGGCGTCGCGGGCCAGGTTGGCCGGCGCCTTGTCGAGGCGGTGCGTGATCCCCCGAAGGTAGCGATCGAGGTCGGGCAGACGGCGCAGCCCGGTGTCGGCGACGAAGCCGGGGCGCACCAGCTCTCCCAGCTGGGCCCGGACGTCGGCGAGCATCGGTCGGATGGCCGGGCTGCTCGACCGGTCGAGCTCGGCGAGCCGGTTCGTCAGGGCGAGGTGCTTGGCGAGGATCGGCTCGACGAGCCCGACGACCTGCACGACCTTGGCGGTCGTGTGGGTGCGCACGGCCGACAGGGCCCATTCGAAGTCCTCGCGGGTGCGCACCGTGTGGTCCGACCTGTCGGTGACGGCGTCGTCGCGGATCGCGTCGATGGCCGCGGCGAGGCAGTCGTCGAGCAGGGCCGGGACACTGCCGTGCGGGTTGTGGCCGAGCGCGAGCTTCTGGGTGTTCGTCAGGCGGGCGAGGATCTGCTTCCACGGCGGCGAGATGCCGAGCAGGAGGAGTCGCCGGACCCCGAGGCGGTGCTCGGCGTCGGCCTCAGCACGCGTCGGGAGCACCCGGAGGTCGACGGCCGAGCCGGTGTCGACGAGGGCCGGGTAGCCGTGGACGCCCTGCGCGCTCTCGAACGACTCGGCCACGCCTGCGTCGGGGAACGACGTGAGGTCCGCGCGCTCGAGTCCGGAGCCGGCGCGGCTGACCTGCCGGCGCAGCTGCGGCGCAGCGATGTCACGGACCGCCTCGAGGTCCTTGCCGGTGGCGACGGGTCGGCCGTCGGCGCCGTCGACGCTGAAGGTGACCTGCAGATGCGGCGGGATGCGCTCGACGTCGAAGTCCGCGGGGGTGACGGCGACGCCCGCCCGGCGCCGAAGCACGGTCGCGAGCGTGACGAGGAGCGGTCCCGACATCGGGTCGAGCTCGGGCAGGACGGCGCGGGCGTGGTCGGGCGCCGGAACGAGGTTGCGGCGGATCCCCTTGGGAAGGCTGCGGATCAGCGCGGTGACGAGCTCCTCGCGGAAGCCCGGGACCTGCCAGTCGAAGCCGTCGGGTGTCACCTGGTTGAGGCGCTCGACCGGGATGTGCACGGTCACGCCGTCCTGTGCCGATCCCGGCTCGAACTGGTAGGTCACCGACAGGACGTTCTCGCCCTGGGTCCAGGTCGTCGGGTGGTCCTCGTCGGCGATGCTGCCCGCACTCTCGCGCAGGAGCAGCTCCTCGGTGAAGGTCAGCAGGTCCGGCGTCTGACGCCGTGCCTTCTTCCACCACGTGTCGAAGTGACGTCCCGAGACGACGTCGGCGGGAATCCGCTTGTCGTAGAACGCGATCAACGTGCTGTCGTCGACGACGATGTCGCGGCGCCGGGTGCGGGCCTCGAGCTCGCCGAGGCGTTCGACGAGGGCGGCGTTCTCGCGCAGGAAGGCGTGCTCGGTGTGCCAGTCGCCCTCGACGAGGGCGTGCCGGATGAAGAGGTCGCGCGCGAGCTCGGGGTCGATGCGGCCGAGGCCGGCGACGCGGCCGACGACGAGCGGCACGCCGTAGAGCGTGACGCGCTCGGTCGCGACGGCGGAGCCACGCTTGCCCGACCACCGTGGCTCGGAGTACTGCCGCTTCACGAGGTGCTCGCCGAGCTGCTCGGCCCACACGGGGTCGATGCGGGCATTGACGCGCGCCCACAGGCGGCTCGTCTCGACGAGCTCCTCGGCCATGACGAACTGGGGTTGCTTGCGGAAGAGCGCCGAACCGGGACTGATGCCGAAGCGCGTGCCGCGCGCCCCGGCATACTCCCGCTTCTGCTCGTCCCGGACACCGACGTGCGAGAGGAGTCCGGCGAGCAGCGACTGGTGGATCGCGTCGACGTCGAGCTCGCCCTGGGCCACGTGGGTGCTCCCGCGGCCCAGGTCGAGACCGGCCTGCTTGGCGGCCTGCTTGACCTGGCTGTGGAGGTCCTGCCACTCGCGGATGCGCAGGTAGTGGAGGAACTCTGCCTTGCACATCCGCCGGAAGGCGCTGCTGCTCAGCTCGTGCTGCTGCTCCTTGAGGTAGGCCCAGAGGTTGAGCCACGTGACGAAGTCGCTCGTCTCGTCGGCGAAGCGCTTGTGCGACGCGTTGGCGAGCTCCTGCTTGTCCTGCGGTCGCTCGCGCGGGTCCTGGATCGACAGGGCCGCGACGATGACGAGCACCTCGCGCAGGACACCGCGCTTGTCGGCCTCGATGACCATGCGCGCGTGACGCGGGTCGATCGGCAGCGTGGCGATGGTGCGGCCGTATGCCGTCAGGCGTCGTCCCGGACGTCGCCTCCCCCGCGCCGGGGCGGGCTCGTCGTCCTCGGGGGCGAAGGCCTGGAGCTCCTCGAGGAGCCGGACGCCGTCGGTGATCTGGCGGCTGTCCGGCGGGTCGACGAAGGGGAAGCGTGCGATGTCGCCGAGCCCGAGGCTCGTCATCTGGAGGATGACCGAGGCGAGGTTGGTGCGCAGGATCTCGGGGTCGGTGAACTCGGGGCGGCTGTCGTAGTCGTCCTCGGAGTAGAGGCGGATCGCGATGCCGTCGGAGACGCGTCCGCAGCGACCCGACCGCTGGTTGGCCGACGCCTGGCTGACCGGTTCGATGGGCAGGCGCTGGACCTTGGTGCGCTGGCTGTAGCGGCTGATGCGCGCCGTGCCGGTGTCGATGACGTAGCGGATGCCCGGGACGGTGAGCGAGGTCTCGGCGACGTTGGTGGCCAGCACGATCCGGCGGCCGGTGTGCGGCGCGAAGACGCGGTGCTGCTCGGCGGCCGAGAGCCGTCCGTAGAGCGGGACGATCTCGGTGACGGGCAGCTTCATGCCGTTGAGCGCGTCGGCGGCGTCGCGGATCTCTCGCTCGCCGGAGAAGAAGACGAGGATGTCGCTGCTCGTGCCTGCGTGCCGCTCGGTCCACAGCTCCTCGACCGCCTCGCAGACGCCGGTCACCATGTCGCGCTCCTCCGCCTCGGGGCGGTCGGGGTCGACGAGCGGGCGGTAGCGGATCTCGACGGGGAAGGTGCGGCCCGAGACCTCGATGATCGGGGCAGGCTCGCCCGTGGCCGGATCGGCGAAGTGCTCGGCGAAGCGCTGGGGGTCGATGGTCGCCGAGGTGATGATCACCTTGAGGTCGGGGCGCCGGGGCAGCAGCTGCCGGAGGTAGCCGAGGATGAAGTCGATGTTGAGGCTGCGCTCGTGGGCCTCGTCGATGATGATCGTGTCGTAGCGGCGCAGCTCGCGGTCCCGCTGCATCTCGGCGAGCAGGATGCCGTCGGTCATGACCTTGACGAGGGTGTCTCGGCTGCTCTGGTCGGTGAAGCGCACCTGGTAGCCGATGGCGGTGCCGAGGTCGACGGCGAGCTCCTCGGAGAGCCGCTCGGCGACGGCGCGCGCCGCGATACGACGCGGTTGGGTGTGCCCGATGACGCCGTCGAGGCCGCGACCGAGCTCGAGGCAGATCTTCGGGATCTGGGTCGTCTTGCCCGACCCCGTCTCACCGGCGATGACGACGACCTGGTGGTCCCGGATCGCCGCCGCGATGTCGTCGCGACGCTCGACGACGGGCAGGTGCTCGGGATAGGTGATGGGCGGAACCGTCGCCGCCCGGGCGGCGCGGCGGGCCTCCCGCTGCTCGGGCGTCAGGGTGCGACCGCCCTGACGTCGCGCAGTCGCGGTGCGGCCGTGGTCGCGCCGGTCACGCTCCGTGGCCCCGGCGCGCTGGGCCGGCCGGTCCGAGCGGCCCCGGGCGGCCGCGGGCGTCGAGGGAGCCGAGGAGGCCGGTGGCTCGGTGGAGGCCGGGGAGGCCGAGGAAGCCGAGGAGGCGGGGGCCGAGGGTGTCTGGGCCGGAGGCTGCTGGGCGCCCGCCGGACGTCGACGCCCGCGTCGACGGGGTGGCCGCGAGCGCGCGGGTGCGTTCGCAGGCTCGTCGGACATGCTCGACAGGATAGGCGGGCGGCGGCGGTGGCTCCGAACGGATATCGCTCCCGCGCTGTGTGCTGGGGGTGAAGACCTCGTCGAGGACTCGTCGGGCTCCGGTCGACGGCGCCGTGAACTCGCCTAGCGTGGAGCCATGAGGGTGACGGGCGTGCACGGGGAGGCAGGCAGGACGTCGGCCGGATCCGTCGTGTCCGCCGCAGCGCTCGCCTTGACCTCCCTTCTCGTCGCCGCTTGCGCCAGCCCGCCACCCGACACCTCCCTCGACGCGTCCAGCCCGCCGGCCACCACGGCCCAGACCGAGCAGACGCCGACGGCCCTGCCCACCGAGCCTCCGCTCGTGCTGCCGCCCAGCCGGAGCGCCGGTGCGTCGACGGGTCCGGTCGACCCGGCGGCGCCGCTCTTCCCTGACGGACCGTGCCAGCCGAGCCAGCTCGACGTCTCGGCGAGCCCGGTCGACCCCGCACTGGGCTATCGGCAGATGCGCGTGCGGGTCACCAACTCCAGCCGGGTGCCGTGCGTGCTCACCGGGTATGCCGTGGTGTCCGCTCGAGGCCCCTCCGGGACCGTGTTCGCCAACCCTCGCGGTCGCCTTCACGACGCGGAGACCTCGAGTGCACAGACGGTGCCCCTCGACCCCGGTGACGTCGCCCACCTCGACCTCGGATGGCGGGGCGACCTCGCCGCCGCCGGCGTCGAGCAGACCGCGTCGATGACGATCGTCGTGAGCGACGGGTCGTCACCGGTGGCCGTGCCGCTGGACCCCAGCTCACCCGTCGACATCGTCGACGGCACCGAGATCCGGGTCGGTGGCTGGAGGCCCGGCGCCGACTGACCGCCACCGAGCTGGGGTGACCCCGTCCGTCGACTGCGCGGTGACCGACCGGACGCGGAGCCGCGTCCGCTGAGCCCTCGCCGGCAGCCTCCCGGCTCGGGACCCGACAGCCGCACGGAACGCGCCGAGGCCGGGGACGGTCAGAGGTGCGACGACTGCGGCACCCGAGGACCTACCGTGGTCCCACCCGTCTGAAGCGAGGCATCGTTGTCCGACCCCGAGCCCGACCACCCCCGCCCGGCCCTCCCGGACCCCCAGCGGGACCGGCACGTCTCCTTCCCGGACGACGTGTCGAGCGCCGACCCCGCCACGTCGGGCCAGTCCCTTCCCCCGGAGGCGTGGGCGCCTCGGTCGTCCGCCCCCGCTCCGGGGTCAGCGACCCCGTCCTCGTGGCAGGCCCCGGTGCCGCCGGTACTCACCACCCCGCCGGTCCGGCAACCGCCCCGGCGACGCCTGCCGGGATGGGCCGCCTTCCTCCTCATCCCGCTCCTGCTCCTCGGTCTCTCGAACCACGACGACGCGACCGAGAGCTACGAGTGCTGGACCTCCGACATCGGAGCGGAACCCGGCATCCCCGACTGCGACAGCACGATGGACGGGACGCTCGACGGCACGACCGACGGGAGCCGTGACGCCCCGGGATCCGTGATCGGCGTCCGTGCCCGTGACGTCACGGCCTCGACGGCCTTTGCGCCGTTGCTCGGCGGGACCCCGGACGTGTCCCCGGTGCCGGCGGACGCCACCTCGCTGACCGTCGAGGTGGTGTCGACGCCGAGCTCGCCCAGCGCGGGGCTCGTCGCCGGCGTCGACATCACCTCGGGCGGCGTCGTCCTGGACGGGCACCAGGGGCTCGGCCCGTACGCCGCCAAGATCACGCTCGACAGCCGGCCGTCCGAGCTGCAGGTCACGGCGACGGTCCTGACCGGGCCGGGCACGATCCAGTGCCGTGTCTACGCCGGCCGACAACTCGTGGCCGTCGACACGTCGGACCACCAAGTCGTCTGCAGCCCCTCCCTGTGACCGAGGTCAGGGATGGTCGGCCGCACTAGATTGGGCAGCCGCACGCACGAGACGAGGGGACCCCGTGTCTGAGAATTCGCCGTTCGAGCCCGACCCGACCCGCGACACGACGGGAGATGTCGGCCCCGACCCGACCGACCCGCGTGACGGGTCGACGAGTGCCCGCGGTCTCGACCCGGCCGGTTCGGCTGACCCGGCCGATCTGCCCACGGCGACCGGGACGCCTGAGGACGTGACGGCATACGACACGACCTTCGGCCTCGAGCGGCCGCCGGCGACGGGCTGGGTGCCGCAGAAGTTCGGGGCGGACCCCGCACCGATGCCACCGCCTCCTCCCGCACCCGCCTCCCCGCCGATGACCGAGCGGCTGCGCACCGTCACCCTTCCCGGCGCCGCGGGACGCTCGCTCGGCGGGCGTCTCCAGGCCTGGCACGTCGTGGCGATCCTCGTCGGGCTGCTCGTCCCGCTCGGCTTCTGGGCGGCCATGAGCTCCGTCGACGATTTCGACCCGGTCGCCCGACCCGCCGTCAGCGTCACCCGCAACCGTCCCGTCGTGACCCGGACGTTCCCGGTTCCGACGATCACGCCCCTGGTTCCCGGCGCCAGCCCGAGCCGGTCGGCCCCCGGCGCGACCGCGAAGGCGACCACCCCGACCCGAGGCGTCATGACCTCTCCCCCCACCCTCATCCCCGTGCCGGCCGTTCCCGTGACGCCCGTTCCCGCGGACGCGAGGACGATCCGCTTCGAGGCGTATGCCGAGACGGGCGCCCGCATCGAGGTGTCCCTCTCGGACGCGACGCACCAGCGCTACGACTACCCCGCGCAGACCGCGCCCCTCGCCCTCGAGGTGCCGGTCAGACCGGGCGCGACGAGCAACGACTACTTCAGCCTCCGGGTGCGCACGAGCGACCCGACGGGGTCAGGCGTCCGCGGCGCCGTGTCGTGCCGGGCGCTCGTGGACGGGATCGTCGTCACGGCGCAGCAGGGGCAGGGCTATGCCACCTGCTACATCAGCCCGTACTTCGACATCCAGCGACGCTGACCCGAGGTGGGCGCGCCACCCACCGCGTCGATCGGTCAGATGTCGGCGGCGTCGGCCGAGGCGCGGGCCGCCTTGCGGCGCTTGTTGATCGCGATCCGGGCAGCCATGGCCTTCTCGAAGGCGAGGTGCCAGAACCTGCTGATGACGAGCTCGCGCTCTCCCACCATCTCGACGACGTCGGCGCCGGCGCCGAGCTTGAAGAGGAGCAGGCCGGTGAGGGGGCTCGTGGCACCGAGGGAGGTGTTGAACCCCCTGAAGTCGTAGGACTCGCACCCGGCCGCGGCGGCGTCACGCATCGCCTGCCACTGCAGGGCGTTGGAGGCTCGTGCGTCGCGGTTGCGCTCGGTCGACCCGCCGTAGAGGTAGGAGAACGTGCGACCGAAGCGGATCATCAATGCCGAGGCGAGCACGTCGCCGTCGACGTGGGCCTCGTAGAAGCGCGCCGACACGGGACCGTCACCGTCCGTGCCGTCCGACGCGAACGAGCGCGCCATGACGTCGAAGTACGCCTTGGGCCGGGGCAGGAAGTTGTCCCGGTCGGCCGACTCGACGTAGAGGGCGTGGAAGGTGTCGAGCCCCTCGGGCCCGACCGCGCGCACCTGGACGCCGGCCTTCTCGGCCTTCTTGACGTTGCGGCGCCACTGCTGGTTCATGCCCTTGAGCAGCTCGGCGTCGGGGCGGCCACGCAGGTCGACGATGCAGAGCAGGCGGGGCTGACCCACCGCGACACCGTCGGCGCCGAGCGGGAGCCAGTGGTTGCGGTCGAGCCAGGCCTCGAGGGTGCGGGCCGTCGGGTTGTCGACCGCCGCGGGCAGGCTGGTGAAGCTGAGCAGGCCGTTGTCGACGACCTGCTTCTTGACCGGCTCGCGGTCCCAGACGCGGGAGACGACGGGGTAGCCGAGCCGGAGTGCGAACGCCTTGTTGGCCTTGGCCCAGGCGACGAGCGGGTCGAGCCACGCCGCCGGGTCGGTCGCCACGACGTCCCACGGCAACCCCGGACCCTCGGGCAGGTAGGCGTAGGACCGGGAGAGGCGCGGGATGGTGCGCGAGAGGACGAGGCCAGCCCCGACGCGGGCCCCCGAGGCGTCGAACCAGCCCAGGTGCGTGCGCCGCCAGCCTGCCTTCGCCCGTCCCCAGGCAGGCGTCTGGAGGAAGCTGCCCCCGACCTCGAGGAGCGTCTCGACGGCCTCGTCGGCGCTGATCTCGCGCACCGTCAGCGGGCCGGCGACAAGGGTCGCCTGCGTCGTCGGCGCAGGGGCAGGGGTCTGCTCGGTCATGGCCGCAACCCTATCGGCGGCGCGTCAGTCCGCCGACCGCGCCACCTCGGCATCGGAGGCGGCGGTCGCCCGGGCCGTGCGACGGATCCACCAGAGGCCGACGAGCGGCAGCACGAGAGGGACGTAGCCGTAGCCTGCGCCGAAGTGTGACCAGACGGTCTTCTCGGGGAAGGCCTCGGGCCGCGCGACGCTCCAGGTCCCGACCACGAGCACGCCCACGAGCTCGACCGTGAGGGCGATGGTCGCGAGGCGCACTGACGCACGGTCGCCGCGGGCCAGACCGATGGTCGCGACGAGGTAGATGAGCGCCGCGAGCGCCGACAGCAGGAACGGGACGGGTGCCCGGTCGAAGTACTCGGTGATCTGCAGGATCGAGCGCCCGGTCGCTGCGAGAGCGAGCAGGCCGTAGACGGCGACGAGCACGCGGCCGAAGCCGTGCCCGGTGTGCGGCCGCTCCGTGACCGGCTGCTCCGACGAGGCCTCGGGGGTGGGCGCCGGCTCAGACATTGAGGCTCCAGACCTGTTGCAGGCGGGCGACGAGGATCGCCACGACGAGAGCGCCACCGAGGACGACGGCCATGGCCCACTGCGTCTTCTCCTTGACGGCGATGACGATCGTGGCCGGGATGACGAGCAGGACGGTGAAGAGGTAGGCGATGAAGGTGGCCCGCTCGGCGCCGTCGCCGATCGCGGACGCCTTCGTGAGCCCCACGACGAGCTGCACGACGAGCGCGAGCTCGATGGCGGCGCCGACGATGATGAGCGGGTCGTCGACGAGACGGCCCCGGAGCAGGTGGTGGGCGGCCAGCAGGCCGAGCAGGCCGCTCGCGACGAGCAGCACGACGGTCAGGGGTTGGAGCACGCGAGAAGCCTACGGCGTCGGTCCGTGCTCCCCGACGCGGCATCGACGGTTGGACCGGACCGTCGGCCGGGCCGGCGCGGACGGTAGTTTCGTCCCGAAGCACCACCCACGTCCCCGGGCGCCCGAGCGTCCACACCGTCCAGGAGGAGCCGTCGTGTCGATCCGCCCCATCGCCGTCGACCGCGCGGCGGGGGTGCTGCTCGGCGAGGCCTGCGGCGACGCCCTCGGCGTGCCGTACGAGATGGCGGCCCCCCCGGTCGGCGAGGCGGTCATGAAGGGTGGTGGCCTCGGGCCGTACGAGCCCGGCGAATGGAGCGATGACACCCAGATGACGCTCTGCGTGGCGCGCATCGCCGCGCAGGGCATCGAGCTCACCTCGCCCGAGGGCCTCGACGGCGTGGCCGATGCGTTCACGGCCTGGCTCGACGGCGGCGGGACGGACGTCGGCATCCAGACGCGCTCGGTGCTGACCGAGGCGAAGGAGCTGACCGGACGCTCGCACGAACGCCTGACCCGGGCGAGCGAGGCGCTGCACGCCCGCACCGGGCTGACCGCCGGCAACGGCGCGCTGATGCGGACCCCCATCGTCGGCCTGTCGGCCCTCGACGACCGCGACGCGACGGCCCGCGCCGCCCGCGCCATCGCCCTGCTCACCCACGCCGACCCGCTCGCCGGTGACTCGGCGGTGCTGTGGTCGGAGGCGATCCGGGTCGCCGTCACCGAGGGGCGACTCGACCTCGCGGCCGGTCTCGACCTCGTGAGCGCGGCGCACGTCGGGCGCTGGGGCGACTGGATCGAGGCGGCGACCGGCGCGGAGCCGGGGCAGTTCGGCAACAACGGCTTCACGGTGACGGCGCTGCAGGACGCCTGGGCCGCGATCACGACGACCGACCGCGGCGACGGCTCGGCGATGCACCTCCAGCGGGGGCTGCAGGCCGCCGTCCGGGCCGGCCACGACACCGACACCGTCGCCGCCATCGCGGGCTCGCTGCTCGGCGCCCGCTACGGCGCGTCGGCGGTGCCGACCCAGTGGCGGCGCATGGTGCACGGGTGGCCGGGGCTGCGCGCCCACGACCTCGTCGAGCTCGCCGTGTCGACCTCGGAAGGCGGACGTCGTGTCGGCGAGTGGCCGTCGGTCGCCTCGATGGGCGATGCGCGGATCCCGACGCTGGGCATCCCGCACCCCATCGACCCCGACATCGTGCTGGGCACCATCACTGACCTCGGACGCGTGCCCGAGCTCGACGTGCAGGCGATCGTCTCCCTCTGCGCGCTCGGCCTGGACGACATCCCCGCCGCCGGCATGACGGCCCGCGACCACATCGAGTTCTGGATCAACGACGAGGAGCAGGAGGAGAGCAACCCCCACCTCGACTTCGTCCTCGACGACGCCTCGTCGGCACTGCGACAGTTCCGCGCCGAGGGCAAGCGGGTGCTCGTGCACTGCCGTCAGGGCGTCCAGCGCACCCCGGCGGTAGCGCTGCGGTATGCCGTCGACCTCGGTGTCGCTCCCGAGCTCGCCGAGCGGTCGATCCGGGAGGCCCTGCCGGGCATCCGCGGGGAGGGACGGCTCTGGGACGTCGCCGCCCACGGCGCCTGAGCCCGAACCGGGCTGCGGTCTACAGTGCCGCCATGAGCGAGATCGACCACCGCCGCCTCGCGGTGGACCTCTACAACGCGACGTGGGAGCTGCTCGAGCAGACGGACCGGTCGCCGGAGGACGACGACGAGATGCTGGCCCGCGCCAATGCCTCGATGTACCACTGGGGCAGGTTCGAGGGGGTGCGGCCGGAGAACAGAGGTCGGGGTCACTGGCTCGTCTCCCGCGTGCATGCCGTGCTCGGGCAGCCTGATGCCGCTGCGTACCACGCGGGCCGGTACGTCACCATCGCGCGCCGTGGGGCCGGCGAGCGTTGGGACCTCGCGGCCGCCCTCGAGGCGTCCGCGAGGGCGGCGGCGGTCGGCGGGGACTTCGATGCCGCCGAGCGCTTCGAGGCCGAGGCCCGCGAGGTGCTCGCCACGATGGACGACCGGGAGGACCGCGAGGTCGTCGAGAAGGACCTCGCCTCGCTCCCCCGCCGCGCCTGACGCGCCGACCGACGCGGGCCGCTGCGATCGACGCAGCCCCACACCGAGCGGCGCGGCGCCGCCGGGTCCCGGCTCAGACGGTCTTGGCCTCGTCGACGTAGCGGCACAGCGCGTTGACGGCGCGCAGCTCCTCCGGTGTGTGGACCTCGGCGTCGGTGAGCAGGGGGCTGCCCACGATGACCGCCATCGCCTTGGCGCGGGAGATCGCGACGTTGAGCCGGTGCAGGTCGTAGAGGAACGAGACGCCGCGGGGCGCGAGGGCCGCCGTGGTGCTCGCCATGGAGTAGATGACGAGGGCGCCCTGCTGGCCCTGGAACTTGTCGACCGTGCCGACCCGGGCGCCCTCGGGCAGCTCGGCCGCAAGGGTGGCGACGTGCGCGTTGTAGGGCGCGACGACGAGGACGTCGGCAAGACCGATCGGACGCGAGTCGCCGTCTGCCGTGGTCCAGCGGCCGCGGAGCAGCTCGTCGACGAGGGCACGGACGACCCGGGCCTCCTGGCGGCTCGACTGTTCGCACAGCGTGTCGTGCTCGACGGGGACCCAGCGCAGCCCGTCGCCCGACAGGGCGCCGGGCGCCTCGACGCGGAGCTGCTCGCGCCCCGGCGCCGACTCGAGCCGGCCCTCGTAGGCGAGCTGCGACACGAACGCCGTCAGACTCGGGTGCATCCGGTGCGTGCGGTCGAGGAAGACACCGCGCTCGGCAGGAATGACGTCGTGGACGAGCCCGTCGTCACCGGCGCGGAGGTGGTCGAGCGCAGAGACACCGGAGCCGTAGGGGTGGACCGCCTTGGTCGGCTGGGTCAGCTGTTGCGGGTCTCCGAGCAGGACGAGCGAGCACGCGGCCGGGGCCACGGCCACGGCGTTGGCGAGCGAGAACTGGCCGGCCTCGTCGATGACGAGCACGTCGACGGCATCGACCATGTCGTCGCGCGACCACAGCCAGGCGGTGCCCCCGACGAGGGTCCCCTCTCCGCTCGCGAGCGCAGCCGCGATGGCGGCATTGTCGGACGTGTGGCGGATGAGGGTGTTCGGGTCGTCCGGCTCGTCGCCTTCCTCGACGTTGGTGCCGTCCTTGTGCCAGGCAGGACGGGCAACCTCGTCGAGGAGGTTGAGCACGACCGCATGGGACTGCGCGGTGACGCCGACGCGCAGGCCGGCGTCGAGCAGCTCGCGGATCAGCGCCGACCCGGCATACGTCTTGCCGGTGCCGGGGGGCCCCTGGACGGCCAGGATCTCGCCGCGCAAGCCGCGACCGACGCGGACGACGACGTCCTTGGGCGACTCTCCGGCACGGGCCGCGAGCAGGTCGGCGGCCGGCACGACCCGCTCGACGAGCCGCGTCGCGAGGTTGGACCCCCCGGCCAGCGCGAGCTCGCCGGTGCGGGCGATGCTCGCCCGGAGCGCCTGGTCCATGACCGGTCCGGGTCCCCCGAGGCCGCGCGGACGTGGCGGCTCCAGCGACTTCTTCATCGACAGCTCGACCCAGCCCTCGACCGGGTCGAGGTCGACGACCTTGCCGACCGGTGCGTGGGTGTCGACGTCGGGGACGTACTTGCCGACCGACACCTTGCAGTCCTGAGGCGGGAAGGGGTAGCGCCAGACCTTGGAGAGCTTGACGATCCGCATCTCCTCGGGCTCACCGAGGTCGCCGATGGCGGTGCCGTCCTCGACGAGCTCGGCCGTCTCGAGCTCCTTGTAGCGGAAGAAGTCCCACCACTCCGGGCGCTTCTCGCGCCGGTGCCACCCGACGAGGCCCGCGAGCAGCAGGTGGCCGCCGGCGACCAGGCGCTCGGAGAGCGCGATCTCGGCACGCTCCTCGTCGCTGATCTCGCGCAGCTCCTCGGGCACCGGCCGGCTCAGCGTGTGCCCCGCGCGGGCAAGCTCGGCGCGTCGCTCCTCGAGCCACTCGTGCAGCGCCAGCGTCGAGCGGACGTCCTCCTCGTTGTAGCGCCGGATGTCGTCGAGGATCGCCTGGTCGGCCGACCCGTCGTCGCGACCGGCGAGCCAGCGTTCGTACTCGACGACGGACGAGAGACCGTCGGCGACACCCGCGCCGTCGGCGGATCGCGTGTGGCCCCAGTAGAACTCCTCGAGCTTCTTGATGGAGTAGGAGCCCTTGCTGATGCGCACGCCCTGGCGCACGACGGCATAGAGGTCGACGAAGACCTCGTGGCGCAACAGCTGGTCGAGCTCGGCCTCGCGCGTCGCGTGCTGGCCGACGAGCCTCTTGAGAGCCGTCGTCTCGTAGGGCGCGTAGTGGTAGACGTGGAGATCGGGGAAGCGCTGCCACCGCTCCGTCAGCCAGTCGACGAGGTCGGTCGCCAGGCGTCCCTCCTCGACGAAGTCGTGCGCCCAGAACTCGACGAACTCCCCCTGCCGCGTCCAGATGCCCGCGAGGTACTCGCGCCCCGCACCGCCCTCGGCCCACGGGTCGCCCTCGAAGTCGAGGTAGACGTCGCCCTCGTCGGGCTCGGGCAGCATCTGCAGCCCCCGGGCCGGCTCGGGGTCGAGCAGCTCGTACTGCGCCTGGCCTGTCTCGCGCTCGGCGAGCTGGAGCCTGGCCTGCTGGAGCAACCGACGCCGGCTCGCGATGGACAGGGCCGGGGCCAGCCGCTCCTCGCTGGACTCGGCCAACGAACGAAGCGTCGGGATGCCGAGGTCGATGAGCGCGGCGCGGTGGTCGGCGCGCATGCCCGCGACCTGGATGAGGTCGTCGCGGTCGAGCCACTCCTGCGCACACCGCTCCTTCCACCGGCACTGACCGCAGTGCTGGACGCGCGCGGACTCCGTCTCGCGCGGGTTGGCGATGGCGTCGAGCAGCTCGGCGCGGCGACGGCGGGCGTAGGGGGCCACGTCGACGAGCCGCCACGGGTGCGACTCGGTGTCGCCGGTGACGACGGTCAGCCACTGCGGCGGGACGCCCTGGAGCAGCTCGAGCCGGGCGGCATACGTCGCCATCTGGAGCAGCGCTGGGACCTTGAGCCGCCGCGCCAGCTTGGTGTCGGCGATGTCGTAGCGCCACGGGCCGAGGTCGCTCGGCTCGTCGACGCGCAGGAGGAAGTCGGCCAGCCCCACCCAGTTCCCGTCGAAGAACGTCGCCTGGTAGATGACGTCGACACCCCTGCGCATGGCGTCGAGCGTCGCCGCCTCGGCCTCGACACCCCGCACCCCCAGGGCCGCGATGTCCTCGACGACGCGCCCCTCGGCGACGAGACGCTCGAGGTAGGCGCGCTCGTGCTCGAGCCCCTTGGCGAAGACGAGGTTGAGCGAGTCGTCGGCGCCGCTCGCCCTGCTGCTCGTCCCGGCACTCGTCCCAAGACCGGCGTCGAGGGCCTCGAGGTCGAGCGTCGTGATGTGCGCACAGGCCACGTGCTTCGTCAGGTCCGTGGGACTCAGGACGAGGTGACCGTCGATGCGCTGCATGGCGCCGAGTATGCCGTCCGGCACCGACACCCTCGACAACCCGCGAATCAGTTTGCCCGGAACGCGCACCAGCGGCTCGAACGGGGATAGGTTGCATCCGGCGTGGCAGGCAAGTTCGGGGGCGAGCGTCCCTGCGCCCGCGGTGCGCAGGTGCATCGCGGGCGAATGGAGCCACGCAAGGAGGATCTGTTGTCCGACAACACTCGGGGACCATGGCGCTCGCGCCGTGGCGTGATGAGCTCGGTGAGCGCAGGAGCCATCGCGGCCCTGGCCGCCACCACCCTCGGGGCCACGCCGGTGTCGGCGAGCCCTGACCCGTCCGTCAAGCACCGCAGCAACGCCTCGGTTCCCGACGGCCTCACGAGCGCCGGCTCCCTCGGCCTCGGCACCCAGCGCGTGGCCGCTGGCGACAAGGTGGACGCCGGCCTGCGCAAGGCCACCGGCCCCGTCGACGTCATGATCGAGCTCGACGCCGCACCCGCGACGACGGCGTTCGGTCAGGCCCGCGGGCGCGGGCTCGCCGCCGCCAAGAGCGCGGCGCGCACCCAGACCTCGGCGGTCAAGGCAGCCCAGAAGGGCGTCGAGTCCCGTTTCGCCGCCACGGCGACGAAGGCACGGACGCTCTACAAGGTGCACGCCGCATACGCCGGCATCGCGGTCCGCACGGACGCCGCGAAGCTCACCGCCCTCGCGGGCATCCCCGGCGTCAAGGCGATCCACCGATTGACGCCCAAGGCACCGACCAACTCCTCCTCCGTGCCGCTCATCGGCGCGCCGAAGGTGTGGAAGGCGCTGTCGCAGACGGGCAAGGGCGTCCGCGTCGGCATCATCGACACCGGCATCGACTACACCCACGCCGACTTCGGCGGCCCGGGCACGGTCGACGCGTTCACCGCGGCGGGCGCCTCCAACACCTTCACGCCGACCGCCAAGGTCGTCGGCGGCTACGACTTCGCGGGCGACGCCTACAACGCCGACCCGACCTCGGACACCTACGACCCGAACCCGCAGCCCGACCCCAACCCGCTCGACTGCAACGGCCACGGCTCGCACGTCGCGGGCACGACCGCCGGTTTCGGCGTCGCGTCCGACGGCACGACGTGGTCCGGTGGCTACAGCTCGGACATCGACCCGGCCAGCCTCGACATCGGCCCCGGCGTCGCCCCCGAGGCGAGCCTCTACGCCCTCAAGGTCTTCGGCTGCGACGGCTCGACGAACGTCGTCGGGGAGGCGCTCGACTGGGCGGCTGACCCCAACGGCGACGGCGACCTGTCCGACCGTCTCGACGTCGTCAACATGTCGCTCGGCAGCTCCTACGGCTCGCCCGAGGACCCCGACGCCGTCGCCGCGAACAACCTCGCCGCGCTCGGCACCGTCGTCGTCGCCTCCATGGGCAACTCCGGCGACGTCTACGAGGTCGGCGGCTCCCCGGGCAACGCGCCGCGCGTGCTCGCGGTCGCCGCGTCCGACGACGGCAACGACGTCGTCGACGGCCTCAAGGTCGACTCCCCCGCCGGCATCGAGCCGGCCGACACCGTCGACGGCGTCCAGGACAACGTCTTCGCCGCTCTCAAGTCGGTCGCCTACGACTGGGCCGCCGAGCCCGGCGTCACGAACGTCCCGGTCGTCACCGTCGGTGACTGGTCGCAGGACCCCAACGCCGGCAACAACACCGACGGCTGCTCGCCCTACTCCTTGGCAGACCAGGCCAAGGTGACCGGCAAGGTCGTCCTGCAGATGTGGCTCGACGGCACCGGTCGTCGCTGCGGCTCGGCCGCGCGCGCCCAGCTCGCGCAGGACGCGGGCGCCGTCGGCGTCATCTACGGCAGCGACGTCAACGCCTTCTCGGCCGGTGTCACCGGCGACGCCGACATCCCCGCGATGCTCACCGTCAACCAGGCGACCGTGGCCATCAAGGCGCAGCTCGACGCGTCCAACGAGGTCCGCGTCACGATGACGAACGACCTCCGCAACGGCGTCTCCATCCGCAACCCCAAGGCGATCGACCAGCTCGCCGGCTTCTCGTCGCGTGGCGTCGGGGTGGCCGGTGGCGTCAAGCCCGACGTCGCGGCTCCCGGTGTCACGACCTTCTCCGCGGCCGTCGGCACGGGCAATGAGGGCATCGCCGAGAGCGGCACCTCGATGGCGTCGCCGCACGTGGCCGGTGAGGCCGCGCTCGTGCGCGGCTCGCACCCGACGTGGACGGTCGAGGAGGTCAAGGCCTCGATCATGAACACCGCGACCCAGGACGTCTTCGTCGGTCCCGACCACACGGGCGACGTCTACGGTCCCGAGCGCGTGGGCGCCGGTCGCGTCGTCGCCGACGCGGCCGTCGGCACGAGCACGCTCGCGTACGTCACCGACGACAAGGGCGCCGTGAGCGTCTCGTTCGGTCCCGTCGCGGTGACCGCCCCGACGCAGACCCTGACGAAGACCGTGCGCATCGTCAACAAGCGCCCGGTCACGTCGGCGGCCTACGCCCTGTCCTACGACGCCGCCCACCCGACGCCGGGCGTGACGTACTCCTTCAGCCCGTCGCAGGTCCGCGTCCCGGGCAACGGCTCGGTCGACGTCTTGGTCACGGCGACCTTCACGCGTTCGGCGCTGCGGGCCGTCGCCGACCCGACGACCGTGGCCGACCCGCTCGAGATCGGCATCCAGCGCAGCTACCGCGCCGACGCGAGCGGCCGCATGCTGCTCGAGCCGGTCCAGGGCACGTCCGGTGGCACGCTGCGTGTGCCGGTCTGGTCCGCTCCGCGGGCGGCGTCGACGATGTCGTCGCCCTCGAGCACGACGGTGACCAAGCAGTCCGGCCTCCCGGCCGGCATCGCCACCTCGATGCTGCCGCTCACGGGCACCGGTATCGACCAGGGCACCGACAGCACGTCGTACGTCTCGACGGTCTCGACGTTCCAGCTGCAGGGCACGAGCCCGCGCCGTGCGGACTGCTCGTCGACCCGCGTCGTCGACTGCAACGCAACCGCCGACGACCGCGGGGCCGACCTGCGCTACGTCGGTGCGGCCACCGACGCACCCGTGTTCGGTCTCGCCAAGTCGATGCTGACCTTCGGCATCAACACCCACGGCCCGTGGCGCACGCCGGCCACGTCCACGGAGTTCGACGTCTTCCTCGACACGAACGCCGACGGCACGGCCGACGCCGCGGTCTACAACACGCGGCTGTCGACGACCGACGACTACGACTACTTCGTGGCCGAGCTCGTCGACCTGCGGCCGGGTGCCGGCTTCGGTGACGTGCTCGACCAGGAGCTCGTCAACGGGGTCGACGGGTCGTTCGACACGAACGTCTTCAACAGCGACTCGCTCGTCATGCCCGTCTCCGTCGAGGTCCTCCAGAAGGCCGGCCTCGTGACGGGTGCCGCGCCGAAGGTCCGCTACTGGGTCAGCTCGCTCGCCCAGGGCTCCGCCGTCGACGCCGTCGGCTCGGCCGCCAAGCCGATGACGATCAGCCTCGCGTCCCCCGGTCTGTCGGCCTACGGGGACTTCGGCACCCTCCTCAACAGCGACCTCCCCGGCGAGAAGCTCGAGGTCCGACGTGACGAGGCCTCCGCCGCTGTCGACAAGCCGCAGGGTCTGCTCCTGCTGCACCACCTCAACACCGACGGCTCCCGGGCCAAGGTCGTCACGGTGCGCACGACGTCGACCACGAAGCTGACGGCCAGCCCGTCCAGCTACACGTATGGCGGGCACTCGACGCTCACGGCGACCGTGTCCCCGTCCACCGCGACGGGCACCGTCACGTTCATCCTGAGCGGCAAGGTCGTGCGCACGGTGTCGCTCAGCGGCGGCAAGGCGGTCCTGCCCCTCAGCAGCAGCCTCGGCCGCGGCGCCCACGCGTTCACCGCGCGTTACAACGGTGACGCGAAGCTCGCCGGCAGCACGTCGGCGTCCGCCGTCGTCACCGTCAAGGGGCTGTCGAGCCGCACGAGCCTCTCGTCGAGCAGCAGCGCCTACCGCTACGGCGGGCGGCCGGTGCTCACTGCGACCCTGTCGCCGAGCTCGGCCACGGGCACCGTCACCTTCCGTGACGGCTCGCGCGTGCTCGGCACCTCGACGGTGAGCAAGGGCAAGGCCACGCTGTGGGCGCCCGTCCTCTCGCGCGGGACGCACTCCGTCAAGGCGACGTACAACGGCTCTGGCGCCTACGTCCCCTCGACGTCCACGGCGGTCACCCTGCGCGTGAGCTGAGCGGTCACCGCGCACCATCCCGACGACGTATGCCGTCCGGCCGCCTCGGCCGGGCGGCATACGTCTGTCCCCGCGACCGTGGGTCGGTCCGCCCGGGTGTGCCGCACGCAGCAGGAAGGCGGCCCTCCGAGGAGGACCGCCTTGCTGCTCGGGCCCGAGGGCCCGTGCTGGTGGCCGGGTCAGGGACGCGGCCACCGATCCGACTCACCGCAGGAGGCCGTTACCGACGTGGCGGCCCCACCACTTGCCAAGGCCCCAGGTGTCCCCGGCGAGCGTCGTGGCGAGAACCGCGACGCCCAGTGCCTCGATCCAGTGGCTGTCGATGAGCGGGTTCGTGTAGACGCCGGTGGTGCCGAGGGGGAACTCGGCGAGGTACATCAGCGCCAGGAGGAGTGCAGCGGTCCAGGCGGCGATCTTGAGGCCGGCGCCGGCGAGGAGAGCGATGCCGATGCCGAGGAGGCCGGCCATGAACAGCCAGTCGGCCCACGGGCCGGCGATGTTCTTGAAGAAGGAGGCGAACGGGCCCTCGGCGTGCTTCATGAAGCCCTGGGCGGGCGTGCCGCCGTGGATCCAGGCCTTGGCCGACGGGGTCATGTAGCCGAGCCCGAACAGCTTGTCCATGAAGGGCCAGAGGAAGGTGAAGCCGAGCACGATGCGCAGACCAGCGAGGAACTTGCGGGCAACGGCCGAGCGGACCACCTCCTCCTGGAAGGTGACGACGCCCTTGGTGGGGTCGTGCGTGGTGACCGGCGCACTACCTTCGGTGTGCGTGTCGCGCGGGATGGTGCCCATGGAACTCAACTCCAGAACTCGGTGTGTGTTCCGGCAGCTTCTCTGTCGGTACTACATAGCGTAGTAGTGACTGGTCCACAACGCTCCCACATCGGGGTGTGATCTGCCGGACACCGGGGCGCCCCGGCTCCGGAGAGCGCGGCGATCCGCTCCGACAGGCGACGCTCCGCCGCGTCAGCGGCGCGAGCGGATGAGGGTGGGGACCTCGAGCTCCCCTGGGGCGTCAGCGAGCTCGCGCACCAGCTCAGCGAGCGCATCGAGCGAACGGCACACGGCGGCATACGACCCGTCGAGACGGATCGGACGGCAGAGGATCCGGGTGCCCGCGTTGCGGATGACGATCTCCGACTCCGGCGCACGGTCGCTGTTGCAGTGGATGAGCAGGCCCGTCGGCAGGCCCATGGCCGTCGTGTAGGCGACGAGCTCGAGGTAGTCGCGCGAGGCCATGTAGCCGTCGGCGCCCATCGAGTACTTGGCGTCGCCGACGAGGACGACCTCGCTGCCGCGGCGCACGACGAGGTCGGGGGCCATCGTGACGGCACGGCCCTCGTCGAGCCAGACGTCCTCGTCGCGCTCGATGCGCATCTGCGGGGCGAGGCGCAGGTCCAGCTCCTGGGCGATCCACCGCTGGAAGAGGTCGTCCATGTCGACCATGAGGCTGTTGGCCTGCTGGTCACCGGCTTCGTGGCTCAGCGACATCGCTTGCAGGACAAGGCGACTGAGCCGCATCGCGTCCTCGTAGTGCTCGTTGAGCCGCGTGATGGGCTGCGGTGCCGCGTGCCTCGTCGCCGGGGTGTCGGCGACGCCGTCGAAGCGGCCGAGGACGCGCAGGGCCTCTCGGCGGACGTGCGGCGCGAGCTGGGGCCACGACAGCATCGCCTGCAGCGTGCAGCGGAAGAGCTGGTTCTCGACGATGTCGGCCGTGAAGTCGTCGAAGCGGCACTGCGGCTCGGCGGCGCTCCACGGCCGGCGCGCGAACTCCTCGACGAGCAGCCGCCCCCGGATGGTCCGCATCCGCTCCTCGCGCGGGACGTAGCCGTGCACGAGACCGCGCATCGTCGACGAGTCGATGAGCCGGATCGCGAAGTACGCGACGCCGTCGATGAGCTCGTCGGTGTCGCTCCACGTCACGTGCTCGTGGTCGAACGCGTCGGGCGAGACGCCGGCGCCGAGCATCGCGAAGAAGTTCGTGACCGACACCTTCGGCGTGACGCGCACGACGAGGCCGGGCACGGCGAGTGCGCCGACCCAGCTCGTCGCACCGATCGTGACGACGTCGGGGTCGGCGGTCGCGTGGATGACGAGCCGCTCCCCCGCTGCCGCGACGAGAGCCGCTCGGGTCTCCCGGGACAGCCGGACCGGACCCGAGCGTCCGTGCTCGGGGATCGGGGCCAGCTCGATGGTCATCGGAGGATCGACTCCACAGTCACGGCCTCGTCAGGTCGAACTGGCCGTAGCGGGCTCGGACGTTCTCCCAGCGGAACTGGGCCAGCTCGTGCTCGCGGCCGTAGAGCTGGTCCTCGATGAACGGGTAGACGTTGTAGTCCCAGATGCGGCGCAGGGTGGCCTCGTCGCCGTCGAGACCGGGGCGCATGAAGTAGCTGTGGCCGATCTGCAGGTGCGGGCCGCGCAGCGCCCGACGCAGGTCCTCGTTGACGCGGTCGACGAGCTCGGCCACCCACACGGGCCCGTCGTGGACCTCGAGCCAACGGCGCAGCAGGCCTTCCATCGGCCCGTCGTGCGGCATGAACGGCACGAAGTCGAAGCGCCGGCGCAGGGCCGCGTCGACGAGCGCGATGGAGCGGTCGGCAGTGTTCATCGTGCCGATGAAGTAGAGGTTGGGCGGCAGCTCGAAGCCCTCGTCGGGCCGGTAGCTCGTCTTGACCGAGTGCGAGCGGTACTCGAGCAGGAAGAGGAGCTCACCGAAGACGCGCGGGAGGTTCGCGCGGTTGATCTCGTCGATGATCATGATGTGCGGTGTCAGCGGATCCGCCTCGGCCGCCTCCGCGAGGAGGGCGAGCGGGCCCTTGCGCAGCTCGTAGACCATCTGGCCCTGGTGGTCGATCTGCGGCCGGAAGCCCTCGAAGAAGTCCTCGTAGCTGCTGCTCGGGTGGAACTGGACGATGTCGCGCTTGGCCGGGTCGGGCTGCAGGGCCTGCGCGAACCGCTGGGCGAGGTAGGTCTTGCCGGTGCCGGGAGGGCCGTAGAAGATGACCTGCTTCTTCTCCTCGAGCAGGCCCTGGATCTCGCGGAGGAAGTCCTCCTCGATGAGCAGCTCCGCGGCGGCCTCGCCGAGGGCGTCGTGGTCGGGCATGAGCGCCTTGTCGGAACGGCGCATGAGCCAGTACGCGAGCTGCGCCTGGCCCCACGGGTCGTCCGGCAGCAGCGGGTCGAGCGTCTGCTTGAGCAGGGCGTTGGTCTCGACGTGCGTGCGGCCGCGGGACTTGCCCTCGGTCCAGCGCGCCGGCCCGCCGAGGCGGCCGAGCATCGCGATCTTGCCGGAGTCCCCGCCCAGGGCGAAGAGCGGCAGCCAGTGCTCGGGGTGCGCGATGGCGAAGAGCTTGAGCACGACGCTCTCGCCGAAGCCCTGGACCGGGACGTCGTCGGAGCCGAGCACGCGGTTGATCCGCTCCTCGTCGCGCCCCTCGCCCCACAGCAGGTCGCGCACCATGACGCGCAGCTCGTCGATGCCGGCGGCGTCGAGGGCGTTGATGCTGCTGATGAGGACGGACTGCGCGCCGATGTCGCCGTAGCCGCGCGTCGACACGATCCGCTTGAAGGTCGGCAGGTCGAAGGCCTCGAGCCCCTCCCGCGACAGGCAGGCGGCGAAGACGCGGCGCTGCTCCTGGTGCCAGGCGTCGCGCTCGCTCGGGTAGGGCCGCTCGGCCTTGAAGATCTCGACCTCGCTGTCGAGGTCGACCATGGCGGCGAGCTCGAGGCTGGGGTCGTCGAGGGGCCCGCGCTGGCTGGAGGTCATGAAGCGCAGCAGCGGCGTCAGGGCCCGGGCGGTCGCGATGACGTCGTCGGCGAAGTCGGCGCGTCCGACGGCCTCGTCGCCCTTCCACCAGCGGCCGACGAAGGCCTCGCCGCCGGGGTACTCGCGCCCGACGGGCTCGAGCCGGTCGGTGCGACCGTCCTCGTGGACGCGCAGGAAGCTGAGGCCGCGCGGGAGGTGCTCCTGGACGATGGTGCCGACCTCGCGGTGCTGCTGGTCGCTCTCGCCCTCCCAGCCGCCGTGCAGTCCGAAGGCCACGCCCGACGGGGTGACCCACAGGCGGAAGCCGGGGGCGCCGGCGCCGCCGACGAGGATCCACGCGGCATACAGGTCGGAGCGGTAGGCGGCGTCCTCCCCCGTGTGCTGCTGAAGGGCGAGCGTCGGGGCCTCGAGGTAGAGGCCCGTCTCGGTGGAGAGGCGGTCGATGAGGCTGTCGCTGATGTGGTCGGCCTCGCCGCGCAGCTGGCGTGCGAGATCGGCCGCGCGGTCCTCTCGCCGGCTGTCGCCGTAGCCGGTCGACGGGCGGAAGTCCGCCGCGATCTCGGCCGCCTCGACGCAGACGTCGAGCACCTTGGGCGCGATCCCGACGAACGCCTCGGTCTCCTTGAGGTACCAGAGGATGCGAGCGGCATACTTCGGGTCCTCGGGGCGCAGGGCCGCGCAGAGGTCGGCGAAGGCGACGTAGCGCTCCGCGTGGCTCAGGCCGCGCTCGAGCCAGCCGAGCCGCTGGAGCATGTGCGGGGCGTTCTCCCACATGAGCGGCCACTCGCCGCCGTCGTCGGTGGACCAGAAGAGCGAGAGCACGTATGCCGTGTGGCCGGGTCCGGGGGCGCGCTGGCCGCGCGAGCCACCGCGGGCGAGGAAGGCCTCCATGGCCTGGAGCTTGTCGCCGGCGTCCTGCGGGGAGGCCGGGGTCTGGAGGGTGAGCTTGAGCAGGCCGACGACCTCGGCGTACTCCTCCTCGGAGCGGCGCATGAGCGAGGCGAGCCACGGGCCGCCGATGGGGCCGAAGCCGACGTAGGGACCGTCCTTGCGGGTCCACTGGTTCATCGCCTCCTTGAAGGCGACGAGGTCGCTGGAGGCCACGAGGTCGGCGAGGATCTCGCGCAGCTCGCCGTTGCGGGCGGCCCGCTCGGAGTCGAGCTCGGCGAAGAGGGCCTGGGCGTCCTTGTCCGCCTCGGCGGCCCGCTCGATGAGGGCGTACTTGGCGCGCCAACGCTTGACGTCGACGGTGTCAGTGCGAGACATGGGGCTCCCTTGCACGCCCACTTCTAGGGCGCATAGCTACTGCGCGCGTGGAGGTGCGCACAGGACCGCGAAAAGGTTACCTGCCGGTCGCCCATGCTCCGAACTCGTGGGTGTGTCGCCGGTGAGACCCCAGTAATCGCAGCGTCGAACGGCCCCTGACGGCAGCGAATCGCCACCATTGTCACCCGAGCATCCCGGCCCGGTGCACCCGGGGTGCCTGTGGATGACGGACGGGGCTCGGCGTGCGGGTGCGGCACGATCGTCGTAGGTTGCCGTCGTGGAACAAAGGGTGCACAACGCACCTCAGACGATGCAACCGCACGATGATCGACGATCGACAGGGGACGCCGATGACCGCCGCCGCACGCCCGCACCGACACCGCACACTCCTTGCGTATGCCGTCGCCCCCGTCGCGCTCGCGGCGCTGGGTGCGTGCACGGGCAGCGACCCCGGTCCTGCGGTGACGACTCCCCCGTCGACCTCGGCCGTCACGAGCTCCTCTGCTCCCACGACCACCACAACCTCGGCCATCCCGAGCCCCACCGCAACGGTCGACCCCGTCATCGCCAAGATCCCCGCCGCCGCCCGACCCCATACACAGGATGGCGCCGAGGCATTCGCGCGCTTCTACATGGAGCAGGTCAACCGGGCGTTTACGAGCGCAGATCCGACGGCGCTGGTAGCTCTGGCAGGACCCGATTGCAAGACCTGTTCGGCATTTGTTGCTGGAGCCAAAGATCTCAAGGCCAAAGGCCACCGCCACCAGGGCGTCTCGATCAGTGTGGACGGGTCGCCATCCAACAGCTACACGCCGAACAGCGCCATCGTCCAAGTCTTCGTGACTCAACACTCTGTGCCTGTGATCGATCGGAACGGCAAGAAGGTAGAGCAGACCAAAGAAGGTCAAGGGATCTTCCTCGCAACACTCACGTTTGACAAGCATTGGATGGTTCAGCGACTCCAGGTCGCAAAATGAGGACCGCTCGATGCGTCCCCTTATGCACGATGACCTTCTTGGTCGGCTCCCTGTTCGCGGCCCTTCCTGCTGTAGCAGACGGCCAGCCGTGCACGATCGACATCTTCAACGAGTGTGGGACCGACCCTGGCGCAGTCACGGTTGGGCTGATGTCTCGAGATCAGGTCCTGGCCCTTGAGAAGTTCCCCGGAGACAAGGGTGGCTCCATTGTTGACAGGCCCAATAACGCCCCTATCTACGAGTACGTCTCTCTCAATGACTGCCCGCAGGCAAAGCCGGACTCTCTAACCGAGCAAGTTTCGTGCGCTCACGCGCTGCGCGACTGCCCTGAAGGCGAGCTCGGTCCCCTCCTTCGGATCTGGCGCCGCACCATGACGGCCGGCGAGTTGACCGAGCCCTGGCGCGCGCGTGGCCTCACCTGTGCGTCCGACGTTGCACCCGGGGCGCGGCCGACGTTGACGATGGCTGACCTCAAGGCGGCGTTCATGAGAACGCCTTGGTCGAAGCCGCAGATCTCCAGCCAGCCGGCCGGCAACACGACACTCGTCAACCTCCGCACCTTCTACAAGGTCAACTGGACGTCGCAGGGATTCCAGCCCGGGGAGGTCGACCGGTCGGTCCTGCGGGGCATCCCGGTCCAGATCCGTCCGAAGCTGGTCGGGTTCACCTACGTGTTCGGCGACGGCTCGAGCACGGGCCCCACCACCTCGACCGGAGGCGTCTACCCGGACGGCGACGTCACACACGTCTACCGCGCCAAGGGCGAGTACCCCGTTCGCGTCGACACCGCCTTCGGGGCCGACTTCAGCCTCGACGGGTCGACGTGGGACGAGATCCCCTCGACGGTGACCGTGCCCGGACCCTCCACCACGGTGACGGTGCGTGAGGCGAAGGGCGTGCTCGTCAACCACTGACGTCACGCCGAGCCCTCATGACCTGATGGTGTGTGCAGCGAGCGTTGCCGGGGCACCGTTCAATGCACACAGGGCCGTGTGACGAGGGCCTGTGACGAGAGTGATCCGGGTCAGGGCTTCTCCTCCGGGGGGACGGAGTCATTCGGCTCGTCGAAGGTGAGCTCACCCTGTGTCGGCCGCGCTCCCGGTCCAGCGACCCCGGCCACGTCGCCGCTCGGGGTGGCGTCGGCGACGGGGACGATGTTGATCGCCGGCGGCACCGACACGTCCGCGTCGAGGTCGTCCTCCTGGCTCGGCTCGACATCAGGCACCTCGTCCGCCCACGAACCCGCATCGTCCTCCTCGACTGCCTCGTCGAGGGCCGCCACAGCCTCGGCCTCACCCACGCCGGCCAGGTCACCGTTCGGGGTCGCGTCGACGACCAGTGCGATGTCAGAGGCCGCGCCATCGGTCGCGTCGGCCACGGGTGCGATGTCAGAGGCCACGTCATCGTTCGGGGTCGCGTCTGCGACGGGCGCGACGTCGGCGGACTCGGCCGAGGACCTCGACAGCAGCGCGTCCTCGTCCTCGGCGTCGCGATCCCACGACTCCGCCGCGCCCGGAGACTCCGAGAGCGGCGTGTGAGGCCCTCCGAATCCACCCGCGTCACCATCGACCTCGTCGTGCGACCTCTGCGACGTCTCGGCGGGCTCGGTGGCCAGGACTCCGGCGCCGGCCGCGGCGGCGAGGTCGGCCCCTCCGGCGATGCCCACGGCTCCTGCCACGGGCTCGCCCGGGGAGACCACCGGAGTGAGCTCGGGCGCCGCCGGGTCGGCGGCGGCGCCTACACCCTCCTGCACCGTGCGGCTCGCGTGCTTGACGGTGAGGAACCACGTGATCGCGGCACCGAGGACGAACGCCAGCACCAGGAGCAGCCACTTCATCGCGTGCCCTCCCAACCGCCCGAGCCGCCAAGATCGGCGAACGCCTCGTCCGCGGACCGAGCCGGCACGAGCCGCCCGGACACCGCGATGGCGACGAGCGAGCCCACGACGAACCCGACGATGCTCCACAAGAAGCCGCTCCAGAAGCCGCCGTCGCTGCGACCGAGGAAGCCGAGCAGCACGGTCACGACGACGAGGGCCGTCCACCACGCGCCGCCGACCCCGGTCCGGTACGAACGGGTCACGGTCTTCCCACTGCTGTGGGCCTGCTGGGACATCGGTCCTCCAGGGGTTGCGTCGCGCGGTCGCGACGACGCTACCCCGCCCGCCCCCGAGGACGCAGGAAACGCCACGGCGTGCGTCGCCACTCCACGGTCCCCCGACGGTCCGTCTCAGGCCGCGGCGCAGCCACCCTCCGTCGTCAGCACCGCAACGGCGTCCGGGGCCGCGATCGCAACAGCGTGCAGGGTGAACCCAGTCGTGCGGCAGGCGTCTTCGAACGCCGCCCGCAGGTCACGATCACGAGGGGTGGGCGCCGCCCGGCCGGGCCGTGCGATGACCATGACGACGTCGTGCACGTCATGCCGCGCCATCTCGGACAGGAGCAGCCCGACGCCCTCGAGGACCTGGCCGACATCGACGCGCCGCGGCTCGTCGGGCAGGCAGATCGGCTGGAGCAGCCGCCCGTTGTCGTGCATGAACAGCAGGTAGGTCGCTCCGTCGCACCTCGTCTGCTCGGTGACGATGAGGTCGACCACCCCCTCGAAGACGTCGGGGTCGGTGATCGGTCGCTGGGCCCAGTCTCGCGGAAGCTCGTCGAAGCGCATGGCAAGAGCATGGCCGCCACCGCTGACAGTCGACCGGCGTTGTCCACACGCCCCGACGACGCCTCACCGCGAGAGGTAGCGTTCTGGCACCAGGTCCGATGCCACGATCTCCTCGCCAGCGGGCGGCGCGAGGTCGACCGCCGCGGGAGGACGTCCATGCCGCACACGTCTGGCCGACCGGCCAGCCTCACCGCCACCGAGCTCGTCGCTGCGTACGCCTCGGGCGACCTCTCTCCCGTCGACGTGCTGCACGACGTCGCCGACGTCATCGAGACCCGGGAGCCTCTGCTCAACGCCTTCTGGTGGCTCGACCTCGAGGGTGCCGAGGCTGCCGCCCGCGACAGTGAGGCCCGTTGGCGCAGGAGTGAACCCGCGGGGCCGATCGACGGCGTGCCGGTGACGATCAAGGAGAACCTCGGTCGCGCCGGCGTCCCGATGCCCTTCGGCAACGCCGGCGTCGAGCCCGTCGTCCCGACACGGAGCAGCCCGGTCGTCGAGCGGATCGAGGAGTCCGGCGGCGTCGTGCTCGGCTCCACGGTGATGCCCGACTGGGGCATGCTCAGCTCGGGCGTCTCGAGCCTGCACGGCATCACCCGTTCGCCGTGGGACCCCTCACTGACGACGGGGGGGTCCAGCTCAGGCGCCGGCGCCGCCGCCGCTGGCGGCTACGGGCCGCTGCACGTCGGCACGGACATCGGCGGCTCGATCCGCCTGCCGGGCACCTGGCTCGGCCTGACGACCCTCAAGCCGAGCGCCGGACGTGTCCCCCTCGACGCCCCGTACCTCGGCCGAGTGGCCGGCCCGCTCGTACGGTCGGCCGCAGACGCGGCGCTGTTGCTGTCGGTGATCAGCCGCCCGGACCCGCGCGACTGGACGAGCCTCCCGCCCGCCGACCTCGCCGCCGTGCTGCCCCACGACGCCCTCGACGTCTCCCCTCTGCGCATCGGTCTGCTGCTCGATGCCGGGTGCGGGCTGCCGGTCGACCCTGTCGTGGCGCACGCGGTCGAGGCCGCCGCCGCCCTCTTCGCCGATTCCGGGGCGGAGGTGGTGCCCCTGGCCCCGTTCATGGCGCCGAGGATGCTGCGGGATCTCGACGAGTTCTGGCGGATGCGTTCGCTCACCGACTTCGACGCCCTGACACCGGAGGCCCGCGCGCGGGTGCTCCCGTTCATCCGGCGGTGGGTGCTCGCCGTACGCGGCGCCGACGGGCCGTCGGTCATGCGCGACTACGCGAGCATCATGTCCCTCCAGCAGGCCACGATCGCCGCCACCGAGCCTTTCGACCTCGTGCTCTCCCCCGTCGCACCGATGACGGCGTTTCCTGCAGGGTGGCCGATGCCGTGGGGCGACAACGACGAAGGCATGGCGCACATCGGCTTCACCGTGCCCTACAACATGTCCGGTCAGCCCGCGGCCTCGGTGAACTGCGGTTTCACCCCAGACGGGCGCACCATCGGCCTGCAGGTGTCCGGGCGACGCTTCGACGACCTCGGGGTGCTCCGCGCCGTCGACTGGTACGAGCGACGCCGCGGCGCGGCGGCGACGCCCCGCTGGCCCATCCCCGAGAGAGAACGAGGCGCGACTGCCACCCCCGCCCCTCGTCACGAGCAGGGCCGTCCGTGAGGCCCGCCCGAGGGGCGATCAGGCTCGCACGGCAGAATGCGTGGCCCCGGTGTGTCGTCGACGTCTAGGAGTTCAGCCCCCGTGAGCGTGCAGGTGAAGGTGCCGTCCATCGAACGTCGCATCGCAGAGGAGCTCGGTGTCCGCGACGGACAGGTGGCCGCGGCCGTGGGCCTGCTCGACGGCGGCTCGACGGTGCCCTTCGTGGCGCGCTACCGCAAGGAGGTCACGGGCGGCCTCGACGACGCCCAGCTGCGCACGCTCGAGGAGCGTCTCGGCTACCTCCGCGAGCTCGAGGAGCGACGCGCTGCCGTGCTCGCCTCCGTCGAGGAGCAGGGCAAGCTCGACGACACCCTGCGCGCGCAGATCCTCGCCGCGGAGACCAAGGCGCGCCTCGAGGACATCTACCTCCCGTTCAAGCCGAAGCGCCGCACCAAGGCGCAGGTCGCCCGCGAGGCAGGACTCGAGCCCCTCGCCGAGCTGCTGCTCGGCGACCCCGGCACCGACCCCGCCACCGCCGCAACGCGTTTCGTCGATGCCGACCGTGAGGTCGCCGACGCCGCCGCCGCTCTCGACGGCGCCCGCGCGATCCTCGTCGAGCGCTTCGCCGAGGACGCAGACCTCATCGGTGACCTGCGCGAGCGCGTCTGGAAGCAGGGCCACGTCGGCTCGCGTGTCCGCTCCGGCAAGGAGGAGGAGGGCGCGAAGTTCTCCGACTACTTCGACTTCGCCGAGCCCCTCGCCAAACTGCCCTCGCACCGCATCCTCGCCCTCTTCCGCGGCGAGAAGGAGGACGTCCTCTCGCTCGAGATCAACCCCGAGGACCCAGCGGCCGAGCAGCCGCCCGGCCCGACGGCATACGAACGCGCCATCGCTCGGCGATTCGGCATCGAGAACACCGGGCGCCCCGCCGACCAGTGGCTCGCCGACACCGTCCGTTGGGCCTGGCGCACGAAGATCCTCGTCCACCTCGGCATCGACGCCCGGATGCAGCTGCGCCGAGCGGCCGAGGACGAGGCCGTACGCGTCTTCGCGGCCAACCTGCGCGACCTGCTGCTCGCTGCTCCCGCCGGTGCGCGGGCCACGATGGGTCTCGACCCGGGCTTCCGCACCGGCGTCAAGGTCGCCGTCGTGGACGGGACCGGCCGCGTCGTCGCGACCGAGGTCATCTACCCCCATGTCCCGCAGCACCAGTGGGACCGCTCGCTCGCGACCCTCGCACGGCTCGCGAAGGAGCACTCGGTCGACCTCATCGCCATCGGCAACGGCACCGCGTCGCGCGAGACCGATCGCCTCGCCGCCGACCTCATCAAGGCGCACCCCGAGCTGAAGCTGACGTCGGCCGTCGTCTCCGAGGCCGGTGCCTCGGTCTACTCGGCGTCGGCGTTCGCGTCGCAGGAGCTGCCCGGCATGGACGTGTCGCTGCGCGGCGCCGTGTCGATCGCGCGGCGCCTGCAGGACCCACTCGCCGAGCTCGTCAAGATCGACCCGAAGTCGATCGGCGTCGGTCAGTACCAGCACGACATCAGCCAGACGGCCCTCTCGCGCTCGCTCGACGCGGTCGTCGAGGACTGCGTCAACGCCGTCGGCGTCGACGTCAACACGGCGTCGGCTCCCCTGCTCACCCGCGTCTCGGGCATCACCCCCGGTCTCGCCGAGAGCATTGTCGCCCACCGTGACGCGACTGGCCCGTTCCGCACGCGCAAGGCTCTCAAGGACGTGCCGCGCCTCGGGCCGAAGGCGTTCGAGCAGGCGGCCGGCTTCCTCCGGATCCCGGGCGGCGACGACCCGCTGGACGCGTCGGCCGTGCACCCCGAGGCCTACCCCGTCGTCCGACGCATGCTCGAGTCGACCGGGCAGAAGCTGACCTCGCTCATCGGCAACACCGTTGCGCTGCAAGCAATCCGTCCTGCCGACTACGTCGACGACAGCTTCGGCCTGCCGACCGTCACCGACATCATCAGCGAGCTCGACAAGCCCGGGCGCGACCCGCGACCGACCTTCAGGACGGCGACCTTCAAGGACGGCGTCGAGGAGATCAAGCACCTCAGGCCAGGGATGACGCTCGAGGGCGTCGTGACCAACGTCGCGGCGTTCGGTGCGTTCATCGACATCGGTGTCCACCAGGACGGCCTGGCCCACGTCTCGGCGCTCTCCAAGAGCTTCGTGCGCGACCCGCACGACGTCGTGAAGTCCGGCGACGTCGTCATGGTCAAGGTCCTCGACGTCGACGTGCCCCGCAAGCGGATCTCGCTGACCCTGCGCCTCGACGACGAGGTGACCCCCGGCGCCCCCAAGGAGCGAACGGGTCAGGGGCAGGGAGGCCAGCAGCGCGGTGGTCAGGGCCGCGGCGGCCAGGGCCGTGGTCGGAGCCAGACGGGCCAGGGCAACCGCCCCCGCAAAGAGGCTCCTGCCGACGGCGCCATGGCCGACGCCTTGCGCCGCGCCGGCTTCACCGGCTGACCGCGCGGCGACGGCGCCTCAGGCGTCCGGCGCGGCTGCGTGGAAGACCGCCTCGACGTTGTTGCCGTCGGGGTCGCGCACGAACGCGCCGTAGTAGCCGGGGTGGTACTCCGGCCACAGGCGCGGCTCGTGCAGCGACTCGGCGCCGAGCTCGAGCGCCGTGGCGTGGAAGGCCCGCACCGCGTCGACGCCGTCCGCCTGGAACGCGCAGTGCATCTCGCGGTTGGGCTCGGTCCCCTGCCATCGGCTGATCCAGAAGTCCGGGTGCCCCTCGGTGCCGTAGCCGATGGCCACGCCGACGTCCATCTGTCGGGTGTAGCCGAGGACGCCGAGCACCGCGTCGTAGAAGCGGGCGCTGGCCTCGAGGTCGGAGCAGTTGACGAAGAAGTGGTCGATCATGCCCCCGAGGCTAGGACCGAAGCGGACCGAAGTGGGGGCCTTCACCCATTGTCTTCCGGGCCAGTCTTTGGTCGACTGTCAGTGGTGGGTCCGGCCCCATCAGGGGGCCGGTCCGTACGACCCGGAGGTGCCCATGAGCAGTTCAACGCAGTCGATCCCCGAGAACGCGGAGGATGCCGAGCTCGAAGGATCTCCCGCGGGCGTGCACTCGAGCCTGACCGTCGGCGCGCCCGTCGACCGGGTGTGGCAGCACCTCATCAGCGCCCGAGGCACCGAGGCGCTCCTCGGCCCCGGCGTCACGCTCGGCAACAAGGGCGAGTCGTGGCACAGCTCCGACGGTCCCCATGGCGTCGTGCGCAGCTACCACCCGATGGAGCAGGTACGCGTGTCGTGGCACCCCCATGCGGACGGCCCGCTCAGCATCGTCGACCTGCAGCTCAAACCGGACGGTGAGGGCACGCGCGTCGACCTCTACCACGAGGGTCAGGGCATCGCCGAGGACGGCGCCGGCGACAAGTCCCGCTGGGACGACGCCCTCGGCCGTTTCGCGCAGGCCCTCGACGCCTGAGCCCGGCGCCCGGGCCGAGGGGTCAGGCGCCGACGACGCCGTCGCGGACGCTCGACGCCGTCGCGGACGGTCAGCGGACGACCATGACGGGGCAGGCCGCGTCGTGGATGGCGCGGTGGCTGACCGACCCGAGCAGCATGCCCGTGAACCCGCCGTGCCCCCGTGAGCCGACGACGATCATCCCTGCCGTCGCGCCCAGGTCGGCGAGTGACTGGCCCGGGTCTCCGTAGAGCACCTCCGTCGTGACGATGACCTTCGGGTGCAGCGCCCGCACGCGCTCGGCCGCGCGCAGCACCGACTGCTCGGCGTTGTCGCGGATCGCGTGTGTCTCCTCCGTCCCGCCCTTGGCGGTCTCGACGTACGTCCAGGCCTCCATCGACGGCGAGTGCGCGACGCGCACGATGTGCAGCACGGCCCCCTCGCGCTCGGCGACCTCGACGGCCGCGTCGACCGCCCGCATCGCGGCGTCCGAGTCGTCGATGCCGACGACCACGTCGTGCCCGCGCCCGGGACGGGGCGGCATCGGCACGTCGTCGGGGGTCTTGCCCTCCGGTCCGCGGACGACGACGACGGGGCAGTGCGCGTGCGCGGCGACGGCATACGACGTAGAACCGAGCAGCCCGGCCAGGATGCGTCCACGCCCGCGGCTGCCGACGACGACCATGGCGGCGTCCTTCGACATCTCGACGAGCTGGGCGGCGGCGCTGCCGAGCCAGTACTGCGTCGTCACCTGGGAGGCGTCGAGCGTGGCGCCGGCGCGGACCGCACCCTCGTCGACGATCGCCTTGGCGGCGTGCTCGAGCGAGGGCTCGATCTCGGAGAGGTCCATCGCCGGGAACGCGGGGGTGGCGGCCAGGTTGACGTTGTGCACCAGGGTCAGGTGCTTGCCCTGCTGCCGAGCCGTCTCCGCGGCCCACTCGAGCGCGAGCTGTGATGATGCCGAACCGTCGTAGGCGACGACGATCCCGTTCGTGGTCCGCACCTGGCCGTTCATGGTGCTCCCCTTCTCTCGTTCACATGGCCGGGCCTCTGCTCCGTCCACCTCCATCGTCCCGCCCGGCCAAGAGGCCGCAGGTCCTTTGTGACCACTCAGACAGGGCAGTCGTCCCCGATGGCGTATGCCGCCGGGCCGGGTCGAGCGACCCGGCCCGGCGGACTGCGTGGTGGGTCAGCCGACGGCCTTGAGCGCGTCCACTTCCCCAGCGCCGAACCAGCCGTTCTGGCCGCGGCCGCCCTGACACCGCTGCGCCGCGCCGTCGTCGACGCCCGGGAAGAAGGCGTACGGCGAGACGTCCGCGGGGCACGCGATCGGGTTCGTCGCACGCTGCAGATCGGCTGCGAGCGCACCACCGGTGTCGCCGGTGACACTCGCGATGAGCGCGGCCACGCCGGCGGCGTGCGGGGAGGCCATCGACGTGCCCTGCTGGTAGCAGTACGTCGCGCCACTCGCATCGACGAGTCGACGTGCCGGCAGGCACGTCACCGTGAGCAGCGCCGCGGGCCAGGTCGAGAGCACCCGGCCGTTGGGAGCGGCGGGCGTCAGCTGCAGGATGGAGTCGCCGCCCGGCGCCGCGACGTCGACCGCCGAGATGCCGTAGGACGAGTAGAACGACTTCATCTGCTTGTTGCCCGTGGCGCTGACGCCCACGACGCCCGGCACCTCGGTCGGGACGAAGGCACACGCGTTGCTGATCGTCCGGAGCACCGGGTTCGTGTCGTCGGGACTCGTCGCGTCCTGGGTCGGGTGCGACAGGTCGTCAGCCTGGTTGCCCGCGGCCGCGACGACGAGCACACCCTTGTTCTGGGCGTACTTGATGGCGCGACGCTCGGCGGTCCAGATGGCCCGCTGCTCGGCGTCGTTGCGGCAGTTGAAGAGCCACGGGTCGGCGAAGTAGCTGTTGTTCGTCACGTCGACGCCGTGGTCGGCCGCCCACATGAAGGAGCAGACGACGGCCTCGGGGAAGAAGAAGCCGTCGGCGTTGCCGGCCTTGATGCCGGCGATCTTCACGCTCGGTGCCACCCCGACGATGCCGATGCCGTTCGCAGCTGCGGCGATCGTGCCGGCCGTGTGCGTGCCGTGACCGTTGTCGTCGGCGGCCGCCACCGCGCCGGGCACGGGGGCCCCGCTGACGCAGTTGGCGCTCGCGGCGGAGTCGACGTTCGGCGCGAGGTCCGGGTGCGTGTAGTCGAGGCCGGTGTCGATGTCTCCCACGAGGATCGAGGGGTCACCGGTGCTGATGGCGTGTGCCTCGCCGACCTTGATCTGGGTCATGTCCCACTGCAACCCCGACAGCGAGTCGTTGAGGCCCGGGAGTCCTGCCCCGTTCGCGGTGGTCTGGGTCGTGGTCGCGGCTGCGGTGTCGGCCGAGACCGCTCCGCCGTCGACGGCGCTGGCGAACCTCGTCGTGGCGACGGCGCCCTCGACACCCGTGGCCCGACGCATCTTCGCGGCGAAGTCAGGGCTGGCCGACCGCGCGACGACGACGCTGATGGGGGCGTAGGTCGCGACGACCTGACCGCCCGCTGCGGCGACGGCGCTGCCCGCGCCGCTCGTGGAGGTCTTCTCCTTGTAGACGACCAGATAGGTCGAGCTCGCGCCGGTCGTGGAGGCGTCGGCCGACGCCACCCCCGTCGCGAGTGCGGCGGCCGCGACGACCGCGACCGCCCCGAGTACTGCAGTCCCCCGAGATCCACCCCTTCGTGACACGGACATGGTGCTCTCCTCCGCGGTGGCGGCGTGTGCGTCCCACCGCTCCGGGCCGACTCCTGTGGCGGCCCAGTTGTCCACGCTAGGGCTGTCGGGTCGTCGGCACCGGCCTTCTCAGGAGCCTGAGAGTCCGCTCGACGATCGCTGGGAACGATTCGGGCGTTTGGGGCTTACGCGAGCGAATTCTCCCGTGCGAGTGGAGGACTCGAGTCGAGGACTCGTCAGGTCGAGTCCCGGGCGGCGGCCGTGGCGCGGTCGTTGGCGCGCTGGATCGCCTCGACGAGCTCGGCCTTGCTCATGGTGGAGCGCCCCGACACCTCGAGGCGCTTGGCGATGTCGTAGAGGTGTCGCTTCGAGGCGTTGGCGTCGACCCCGCCAGCCGAGTCCCCGTCGTCGCGGTGGGCCCTCGCCTCGGCACCGCGGCGTTCGGCCTGGCGGTCGCTCGGTCCCTTCTCGGCCTTCTCCTCCCAGTGGTCGCCGACCTTCTCGAAGGAGTGCTTGAGCGAGGCGAACGCCGTGCGGTGGGCTCGCTCGCCCTCGCCGTACTGCTCCACCGCGGCGTCGTGCGTCGCGAGCCACGTCTCCTGCGCCTTCTTCGACGACCGCTCGAGGGTCGAGGGCAGGTCCGTGCTTCCGCTCGTTGGCTTCCTGGCCGGCATGTCGTTCCTCCTGCGCTGTCGAGGGAGGGCGCCTGTGCCCCCGCCACCCTGACGTACCCAGCGGGACGGCCTGTGACCACCCGACGGCATACGCACTCGGGAGGGCACCGGGGCAAACCGACACGAAGCACGTTCGTCGTGCCGGGCCATGGGGTAGGACTCCGGCGGTGAGGACGCGGCGCCGCGCGCCCTGACCCGACGGTTCACAGCGATTCGGATCGAAGGAGATGGGGATGAGCGAGGCTGTCGCACAACGCACGGACGGTGCCATCAGGAGTCTGGTGCCCGCCCGTATGGACCGGCTCCCGTGGACGAAGTTCCACTGGTCGGTCGTTCTCGGGCTCGGGGTGTCGTGGATCCTCGACGGACTCGAGATCCAGATCGTGTCGGAGTCGGGGTTCCAGAAGACGCTCGGCATGTCCGCCACGCAGGTGGGGCTGACGGGCACGGTCTACCTCGTCGGCCAGGTGGTCGGAGCGCTGACGTTCGGTCGCCTGACCGACCGGCTCGGGCGCCGCAAGCTGTTCATCATGACGCTGGTCATCTACCTGATCGGATCAGGCCTGGCCGGCCTCTCACCGAACATGTGGTTCCTGTGGGTCTGCCGCTTCGTCGCCGGTATGGGCATCGGCGGTGAGTACACCGCGATCAACTCGGCCATCGACGAGCTGATCCCCGCGCGCTTCCGCGGTCGCGTCGACATCGCGATCAACGGGACGTACTGGTTCGGCGCGTTCTTCGGAGCGCTCGCGAACCTCTACCTGCTCAACCCCGACAACGTCGCCGAGAACGTCGGCTGGCGCCTGGCGTTCTTCATCGGCCCGATCCTCGGCCTGTCGATCATCTGGCTGCGCCGGCACATCCCGGAGAGCCCGCGCTGGCTGCTCACCCACGGTCGCGGGGAGGAGGCCGAGCGCACGGTCGACGAGATCGAGGAGCGGGTGCGTCGCGAGGGTGGCGAGATCCCGGAGGTCGACGACAGCAAGGCCATCCTCGTCAAGCCCGAGGACCGCATGGGGCCGAAGGTGCTGTGGGACGTGTTCGTGCGGCGCTACGGACGACGCACGGTGCTCGGCCTGACGATGATGGTGACGCAGAGCTTCCTCTACAACGCGATCTTCTTCACGTACGCGTTGGTGCTGACGAACTTCTACGGCATCAGCAAGGCCCAGACCTCGCTCTACTTCCTGCCGTTCGCGGCCGGCAACCTGATGGGACCGCTGCTCCTCGGTCATCTCTTCGACACCATCGGGCGTCGCAAGATGATCTTCAGCACCTACACGATCGCGGGGCTCGTCCTGCTCGTGTCGGCCTGGGCCTTCCACGCCGAGATCCTCACCGCGACGACGCACACGATCTTCTGGTGCGTCTCGTTCTTCTTCGCCTCGGCTGGAGCCTCCGCCGCCTACCTCACCGTGAGCGAGATCTTCCCGATCGAGGTGCGCGGCCAGGCGATCAGCTACTTCTTCGTCGTCGCCCAGTGCGCCGGCGCCGTCGCACCCGTGCTCTACGGCGCACTCATCGGCGACGGCAAGGACCGCGGCCCGCTCACGTGGGGCTACGTCGCCGGTGCGGTCATCATGATCATCGGTGGGGCCGTGGCCCTGGCGATCGGGATCGACGCGGAGCAGAAGTCCCTCGAGGACGTCGCCGACCCGCTGAGCAAGGTCTCGGAGGAGTCGGGGGCCGCGGCATGAACGTCGCGGACCTCGGGCGCCAGCACACGATCGTCGTCGGCGTGAGCCCCACGAGTGGCTCCCCCGGTGCCCTTCGATGGGCCGTCGAGCAGGCCGCGGCGCGCGGTGGACGCGTCGTGGCCGTCCGGGCCTGGCGCCCGCACGCACCCGAGACGGCGACCGGCGGCCGCGTGCCGTCGGTCGTCTCCGACGACAGCGCCCTCTCTGCCGAACAGTCACGCCTGGCCGAGGACGTCGCGCACGTCCTCGGCCGCGACCACCTCGTGGAGACGCGCGTCGTGGCGGGCAAGCGTCGTGCCGTCCTCGTCGAGGAGAGCCGCGGCGCCGACCTCGTCGTCATCGACGCCGGTCACTCCACCGAGGTCGGCGCCCGCTGGCTCGGCAGCCGTCTCGTGCGCGCAGCGCACTGCCCGGTCGTCGTCGTGCCACCCGCGCTCGGCGGCCGCGGGTCGAGCCCGCTCGGGGCGGCCGCCATCAGCTTCGGCCGCTCGGTCGAACGCGCCGCCGGCACCGCCGGGCGCCCCGGCTTCCAGCGCCCGCCCTCGGGCTGACGCCTGCGTCGCCTCTCACGAGACCGTATGCCGTGTGGCCCGGTCCCGGGACCCGAATCCTCTGCGAATTGCACCGATTCGGGCCCGGGACCCACCGCGCCCTGGTTCGGTTCGTCCGGAACCCGATCAGGGCACGAGCATGACCGGGCAGGTCGCGTCGCGGATGAGCTGGTAGGAAGACTGCTCGGACAGCACGGCAGCGGGCGCCTCTCGGAGTGGCGCACCGACGACGAGCAGTTCGGAATGTCCCGTGGCCTCCGCCAGGGCCGAGACCGGGTCGCCGGTGAGGATCTCGACAGTGACCACGAGCGCGGGGTGCTGTGATGTCAGGGAGGCGATGGCATACGGAATCCTCTGTCTCGCAGCATCACTGACGCCCCCACGTGTGGCCGTGACGAGCCGCAGCGACGCACTGCAGGCGACAGCGATGCGGGCCGCGGCGGACACGATTCGCTCTACGCGCCCAGCGTGCTCCTCCCCGTCCCCGCCGGCGATGGCGCAGACGACCTCGCCGCGCGGACCCGGGATCCGCGCGTCACCGCTCGCGAAGGACGCGAAGCGGCCGAGGTCGTGCAGGACGACGACGGGGCAGTACGCATGGGCGACGACCGCGTAGGAGACGGAGCCGATGAGCGCGGTGCGGGCACTTCCCCGGCCGCGGGTCCCCAGCACGACGAGCTCGGCGGACATCGATGCATCGACCAGCGCGGGCGCCGGCCCGCCGACGGCATGGACCGCACGCACCCGCCCTCGGGCAAGCGCTGGGCCGGGCCAGGTCGACGGACCGCCGACGATCGTCCGGGCCACCATCTCCAGCGAGGGGCTCAGCGGGCGCAACGCGTAGCCGCGCCGGCTCGGCACCAGGTCCAGCTCGACGGCATGGACGATCTTCAGGCTGTCGTCGAGAGCGCGAGAGACCGCCGCGGCCCAGACCAGCGACACTGCGAGGCTGGGGACCCGTCGTAGCCCCACGACGATCTGGCCGCAGGCTGGTCCGACATCCTGGATGCGAGTTCCCTTGACCACCAGTGACGTCGAGTCATCTGCCGCGTCAGCGGATCACCATGACGGGGCACGGCGCGTCGTGGACGACCCGGTGACTGACCGAGCCGAGCAGCATTCCGGTGAAGCCCCCGTGACCGCGAGAACCCATGACGATGAGGCCGGCCCTCACGTCCACGGCGTAGGCCGCGACTGCTGCACCGGCCCCGCCACCGAGGACGGTGGTCTGCACGTCGAGCCCCGGGTGGGCACGTCGCGCGTCCTCCGCGACGTCGCGCAACAGCTGGCCGACGTGGAGGTGCATCTGGTCGATCATCTCCTCGCGACCCAGGATCGTGTCGGTCTCCGGCCACGCCTCGAGGCCACCCACGTTGTCGACGGCGACGATGTGCAGCGACGCCTCCGCGGCCGTGGCGATCTGCACGGCGGTCTCGAGCGCCTTCTGGGAGTTCTTGGAGTCGTCGAAGGCGACGACGACAGGATGCGACGGACCCGCGTGGATCACGGAGGACCCACGGACCACGACCGCGGGACAGTGGGCGTGGGCCGTGACGGCATACGCCGTCGAGCCCAGCAGGCCACCGGAAACCGCCCCGTGGCCGCGTGACCCGGTGACGACGAGGTCGGCCCTGGACGAGATGCCGACGAGCTCGGCGGCGGCGCCGCCGATGACGCTCAGCGGGTGGACGTCCTTGCGGTCCAGTGTCTTCGTGGCGATGTCGATGGCCTCCGCCAGGACGCCTCGCGACATCTCGTCGTACGCGTGCGCCTGGACCCCGGGGTCGTAGGCGCGGAACGTCGGCGTCATCGTCAGCCCGACGCAGTGCAGCAGCGTCAGCTGGCGGTCGTCACGCTTCGCGGTCTCGACGGCCCAGTCGAGGGCGAGGCGTGCTCCCGGTGACCCGTCGTAGCCCACGACGATGCCGGCATCCATCGTCTCGTCGGTCGACTCGCGGGTTGACTCGTTCGTCGAGCTGACTGCGGCGCTCATCGCTCTCCCCTTCCACGGCGGTCGGGGCCGCATGCTCCGGCCACTCCCATCGTCCCGCGTCGGGCGTGCGTCGGCAGGGAGTTGTGACTGCTCAGACAGGTCGGCGGCGGGCGGGCCCCCCGCCGCCGACCTGGTGTCAGGTGCCGATCAGCACATTCACCGACGTGTTGTCGGTGCAGTCGGGGATCTCGCGGATGGCCCACCGGCCGCGGAGCCCGTTGCCGTCGAAGTTGGACTCGGCGTCCCGCTCCTCCACCTCACCCTCGGACGCCGACCAGCCACGGGTCGAGTAGGCGGTCTGCATGTCGGCGAGCGTCTGCTTGAACGGCTTGGGCGACACCGCGGTGACGACCGTGCGACCGGCGCTGCGGGCCTCGACGCCCGTGACGACGTACCCCTCCGGCACGACCGCGCTCGCGGGGAACGACGCCGGCACCGTCACCGGCTTGGCGTCCTTCGCGCAGACGAGGGCCGCACTGGTCGAGCTAGGCTGCGCCGCCATCGCCGACTCCAGCTCGTCGTTCTCGCAGCCGGCGAGGACGAGCGCCGTGACGAGCGCCCCGGCGGCGAGGGCGACGCGAGGTCCCGACCGCTGGTTGAGCCGTCTCATCTCGTCACCTGGAGCTGACGCTCGTTGTCGGCCTCGTCGGACTCCCGGATGCGTCCGTCCGGGTCGACGACGACGGCGACGACGTGCGTGCCCTTGCCGAGACGGACGCCCGGGAACGTGACGGCCGCCGAGCGGCCGGGCTGGACGTCGACCGGCGACGAGGTGGCGACGTCGACGCCGTCGACGCGGAGTCGCGTCGTGACGGCCCCGGCGGCGGCCTTGCCGGGGTTGGCGACGGTCGTCGACGCGGCATAGAGGCCGCCGGCCTTCGTGACGGACACGGAGGTCGGGGTGATGTTCGGCAGGGCGTCGTAGGCGGCATACAACGTGTTGCCCGCCTGCTGGCGCGCGATGGTCGCATAGGCATCGAAGTTCTGGGCGCCGCCCGGCTGCGCGCAGGCACCGGTGCACCCGTCGGCATACCCGACCTCGACCCGGCCGGTCCGGTCGACCGTGACGTCCATGAAGTCGAGGAGGTTGCGGTCGTTGCCACACGTGGTGCCACCCGTGCAGATGGAGCCACGCTGGACGGGGTCGCTGGGCGTCGTGTCGACGGTGACCCAGCTCTTGCCGCCGTCGTACGTCGTCGCGACGTAGAGGTGCCAGTCACCCTTGAAGGTCGTGGCGTCCTGGTAGTTCCCGGCGGTGGTCGTGCCGATGAAGGCGAACGAGGCGCGGTCGTCGTCACCGGCCACGACAGCGGGGAAGACGGTGTTGTGCACCCCGAGGCCCGCGCCGACGTTCTGGTCGTCGGTCCACGTCTTGCCCTTGTCGCGGCTCACGGCGATGCGGGGGGTCCCGTCCGCGGCCTGGTAACTCATGTAGACCGTGCCCTTGGAGCCGATCCCGACGCTGGGGTCGGAGTCGCCCGCGGTGCTGGCCGGGTCCTTGCGGACCGACCACGTCGTGCCGCCGTCCTCGGAGACCGCGACCGCCTGGTTGCCTCCGCACGACTTGTTGGGGACATAGACCGTGCCGTCGTCCGGGGCCACCTTGACGTGACCGTGCAGGCCACCGCAGTCGAGGAGCGAGTACATCGGGATGGCGGGTCCGAAGGTGACCCCGCCGTCATGGCTCGAGGCGCAGTTGGCGTCGGCTATGTCCTGGCTGCAGTAGTAGACGGCGTTCGGGTAGCTCGACGTCGGCAGCGCACCGACGCCGTTCGGCGAGTAGGGACCTCCACCCACGGTCTGGTGGTCGACACCCGAGTTGAGGCCGCCGCCCTGGCTGGGCGACCACGTGGCGCCCTCGTCGTCGGAGTAGCACATGAGCGAGGTCTTGCCGGCGAGCTGGCTCTCGAAGACGCGTCCGGTCGCCCGGTCGGTGAAGCCGATCGGGTCGAGCGACGTCGATCCGCCCGTGGCGCAGCCGTTGGCCGGCTTCGCGGACACGTCGGACCACGTCACCGCGGACGGCGTGACGCTGTCGTCCCACGTCGCCCCGTACGTGTCGTAGAGGGCCTGGTAGAACGTCGAACCGGTCGTGTGGCTGCTGCCGATCGACGGCTCGCCCGCGTCGTGCGCGCGCCCGAACGACTGGGGTGCGCCGTACTGGCTGTAGGTCGGCGGCGTGGCTGCGCTCGGCGCGGGGTTGGCCGGGACGTCGGTCAGGGTCGCCGTGCCCGTGACGGACTCACCGAGCGGGGCATACGGCACGACCCTCACCGTGTAGTCGCCGCTGGTCGGTGCCACGACGAGGGTCTCGGGGTCCGCGCTCGAGGCGGACGACGCCACGACCGAGCCGTTCTGGTCGAGCAGGTAGATGTCGAAGTCGGCAGCAGGATTGGCCCAGCCCACCTTGACCGTCAGCTGGTGGGTGTCCCCGTAGCCGCTCGGGGTCGACACGTGCAGCGCGAAGTCGTCGCAGAGCCCGGGCCCGCACGTCACGTCGCCCGTCGTCCCGGTGACGTTGGGGGCGATGAAGGGGCCGGCGGTCCACCGGACGCTGGTGCTCGTGTCGGTGACGGCTCCCCCGGTCGGTGTGGCGGCGAGCGCGGGGGCGGCCACCCCCAGGGCGGCGACGAGGCCCGCGGCAGCGATGAGCGGGACGGCTCTGCCCCGGTCGCCGGCGCGGAAGCGGGGGCGGGCCCGCGAGGGAATGGTCGGCAGCATGGGTGCAGCTCCTTGATCCGAAGAGGATGACACCCCCGAGGTGTCCGGTCCGAGGACCGTCGAGAGAGGGCACGAGGACCTCGCTCGTCGGGTCCAACGAGTCGGAGGACCGGGCGGCTACGGATGCACGGGTCAAGAATCGGTCAGGAGGGGCTGGGATTCTGCTGGACATCCGCTGGGGACACGGCTCCGGCGGCACGCAGGATGGCATCGGCGGAGATGTCGATGTCGTGCTCGCTGGTCGTGGCGTTGGACACCGAGACGCGGATGAGCCGCTGACCGTGCCAGGTCGTGGCGCCGACCCAGCACGTGCCGTCACGCCGGACGGCATCGACGATCGCGTCCGTGCGACTGGGATCGCCGATGCTGACGAGGACCTGGTTGAGCACGACGTCGTTGTGCACGGTGGCACCGCCGACTGCGAGGCGCTGGGCCATGCACAGCGCCAAGGCGCAGGATCGCTCGACGAGCTCGGCCACACCCTCGGTGCCGAGCTCGCGCAGGGCGGCCCAGACCGCGAAACCCCTTGCCCGTCTGGATGACTCGGGCGTCAGGTCGCCGAGGACGTGGTCGGACTCCGCGCCCGATCCGGTGAGGTATGCCGCCGCGTACGACATCGTGGCTGCGTGCAGGTCCGCGTCGGCACAGAAGGCGAGTCCGCAGTCATAGGGGACGTTGAGCCACTTGTGGGCGTCCGTGCCCCACGAGTCGGCGAGCTCGACCCCGTCGACGAGATGGGCGGTCCGGGGGCTCGCGGCCGCCCAGAGTCCGAAGGCACCGTCGACGTGGACGTATGCGCCGTGCTCGTGCGCCATCGTCGTTGCGGTCCTGAGGTCGTCGCACGCCCCCGTGTTGACGTTGCCCGCCTGCAGGCAGACGATCACCGGCCGGCTGCCGACGGACTCGAGGGCGATTCGGAGACGGTCGACGTCGATGGCGCCCTGCGGCGTGGCGGCGACGGGCTCGATGCTGCCCGTGCCGAACCCGAGCAGCCGAGCGGCCCGGTCGATCGTGGCATGCCGTTCCTCACTCGCGACGATGGCGATCCTGGGAGCACCGAAGAGACCGTCCCGCGCGACGTCCCACCCGACATCGGCGAGCACCCGCTGCCGTCCGACCGCGAGGCCCACGGTGTTCGCGGCCTGGGCACCGGTGACGAAACCCACCGAGGCGGACTCGGGCACTCCCAAGAGGTGCTTGGCCCAGCCTCCGGCCGCCCGCTCGGCCGCCGCCGCGGCGGGTGAGAGGACCTCGTTGTAGGCGCACTGGTCCCAGCCCGCTGCAAGCAGGTCAGCGGCCGTGGCTGCCGCTGACGCTCCCCCGATGACGAAGCCGAAGAAACGTGGACCGACGGTGCCCATGAGGCCTGGGCGCGCGGCGACGATCAGCTCGTCGACGACACGGGTGGGATCGGCTCTCCTCGCTGGTAGCGGGCCGCCGAACGCTGCCGCCAGTGCGGCGCGATCGGCCGACGGCTGCACCGGCCGGTCTGCGACGGTAGCGCGGTGCCGTGCCCCTTCGGCGGCGGCGTGAGCGAACAGCTGGTGCAGGTCGACATTCATCCCCGCACGTTCCTCCCGGAGGTGCACACGCACAAGGGGGCCGACAGCTGGGGCTGGTCATCGATGGCCGCGGCATGACAGTGCGCATGATCCGGCGATGCCAATTATGCTGCCGGACAACGAGACTGGGCTACTCCACCCCTTGACCAGCGAGTCGAACAGGTGTTCTACTGGGGTATGGACGGCGCGGCGGCAGTGAGGAGTCATCCCTCGACCGACCTTGCCCAGGCTTCCGATGCCGTCGTCGACCTCGACCGTCTCGCGACCCTCTATCGATCGAGGGTCGAGACCCGAGTGCCCGTCCGCCAGCGCGACCTGCCACGTCTCGAGCGCACGCTTCGAAAGCACGTGGCCGAGGCGGTGCTCACGCAGGTTCTGCCGGCGCTCGTCGGCGAGCTGGTCGAGGCCGTCGCCGACGATCTCACGACGGCGCAGGACGGCCAGTCGCGGACGGAGCTCGAGACGCTGGCCGATGCGGACCTCAGGGTCGTCGAGTCCGTCGAGCGCTGCAAGGCGGTGCTGGACGCGGTCGCCCTGGAGGCCATGGCTCGGCTTCGCTCGACGATCGAGGCGGACGAGCTGGCGCGCTTCGCCGACCTCGACCGGCCGCGTCCTGCGGGCTGGATCGACCCCGACCAGCTGACTGCGATGGAGGTGTGCACGGCCACCGGGCTCGGCACCCACGAGGTGCGGAGTCGGCTCGACCTGGCCACCGCCGGCACTCCTGGGGCTGCCGCCCTCCGCGGTCGCCTGCAGCACGGCGCGCTCACGCTCTACCGCGCGTGCACGATCCAGGCTGAGATCGCCGCACTGCCGTCCGAGTGCGGGCCGGGCATCGTCGACTCCGTGCTCCGGTTCAAGGACGGCGCTCCACCCTCCCCCAGCCTCTTCCGCCAACGGCTCACGCGCGCGTGCCTGACCGCCGACCGCGAGGCCGGCGAGCGCCGACGCGCCGCCCGACGTCATCGAGGCGCCCACGCGCAGATCGACCACGAGGGCCTCGGCGTGCTCACCGTCGTCAACGACGCCGACAAGATCATCGCCGCAATGGAGCGAGCCGATGCCGTCGCCCGGGCCGCTCGGGCCCAGGGCGACCCGCGCGATCTCGACTCGCTGCGCGCCGACGTCATCACCGACACCCTAATGTTCGGCTGGCCCACGCCCGTCGGCACCGACCCGTCGATGACCGGCGCGACCGGCGCGACTGGCGTTGATGATGACGGATGCCGTGCCGGCAGTGAGTGGTTCACGCATCTGGGCCGTCGGCCGGCGGCGGCGGTGACGCTCGTGGTCCCGTTCACGACGGCCGTCGGGCTCACCGACACCCCCTGCGAGGTCCCGGGCCACGGCTGGGTGACGGCCGACCACGCCCGCCAGATCATGCTCAACGACGGCTCGGAGTGGCGTCGGCTGGCCGTCGATGCGGACACCGGCGCTGCCGTGCACCTCGAGACGCAGGCCTACCGGCCGACCCCGGCGATGCGAGCGCATGTCGAGGCCGTCGACGGGACGTGCCGCGCGCCGGGGTGCACCGTGCCGGCCGCTCGGTGCGACCTCGACCATGACGTCCCTTGGCCGCACGGCCCGACCGAGGTCACGAACCTCACGAGCAAGCACCGTCCCCACCACAACCTGCACACGAACGGCCACTGGCTCGTCCGCCGCGAGGGCGACCGGGTTCGCTGGCGCACCAAGGCCGGTCGCACCTACGAGACCTACCCAAGGGACTGGCTCGACGGCGTCCGAGACACGTCGCTCGCGCCCCCACCTCGGGATCGGTCGACCCGACATCGCTCGACCGATCCCGAGCCCCCACCCTTCTGAACGTGCGGTGATTCTGAACGTGCGGCGGTGCCCTGCCAGACACCCTCACGACGCGGCGGTGAGTGGCTCGGGCAGGCGGAAGACTCCGTCGCCGGTGGCGAGGTAGAAGCCGAGCAGGTCGACCTCGTGGTCGGCGCAGCGGTCGATCGCCAGCTGGTGCCAGGCACGGTCGACGTCGTCGGGCGCCGTCCCTCGCGGTCGGCCCCGACCGATGAGGATGGAGCCGTCGTTGTCGGCCACGAGCGGCAGGAGCATGCCGAGCAGCTGGGCCAGGCCAGTGGCCTCGGCGTCCGGCGGGACGTCGTGGAGCAGGATCGGTTGGATGCCGCGGTCCTCAGCATCGCAGATCATCAGCGCGACGCACCCGGTGGCGCGGTCCGTGTCGCCGATGATGAGGTCGATGACGTCGGCGGCGACGCGACGGTTGGTCAGGGGGATCTCACTCGCCCGAGGGGGCAGGTCCTTGAAGGTCATGCCCGCCATCGTCATCCGGACGCGAGGCAGCCCGTCGAAGTTGTCCCCAGCCCCGGCGCCCGGCGCCGCCTGACACGGCTGCGTCACCCGATGCCGAGCCGGTGAGCCACCTGGGCGCCACCGATCTCGCGGATGAAGTCCGGGTCCCCCACGACGACGAGCTCGTCGGTGGCGCGCGACATGCCCACGTAGAGCATCTCGCGGGCGCGCTCGGTCTTCTTCGCGTTGACGCAGAGGACGACCGCGCGGCGTTCGAGTCCCTTGCAGCCGAGGACGTGGCCATAGAAGACATCGTCGTCGTCCCAGAAGGACCGCCAGTATCCGACGTGGCCGTCCGCCTCCTGACGCTCGACCTGTGCCGGGTGCCGTGAGCCCATCGTCAGGAGCGCGACGTGCTGCGGCCGCCATCCCTCCTCGAGGAGCAGGTCGACCTGGTCGTCGGCGCTGCCGATCGCCTCCTCCCGAGGGCAGGCGACGAAGCGGACGTCGGCGCCGACTCCTCCCCGGAGGTGCATCCGCATCGGTGCGAGCGGCCCGAAGGCCCGGGCGATCTGCTGCGTGTTGCGCAGGTTGTGGTCGAGCACGAGTGGGACCAGTGGCACCGGCGGCCGGCCGAAGCGGGCGAAGATCCGCTGGTTCTCGTCGGAGTAGACGTAGAGACCGCCCTCGTCCTCGTCGCGTAGCGCCTTCATGAGGGGGTACCACCAGTGGTCGGCGAAGTCCTGGGCCTCGTCGACGATGACGGCGTCGAACTTCTTGCCGTCCGGAAGTGCTGCAGCGATCTCGGTCATCCGGGCGGCCAGATCTCGCTCCCAGAAGGCTGCGTCGTTGCGGTCGTGCGACGCGGTGTCGATCCCCCACTCGTTGGCGAGGTCCTCGAAGGAACCGACGAAGGCCGGCCGATGGTGCCTCGGCACGCTGGCGAGCTGCCGTTTGAAGTACTGGGAGAGGCCGATCGAGTAGCAGACGAGTGCCACACGCCGCGCCTTGCGATCGCCCTGGCCACGGGTGAGGTCCTTGGCTTGGGTGAGGGCCAGGATCGTCTTGCCGCTGCCGGCACCACCCCGGATCTCCATCCGCCTGATGAGCCGCGTGACCTGGAGCAGAGCCGCCTGTTCCTGGGTCAGTCGGTCCGACGTTGCCTCCCGCTCGTCCGCGTCAGCGGCGATGTCGGGTACGGGGAAGCTTCTGCCCGTGAGGATCTCGACGATCAGCTCGACGTCCTCGGCAGTGGGGACGCGCTGGTCGTTCTCCTGCAGGGCTGCGACGTCGTGGACCCGGCCAGCGAGGTCGTCGAGGTCTCCGCGGCCACTGATCATCCAGCGCGGGCAGTCCGGGGTGGCGAAGTCGTCCGCGACGTCCGTGAACGGGACGACGACCGCGTGGCCAAACCGGACCCGGCTGCGTCGGTTCTTCCAGCGGGGGTCGGCCTCCACGAAGTCGCGCAGGGCGTACTTGCCGTCGCGGCACTGCTCGACGGGGCGCACCCGGCTCCGGCGCGCACCACCACCGGACCACCAGTGGCCCTGCGCGTCGACGGAGACGCTGCCGCCCTTGACCTCGACGACGACGACGCCCACGTCGGGCATGAGGACGACGACGTCGAGCTCGTGGTCCTTGCGCTGTGAGGTGAGGCGGATGTTGGGCAGCAGCACCGTGCCCTCCGCGACGCCACTCGCCAACCGCTCCCAGACGAGACGCTCCGACTCGTGCGCGAACCGCGCACCCTCCCCCTGTGCCATGCCCGCAGGGTAGCCGTGCTGCGCGACCCGACCTCGTAGTTGCGCAGATCCGTCGAACCGCACCCGCGTCCGCAGCACCGGCGTACGCTCGACAGTTGTGCGAGCGGCGCTCCCACACCAGCGAACATCCGAAAGGTGGCCAGGCTCCGCTCGACACATCCGCGCAGATTCTTCCGGAGGTGCTCATGCGAAAGATCATCGCCACCAGCGGAGCCGCGGCCATCGCCGCAGCGCTGCTGAGTCTGCCAGGAGCCGCGAATGCCGCCCCTTCTGACACCCGCCAGATCACGTCCTCTGGCACGACCAGTATCCGCAGCCTCGGCACCGGCGTCGACGGGCTCCAGCAGCCCGAGCTCAGAGCCGGACCCGACGACGAGCAGGGTGGCGTCCCGTCGACCCGCCCCGACCCGAACTTCAAGCACGGCATCTTCCCCAAGCACCCGCTCGATGCCCCCGTGGTGGCGTCGAGCGCCGTCGCTGCGACGAACCCGGCGGTCCGGGCCAGCATCCAGGGCCTCAACCACCGCGACCAGCGGCTCGCGAATGGCGGCAACCAGTTCTCGCTCGAACCGCCAGACCAGGCCCTCTGTGTCGGCAACGGCTTCACCGTCGAGTCGGTCAACAGCGTGCTCCGCGTCTACGACTCGAACGCCGTGCCGCTGACCGGGGTGCAGGACCTCAACACCTTCTTCGGCTACCCCGCAGCCATCAACCGGACGACCGGCGTCGTCGGGCCCAACGTCATCGACCCGATCTGCCACTACGACCCCGACTTCCAGCGCTTCGTCGTGGCCATCACGACGCTGCACGTGGACGCGAACGGCGACTTCAACGGCAGGAACACCATCGACGTGGCCGTCTCGAACTCGAGCAGCCCGACGGGCACCTGGACCATCTACTCGGTACCGGCCCAGAACGACGGCACCGAGGGCACGCCGAACCACGGCTGCACGACGGACGGCGTCACGCCGGGACCGTGCTTCCAGGACTACCCGCACATCGGTGGCGACGCCAACGGCATCTACATCACGACCAACGAGTACGACCTCTTCGGGCCGAACTTCAACGCAGCCCAGGTCTTCGCGTTCTCGAAGGCGCAGCTCGCCACCCACCCGGCAGCGGTCCGCATGACGCTGGTGCCGAATCTCAACCTGGCCGGCACGCCCGGCTTCACCGTGTGGCCGGCAACCTCACCCGCGGGCCAGTACGAGAGCGCCGCCAACGGCAGCGAGTACCTGCTCAGCTCGGTCGCCGGTGACGGCTCGGAGACGGGCAACCCGACCGGGACCGCCCGGCGCATCGGCCTGTGGGCGCTGACCAACACCGCATCGCTCGACGCCGCCACCCCGGCGCTTGCGGTCACGAACAAGCTGGTCAACAGCGAGACGTACGTCTTCCCGCCGAAGGCCGACCAGAAGGCGGGCGACTTCCCGCTCGGCCAGTGCATCAACGACACGACGATCGCGACCCCGTTCGGTCCCGGGTGTTGGCAGCTCTTCTTCAACCCGCCCGAGCCGGCGCACGACGAGGTCATCTCGCACCTCGACTCCAACGACACCCGCATGCAGCAGACGTGGTTCACCAACGGCGTCCTGTGGGGCTCGGTCGACACCGCGGTGCGGGTCAACGGCGAGCTGCGGGCCGGCATCGCCTGGTTCTCGGTGGAGCCCAAGATCAACGGCGCCGGCAAGGTCGGCGGCAACATCAAGAAGCAGGGCTACCTGGCCCTCGCGGGCAACAACCTGACCTACCCGGCCATCACCATGCTGACCACCGGTCAGGGCGCCATCGCCTTCAGCGTCGTCGGACGGGACCACTTCCCCAGCGCGGCCTACGCTCCGATCTCGTCGAGCGGAGCAGTCGGCCCGATCCACATCGTGGCCGAGGGCGTCGGCCCGGCGGACGGCTTCACCAGCTACAAGGCCTTCGTCGGCACCCCGATCCGCACCCGCTGGGGGGACTACGGGGCAGCCCTCACCGACGGTCGGTCCATCTGGATCGCCTCGGAGTACATCGCCCAGACCTGCACCCTGGCGCAGTACCTGACTCCCCCGATCGGCAGCTGCGGCGGCACGCGGACCTCTCTCGGCAACTGGTCCACGCGCCTGACGAAGCTCACGCCGTAGTGACCGCCTGACCACGCGGCCACGCACGTGTGCCGCCCAGCCTCGCGAACCCGGCTGGGCGGCATACGTTGTCGGGCATCAGGGTCCGACGTCAGGCGACGCGCTGCTGCGGCGCCGTCTCCTTGGTCTTGCCCGGGTCCTTCTCGACGATGTCGCCGAGGACGTCGTCGATCTTCGTCATGAGCTCGGGCTCGAGCTTCACCCCGGCCGCCTTGACGTTCTCGGCGACCTGCTCGGGACGCGAGGCGCCGACGAGCGCGGCCGCCACGTTGGGGTTCTGGAGCACCCAGGCGACGGCGAGCTGGGCCATGGTCAGACCGGCCTCGTCGGCGATCGGCTTGAGCTTCTGCACGCGGGTCAGCACGTCGTCGTTCATGAAGCGCTTGATCATGTCGGCGCCGCCCTTCTCGTCGGCGGCGCGCGAGCCCTCGGGCGGCTGCTGGCCGGGCTGGTACTTCCCCGTCAGCACGCCTTGGGCGATGGGGCTCCACACGATCTGGCTGACGCCGAGCTCCTCGCACGTCGGCACGACCTCGCCCTCGATGACACGCCACAGCATGGAGTACTGCGGCTGGCTCGAGATGAGCTGGAAGCCGAGCTCCTTCGCGAGAGTGACGCCCTCGCGGATCTGGTCGGCGGTCCACTCGCTGACGCCGATGTAGAGCGCCTTGCCCTGACGCACGACGTCGGCGAAGGCCTGCATCGTCTCCTCGAGCGGCGTCTCGGTGTCGTAGCGGTGGGCCTGGTAGAGGTCGACGTAGTCGGTCTGGAGGCGCTCGAGCGAGCCGTTGATCGACTCCATGATGTGCTTGCGTGAGAGGCCCGTGTCGTTCTTGCCGCCGGGGCCGGTGGGCCAGTAGACCTTCGTGAAGATCTCGAGGCTCTCGCGCCGCTCGCCCTTGAGGGCGTCGCCCAGAACGCTCTCGGCCTTGGTGTTGGCGTAGACGTCCGCCGTGTCGAAGGTGCTGATGCCGGCGTCGAGCGCCGCCCGGACACACTGGGTGGCGACGTCGTTCTCGACCTGCGAGCCGTGGGTCAGCCAGTTGCCGTAGGTGATCTCGGAGATCTTGAGTCCGCTGTTGCCGAGGTATCGAAAGTTCATCCGTCCACCGTATGCCGCCTGCGATGTTGCTCGGACCCCGCTCCCCGGCGAGGGGACGCACGTACGATCGCGAGGTGACGCTTCTCGAGCGCGTCGAGCACCTTCGCGCAGTCGCTGGCTACCTGGACGACGCACGCGCTGGGCACGGGCGACTGGTCTACGTCTCGGGCGAGGCCGGCATCGGCAAGACCACCTTCGTCTCCGCCGCGGCCTCCGAGCTCGAGACCGGCGCACGCGTCGCCATCGGCAGCTGTGACGGATCCGCCACCCCCGCACCTCTCGGTCCGTTGCGCGACATGGTGCCCTCGCTCCCGGCGGGCCTGTGGCCGGAGGAGGCGAGTCGGCAGGACGTCTTCACGCGCCTCGTCGACACCCTCCGAGACGCGCCCCCGGACCGGCCCTACCTGCTCGTCATCGAGGATGCGCACTGGGCCGACGAAGCCACCCTGGACCTCCTGCGCCACGTGGCTCGGCGCGTCCACGGCTGCCATGCCCTCGTGCTCGTCACCTACCGCCCCGAGGACGCGGGTGCCGGCAGCGCTTTGCGAATCCTCCTGGGGGACACGGCATCCGCCAGTGGGACCCGGCGGATCGACCTGCCGCCGCTCAGCCCACGGGCCGTGGCGACCCTCGTCGCCGAACGCTCGCGCGACCGGCTGTCTCAGACCGGGATCGACGTGGAGCGACTGCACGACGTCACGGGCGGCAACGCGTTCTTCGTCACTGAAGTGCTCTCCGGTGACACGGTCGGCGTGCCCCCGACGGTGCGCGACGCGGTGCTCGCCCGCGTCGCTCGTCTCCACGAGTCGTCACAGCGAGCCCTCGAGGTGGTCGCGCTGACCGGGTCGAGAGCCGAGACCGACCTGCTCGAAGGACTCCTGAGCGAGGGTCTGGCCGTCCTCGACGAGCCGCTCGCCCGGGGACTGGTCGTCATGTCGGGCCGAGAGGTGACGTTCCGTCACGAGCTGGGCAGGCTCGCCGTCGCCGACGAGGTTCCTGCCGGACGACGGCTCCACATCCACCGCCGGCTCCTCGCGGCGCTCGAGAGTCGCGGGGCCGACCCGGCACGGCTGGCGCACCACGCCGACGCCGCCGGGGACAGCCGGGCCGTGCTGGCCCATGCGCCCGAGGCCGGCGCGCGGGCCGCTCGCCTCGGCGCCCACCGGGAAGCCGTCGACCAGTACCGCCGCGCCCTGCAGCACGCGGACTCCCTGCCTGACACGGAGGTGCCCGCCCACCGCCGGGCCGACCTGCTCTGGGCCCTCGGCTACGAGCTCTATCTCACCGACCGCATCGAGGGCGCCATCGAGGCGGTCGACGCGGCCCGCCGGATCTGGGACGCCGACGACGACGCCACGCGGGTCGGCGACGCGTGGCGGTGCCTGTCACGGCTCAGCTGGTTCGCGGGGCGCAAGGCCGAGGCCGAGACGCAGGCCGCTGTCGCCGTCGACGTGCTCGAGGGGAGCTCGACCTTCGAGCTGGCTCTGGCCTACAGCAACCTCGCGCAGCTCCGCATGCTGGCCACCGACCTGGCCGGCACCCGGGAGTGGGCGCACCGCACGCTGGACCTCGCCGACTCCCTCGACGACCTGGCGCAGCAGACCGAGGTGCGCGTGCACGCCCTCAACAACCTCGGCACGATCGAGATCGCGGCCGGTGACTTCGCCTCCGGGGCCGCCATGCTCAGCGACAGCCTCCAGCAGGCACGCGCCGCCGACCTCCACGAGCACGCGGCTCGCGCCTACTGCAACCTCGCGTCGAGCGCCGTGCTGCAGCGGCGGCACGAGGACGCACGACGCTACCTCCTCGAGGGCATCGAGTACTGCTCAGAGCGCGATCTCGACTCGTGGACCCTCTATCTCGAGGGGTGGGAGTCACAGTTGCACCTCGACCGGGGGGACCTCGGCGCGGCGCGCGCCCGGGCCGAGTCCCTGCTCCGCCATCCCGACATCGCGAGCGTCGGCGAGATCGAGCCGCTCGTCACCCTCGCCCACGTGCGCGCTCGCGTGGGTGAGCCCGGCGGCGACGAGCTGATGGCGCGGGCGTGGTCTCTGGCCTCGGGGATGCGCGAGCTGCAGCGGGTGGCTCCGGTCGTTGCCGTGCGCTGCGAGGCCGCCTGGCTCGCGGGCGACCTCGGCGCCGCCGCCCGTGTGGCGGCAGAGGCCTGGCCGCTCGCGGTCTCGGCCGACTGCCCGTGGAATCGCGGCGCCGTCGCGCGGTGGCTCGTCGGCGACGGCATCGAGGCGCTCGGCGAGCCTGACGGGTCGGTCACCGACCTCGAGCTGGGCGGCCCACTCGCTCCGCCTTTCGCCGCGGAGGTTGCCGGTGCCTGGCGTGAGGCCGCTGACATCTGGAGGTCCCTCGGATGCCCGTTCGACCAGGGGCTCGCACTGGCGCGCAGCGGCGACCGCGAGGCCCTCACGGAGTCGATCGCGGTCTTCGAGCGGGTCGGTGCCCACGCTGCGGCGGCGCGATCGCGCGCCGAGCTGCGCACCCGTGGCTGGCCCGCGCCTCGTGCCCCGAGAGCCACCACCCGCGAGCACCCCTCAGGCCTGACCCCGCGCGAGACCGAGGTGATGGAGCTGTTGACGCAGGGCTACTCGGACGCCGGGATCGCCGAGCGCCTCGTCATCTCGCGGCGCACCGCCGAGCACCACGTCTCGTCGGTCCTGACCAAGCTCGGGCTCGAGAGCCGGCGCGAGCTGCTCAAGATGGGTGGAGCGAACGGGGTGCGTGGGTAGTCGGCACCCATGACCTGCGGTTCGGCGGGAGCGACGCTGGAGACACCCAGCTCTCCCATCCCGAAAGGACCACGAGCATGCCGCTCTTCATGGACGTCCACTCCCTCGGCGACGGGGTCACGATGGACGCGGTCGCCCAGGCACACCGGGCCGACCTCGCCACGCAGGACCCCCACGGCGTCAACTACCTGCGCTACTGGGTCGACGAGCGCCGGGGCCAGATCTTCTGCCTCGTCGAGGCTCCCGACGCCGAGGCTGCCAACACCGTGCACCGCGACGCCCACGGGCTCGTCGCCGACGCCATCTACGAGGTTCAGGAGGGCGTCTGACCGCCCCATCCGCCCCACCCGCACCACTGCCGACCGCCTGACGCCCAGCCGCATGCCGCCACCCGAGGTGACGGCATACGGCCACGTCGTCCTGCGCCCACGCGGTCGCCCACCTGTCATCCCCGGTCGTCCCGCACCGTCCCAGCCGATGGAACCGCACGGTTGGCTCGCGCGTTGGGCGGGTAGACACCAGTCATCACCTCGACGGAATCTTCATGTTCACTTGAACGTTGATCCAGACGAGGCACGCGTGGACAGACGGTCCACGCACGACCCGAAGGGGGTGCACGATGAGGCGAAGGAAGTACGAGGAGTTCGAAGAGGACAACGGAACCGTGCTGCGCTACGCCCGCCACGACAACGGTGGCGGTTTCGTCGAGTCGCACGCCCACGTCGACCCTGCGGCCTACGTCGCCGAGAACGCCTACGTCGACCGCGGAGCGGTCGTCGGCGCGGGAGCCCGCATCGCGAGCGGCGCCTGGATCGACCGCGGCGCGGTCGTCCACGCCGGAGCCAGCATCGGCACCACGGCACACGTGGCCGCCGGCGCCGTCGTCGGGCGCGATGCCCGGATCGGCGCACGCGTCAAGATCGGCGCCAACGCCCACGTCTGGGACGGCGCGCGCGTCGACAGCGACGACGTCATCTCCGAGGGCTCTGTCGTCCGCGCCGGCTCCCAGCACCGCCGCGCCGCCTGACGCCGGGTCCGGTCAGCGGGTGCCGGCCACCCGGGACACCGCTGCGGCGACCGCCGGCGCGACGCTCGCGTCGAAGACGCTGGGGATGATGAAGCTCGGGTTGATCTCGCCCGGCTCGACCGAGTCGGCGATGGCGGTCGCCGCGGCGACCATCATGGCGTCTGTGATGTCGGAGACGCCGGCGTCGAGCAGCCCGCGGAAGAAGCCCGGGAAGACGAGGACGTTGTTGATCTGGTTCGGGTGGTCGGAGCGGCCGGTCGCGACGACGGCGGCGTGCTCGCTCGCGGCGATCGGGTCGACCTCCGGCACGGGGTTGGCGAGGGCGAAGACGATCGCGTCGGGAGCCATGGTCGCGATGTCGTCACCCGTCAGAAGGTCCGGCGCCGAGACGCCGATGAAGACATCCGCACCGACGAGGACCTCCTTGAGGGTGCCGCTCTGGTGACCGGTGTTCGTGTGGTCGGCGATCCACTGGCGGAAGGGCTCCATGCCCTCGTTGCCGTTGTGGACGGCACCCGTGCGACCGCAGGCGACGATGTTGCGGGCACCCTGGGTCAGCAGGAGACGGATGATCGCGTGACCCGCGGCACCGACGCCGGACACGACGATGTGCACGTCGTCGATGGACTTGTTGACGACGCGCAGGGCGTTCTTGAGCGCGGCGAGGACGACGATCGCGGTGCCGTGCTGGTCATCGTGGAAGACGGGGATGTCGAGGAGGTCACGCAGGCGTGACTCGATCTCGAAACATCTTGGGGCAGAGATGTCCTCGAGGTTGATGCCGCCGTAGACAGGGGCGATCGCGCGCACGATCTCGACGATCGCATCGGGGTCCTGGGTGTCCAGGCAGACCGGCCAGGCGTCGACTCCCCCGAACTGCTTGAAGAGCGCGGCCTTGCCCTCCATCACCGGGAGGGCCGCGAGCGGGCCGATGTTGCCCAGCCCCAGGACGGCCGAGCCGTCGGTGACCACGGCGACGGTGTTGCGCTTGATCGTGAGACGGCGGGCGTCCTCCGGGTGCTCGACGATCGCCTGACAGATGCGGGCGACTCCGGGCGTGTACGCGCGTGACAGGTCGTCGCGGTGCTTGAGGGGCACCTTCGGGTTCACCTCGATCTTGCCGCCGAGGTGGAGCAGGAACGTCTGGTCGCTGACCTTGCGGACGACCGCCCCCGGGATCGCGGCGATCGCCTCGGTGATGAGGTGACCGTGCGCCTCGTCCCGCGTGTCGCACGTGACGTCGACGACGAGCCGGTCGGTGCGGCTCTCGGCGACGTCGAGCGCCGTGAGGGCTCCGCCGGTGGACGAGACGGCGGTGGTGAGAGCCGACGTCGCGTTCGCGGCGGCCGGCACCTCGACCCGGACGGTGATCGAGTACCCAGGACTCGGGATGGCCATGACAGTCCTCTCGCGTGGAGCAACGGTGCCCGACCCGTTCATCCTCCACCCGCGACGGTCGGCCCGCTCGGATGCCGACCGTCTCGTCAGGAATGTCGCCGGCAAGCCGCAGAGGTCGTGGCCGGCGCATCCGTTTCGTGACCGGCCCGGACGCGCGCCCCTTGGTTCACTGCCGACCCGAACGGGCCAGGGCCACGAGCTCTCGCATCCCGGCATCCGGCAGGTACGCGCGGCTCAGGGCCAGCCCGATGCGCGGGAGCGCGGCCTCGTCCGGGAAGACGAGATAGAGCGGTTCGTGCCTCGGTTGGAACTTCGACTTGAAGGCATGCAGGGACCTGAAGCCGTAGTACGGCTCCAGGGACTCGCCGAGTCGGTCGAGGAAGACGTCGAGCGTGCCCCGGTCCAGGGACTCGTCTCCTGCAGAGGGCCGAGTCCGGGCCAACGGCGCACCCGAGAGGGAGACGAGGGCGCAGCCCTCCTCCTTGAAGGCGAGACAGGCCGAGGCGATGAGGAACTCCATGGAGTAGCGGAAGCCTCCGGGCAGGCGCCGCATGACGTCCAGCGTCCAGCCGGCGGGGTCCCCACCCCCGCTCGCGTGGAACGGCATCCACGACGTGACCCCGTGGACCGTGGCGTCAGCGTCGATCGCCAGGCCGACTCGGACGTGAGGGTCGAGGGCTTCATCCACGCCACCGAGGGTGAAGCCCATCTCGGGCAGCCCCTTGTCCTCGACCCATTCGGACGAGATCGCCTTGACCTGCATCTGTATGCCGCGGGGCATGTCCCTGAGTGGGCCGAGCCGGAAGCCGATGCCGAGCTTGGCCGCCTGGTTCAGGGCGGTGCGCACGTCCTGCCATGCCTTGCCGACGAAGTCCAGCGTGGGCAGGTCGACCCAGGCCTCTTCCGCCACCTGGAGGGAGTGCCATCCCTGCGCGCGCGCATGTCGAGAGGCTTCTCCCGTCACGGTGAAGAGGCACGGCACCAACCCCTGGGCGTGCACGGCGTTCGCGAAGGCGCCGAGCAGCATGGACCGGTCCTCCTCGGCCGAGGCCACGGGGTCGCACAACCCGACCGCGACGCCGGCGTGCACGCGGTACGCGACGTATCCCGACACGGAGGCCGGCGTGAACCAGCGGTTCTCCGGCCAGGTCGTCATCCACGCGAGACGGTTGACCGTGCCCTGCTGCCGCAGCAGCTGCGTGGCCCGTGAGCGCTGGTCGTCGTCGGCGGGAGCGACGATGCTGCCGCTGGTGCGGCGAGCGCGGCGGGGCGACGGGTTGCGGAACGCATGGCGACCCACGAGGCACACGGACAGGCCGAGCCCGTTGCCGAAGAGCTCCCAGCCCGCAGCGAGGAGTCCCTGCTCGCCCACCGCGATCATGTACCCGAGGTTCAGGACCTGGATGACCATGACGACGAGCAGGAGCCCCACGGCCCAGCGCCAGGCCAGTCGTCGCCCCTTGTAGAGCGACCGGGCGAGCCACAGCCAGAGGACGATCTGGAGGACGCCGAGCAGCAGGTCCGTGTCGGCGAGCTCCGCGGCGCGGGCCTCCGGGCTCATGGTGACCGCGAACGGGCCGTCCTCGGTGGTGAAGGGGCGTAGCGCGACCTCGACCGCGGCGATGACGAAGAAGCCGGACGCGAGCAGGCGGAAGTCTCGTCGCGTCAGGTGGCGGAAGGTGAGCGACGGCGCGCCGCCCATGAGAGTCGGTCCGAGGAGCAGGCCGAAACCCACCCCCAGCACGTGCTCGAGGTCCGCGAGTGCGCCCATGTGGATGACGAAGAGCACGACGTAGGCGCCGAGCAACGCCCGGACCCGGCCACGCCACGGGGGTGACAGCGTGACCGACGCTGCGGCCGCCGCGCCGAGGAAGCCGGCGGACGGCCCCGCGTCACGCACTGCTGCGAGGTGCGTCGTCCACGCGTAGCCGTGGTCACGGGTCAGCCACAGCAGACCGGCGGCACCCAGGACGGCCACGACGTGGCAGGACACGAGCGCCACCGCGTAGCGGAGCGAGCCCAGACGCCACTCCGCGAAGCCCCCGAACACGATGAGCCCCAGCAGGATCGGGACGTACTGGAACGGGCGGGCCGCGAAGAAGGCACCGGTCAGCACGGTGGACCAGGAGCCCTGCTCGAACGCGGGCAGTCCGTAGCTCACGGAGTCGTTCAGCGGCCGATCGAGGAGCGGGTCCCAGAGGGACCGGGTCCACACCGACAGCGCGAGGGTGGCGACGACGAGAATGCTCGTCAGCGGTAGGCGACTCGTCACCGTCCACAGACGGGACATGCCTTCGATTGTCCTGCCAACCACCCCTCGCGTCGAGGACGTGCTGGATGTCCGACGAGCCCGTCGGACGCCGCCGACACCGCAGACGCCTCCGACGCGGCCGACGCCTCAGCGGGATGCCTGCGTCAGGGCGAGGAACTCCGCCCGCGAGCGTGAGTCGTCCCGGAGGGCGCCGAGCAGGCTCGACGTGATGGTCGTGGTGCCCGGGGCCTGCACGCCGCGCAGCGTCATGCAGAGGTGCTCGGCCTCGACGACCACGCCGACCCCGACCGGGCTGAGCTGGGCGCACAGCCAGTCGGCGACCTGGACGGTCAGTCGCTCCTGCACCTGGGGACGCGACGAGAAGTGCTCGAGCACACGAGCCAGCTTGGACAGACCGAGGATGCGCCCGCCCGGGAGGTAGCCGATGTGCGCGGTCCCGACGAACGGGAGCATGTGGTGCTCGCAGAGGGACCGCACCGGGATGCCCCTCGCGACGATCAGCTCGTCGTAGCCGCCGTCGTTGGGGAACGTCGTCATCTGGAACGGTCGTGGGCTCATCAGCTCGGCGAGCGATGCGGCCATGCGTTCCGGTGTGCGCGCCAGCGACTCGTTGTCCAGGTCGATTCCCAGTGCCTCCAGCATGATTCGGGCTCCGGAGGCCGCGCGCGCCAGGTCCGGCTCGGTGACGGCACCGGTTCCCGCCCAGTGCCTTCGGGCGCGATCACGACGTCCTGCCTGTTCCGGTGACGGACTCATGCGCTCGTTCCTTCCCGGGCGCGGAGCCCGTCATGGTCGTGGAGGGCCAGGACGCCCGCGTCGCCCCGGGGACGGGACGAGGCCGAACGCAACCAACGGCGGGCGCTCTCGTGGGCCCGCGCCACGAGAGCGGTCGTCTGGCTGAAGTCGGCGGGTGAGACCGACAGGGGGCACAGCGGGGGCAGGACGTGCAGCCGCGCACCGCCGTCGTAGCCGCGGACCTGCGCCATGAGCTGGCGGTGCAGCAGCAGGCTCAGCGCCGTCAGGACCGAGCCGAGCGCGGTCGTCGGACCTGCTCCCGCGCACGGGTAGCCGGCGGGCAGCAGATAGATGTCCGTGACGCCGTGCGCCGCCGTGTGGGCCAGCACGTCCAGCTCGCCGATGGCGCCGTCGACGAGGGTCCTGCCCGCACGCACCACGGGTGGGAGCAGTCCCGGGACAGCAGCGCTGGCCCGGACGGCGCTGACGGCTGCACCCGTGCCCATCACGATGCCCTGACCGGTCACGAGATCGGTGGCCGTGACCTCGACCAAGACCCGTGCGTCGTCGAGGTCGTCGTAGCCGAGGTTGCTCTGCAGGAGGCGCTCGAGGCCGGTGCCGGCGAACAGCGACGATTGGGTCCCGCGTGCGGCCCCGAGCCACCGAAGCGGGTCCGGGGCGAAGATGTCCTGGCGACGCATCCGTTGCCAGAGGCCCACGAGGGCCTCCAGTCTGTCCCGCGTGCTCCCGGGTCCGGCGAGGTAGGCCGCGTTGACGGCGCCGACGGACGTGCCGACGAGCAGGTCGGGCTCGATCTTGCAGTCGCGCAGGGCCAGGAGCATCCCGACCTGCACCGCGCCGAGGCTCCCGCCCCCGGTCAGCACGAACGCCGTGCTCATGGTCAGCCCCGCCGGACCGGCCACAGCACGGGGCGCGGGTCGAAGCGAGTGGCGAGCCGCTGCAGGGCGACGGCCGCCGACAGCAGGCCGAGGTCGCGCAGGGCCACGTCGTAGAAGCCGGGGAGGAGCAGCAGGTTGAGGATGATGCCGCCGAGCCACGCGGCCACGACGATGGCGCCGAGACGCGGGTGGAGGGCGACGACGAGGCCGGCCACCACCTCGACGACGCCGACGGCATACATCGCCTGGTGCGGTGTGACCGGCAGCGGCCGGGACAGCACGGGGGCCAGGTACTGGTCCCACTGCACGAGGAGGTTGGTGAACTTGTCGAGACCGAAGACGACCGGGGCGACGACGAAGGCCGCGCGCAGCACGGCATACGCCTGGTAGGTGGGGTCACTCCTGTCCGGACGTGCGGGGTGCTCGACCCGACGGGTGGTGCTGGGACTGCCGATGGTGACCATGCGTGTCCTCCTGGACTGGTGGCTCGGTGCCCTCCGGGCTGCTCCGCGACATCGAGGCGGCCGGGTGGGACGCTGACGGGGTGTTAGTGCGTCCACGCGTCATCGGTCTTACCGCGCTGTCCCCGACCGGTAAGACCGGCGACGCTGCACACCGCCAACAGGGCATGACCCCGCACCAGACCCACACCCCGGCCACCGCGGTCCCCTGCCAGTCCGCCGGACCACCGCTCGACGTCGTCGAGTGGCGCAGGTGCCGGCTACGCGAGGCGGGCTTCCCGGCCCTGCTCGCTCGTGACCTGGCCCGGCAGCGGGTCGACCTGCACGCGCTGCTCGAGCTCGTGGACGCCGGCTGCCCGCCGGATCTCGCGGCACGCATCCTGTCCCCCCTCGACGGCCTCGACGGCCTCGACGGCCCCGATGCGCCGCAGGTGGGCCGATGACCGCCGTGAGCAGGGACGAGCAGCGCTCGAACACCTCGGTGTCGTCACCACCGTCGGATGTCCCGGGCCCGATGGACTGGGTGGCGGCGCTCACCGGTGGAGGACCCGAACAGGCCTCGGCCCTGCGAGAGCTGCATGCGCTGATGCTCCGGGCCGCCGCGCACCAGGTGTGGCGCATGCGTCCCGCGCTGCCCGATCCTTCCCCGTCGGCGGTCGACGTCATCGTCAACCAGGCGGCCGACGAGGCCATGACAGCGCTGCTGGCCAAGCTGCACACCTTCGAGGGGCGGAGCCGCTTCACGACGTGGGCCTTCAAGTTCGCCATCCTCCAGGCGGCGACCGAGGTCCGGCGGCTGCAGTGGCAGCACCGTGAGGTGGAGCTCCGTGACCTCGACGTGCCGAGCGCGCCGCGGCACGAGGACCCCGAGCTGTATGCGGAGGGAAACGACCTCGCGGCGGCCGTGGCCGCTGCGATGCGTGGCGTTCTCACGCCCTACCAGCGGCGCATCGCGATCGCCCTCCTCGTCGACGGCATCCCGATCGACGTTCTTGCCGACCGCCTGGGCACCAACCGAGGAGCCCTCTACAAGACGCTGCACGACCTCCGGGTCCGCCTGCGGACGGAGCTCACCACGAACGGCTACCTGCCCGTCCACCCGGCAAACCCACCGAATCCGGCCCCCTCCGACGCCAGCTCACGCATCTCCCCCACCCCCACGGCAGGCACTCCATGAGCACCACACCTCGCCCCGACTCGGCCGCCCTGACACCACGCAACGTCAGCGCGCTGCTGCAGGACACGACCCCTTGGCTCTCGTGCGACGAGTGCTTCGATCGGGTGGACAGCTACGCCGAGGCGCTGGTGCACGACCCCACCTACCGGGACGAGGCGATGGCCGCCCACCTGCGAGGGTGCGCAGCCTGCGACGAGGAGGCCGAGTCGCTGCTGCGGCTGCTCGACGGCCGGTGAGGCTCGGGCCCAGCACGGCCACCCGGCAGGCGACCACGTCTCGGGTCCGGTGTGGACCCGAGACGTGGTCGCCTGCTGGTGGCTCAGTGCGCCTCACGGGTGAGGCTGAAGCGGGCCGCGACCCCTGAGATGAGCAACGCCCAACCGGTGAGCACGAGGGCAGCAGTCGTCGGGCTCAGCATCCCGTGCGCTGCCGTGCCGACGCTGGTCAGGGCGATGGCAGCCCCCGCGGGGAGCCACTGGGCGACCTCGGGGAGGGCGCTGGCGAGGATGCCGACCTCGATGATCATGACCCAGGTGATCGCCCCGACGATGGCAGCGACCGTGTTGCGGGTCAGTGCCCCGAGTGCGACGCCGACGAGGCCGTAGAGGGCGGAGGCCACCGTGGCGCCGATCCAGAGCTGGGCCACGTCGATCGGCAGCGAGTGCACCCCGCGGGCGCCGTAGATGATCACGGCCTCCGCGTAGGCGATGCCGAAGGTGCCGGCGCCCAGGAGTGCGCCGAGCCCGAGGACGGTGACGGCCTTGGCCGCGAGCACCCGGGCCCGGCGGGGCTCGCCGAGGAAGGTCTGCATGATGGTGCGGTGTCGGTACTCGCCAGCGACGACGAGCACCCCGATGGCCAGCATCACCATCGAGGTGAGCGCCGACACGGAGAGCGTGTGGTTGACGTGGTCCGTCGACCCGAAGGCCGGTCCCCCGGGACTGGGGACGAGTGCGTTGGCGGCGACGGAGGCCATTCCGAGCACGAGGGTGATGCCGAGGCTCACCCACGCAGCGGGGGTGGTGCGAAGCTTGTAGAGCTCAAGGGAGACAAGGGTTCTCATGACCAGACTTCCTGGGTGTCGGTGGAGTGGATGAGGTCGTGGAAGACCGACTCGAGGTCGGTGTCGTCGGTGACGATGTCGCGGACCGGGCCGGCGGCGGCGAGGGTGCCACGGTGGATCACGACGAGGTCGTCAGCGACTGCCGCGACCTCGCTGAGCAGGTGGCTCGACAGGAAGACGGTGCCGCCGGCGTCCGCGAAGGACCGCAGGAAGCGGCGCATCTCGCGGATGCCGTCCGGGTCGAGGCCGTTGAGCGGCTCGTCGAGGACGAGCACTGACGGGTCGCCCACGAGCGCCGAGGCCAGGGCGAGCCGCTGGCGCATGCCGAGCGAGAAGCCACCGACCCGGCGACCGGCCGCGGCCCCGAGACCGAAGCGGTGGAGGAGGTCGTCTGCCGTGTCGGTGGGAACCCCCGCCTGCCTCGCGGTCAGGCGGATGTGGTTGCGGGCAGAGCGGTTCGGGTGGAATCCCTGGTCCAGGACCGCGCCGACGACGCGAGTCGGATGGGGCAGGTCGGCGTAGCGGACGCCGTCGATCGTCGCTTCCCCGCTGGTCGGGTCGGCGAGACCGAGCATGATCCGCATGCTCGTCGTCTTCCCTGCCCCGTTGACGCCGAGGAACGCGGTGACTCGGCCGGGAAGGGCTGTCGCCGTGAAGCCGTCGAGGACGGTGACGGGACCGTAGTGCTTCGTGAGCTGGTGGAACGAGAGTGTTGGCATGGTGCTGAGCTCCTGTGTCGGGCCGGTTTGGCTGAGACCAACGATCCGGCTCCACGGGGTCCTGGGTCGTCGGCCGTGCGGCCGAGCCTCCGCGTGCGCCTGAAGGTGGGGTCATCGGTCGCCCACGAGACGGCATACCTCCCGGGGCGTACGCCCCGAAGCCGATCCCACGGAGGCCCCCGCTCCCTACCCTTCAGGTATGGACACGCGTTGGCGGCGACGCCCGCGGCGGCTGGACCCACGGGTCGCCGACGCTCTCGTCGCGCTCGGCCTCTTCGTCCTGCTCGTCCTGTCGTTCGGCGTGGCCGTCCGCGCAGGGCAGCGGCCGGTGGACGCGTGGGCCTGGGTGCTGGGCATCCTCATGACGGCGCCGTACGCCGTGCACCGCCGAGCCCCGTGGCTCGCCCTCACCGTGACGCTCGTGGCCCTCGTGGCCTTCTCGCTGCTGCACTACGCCCCCTACCCCGGGGTCAGCGCCTTCGCTCTGCTGTTCGGACTCGCGCTGCACGGTCGACGCCGCGACTCGCTCCTGGCGCTCGGCGCGACCGTGGGGGCCTTCTGTCTGGCCATCGCCGCCCAACCCGCAGGCGTGGTCTCCCCGAGCGACGTCATCTCGACCCTGCTCGCGACAGCGGTCGCGTGGCTGGCCGGCGACAACCTGCGCCAGCGACGCCTCCGGTGGGCGGCGATCGAAGAGCGAGCCCGCCTGCTCGAGCGCGAGCGGGAGGACCGGGACCGCGCGGCCGTGACGGCGGAGCGGCTTCGGATCGCCCGCGAGCTGCACGACGTCGTGGCTCATTCGATGTCGGTGATCGCGGTCCAGGCGGGTGTCGGGAGCCACGTCATCGCCACGGACCCGACGGCAGCTCGAGACGCCCTGGCGGTCATCGAGTCGACCAGCCGTGGTGCGCTCACCGAGATGCGTCGGATGCTCGGGGTGCTCCGCCAGGACGGTGAGACCGCGATGCACCCCATGCCCGGGCTCGCCGACATCCCTCGGCTCGTGGCCGAGACGCGCCGGACCGGTGTCGGGGTCACCGTCAGCTCGACCGGCGACGGGGCGAGCCTGCCCGCCGGCCTGGACCTCGCGGCATACCGCGTCGTGCAGGAGGCGCTGACGAACGTCCTCAAGCACGGCGGACCCGTCGCTCACGTCCACATCGCCTGCTCAGAGGAGACGGTCGACCTCGAGGTGCTCGACGAGGGACCAGCCAGGCGTCCGCGCCGTGGGGACGTCCCGGAGTCGGACGTCGGTGTCGCCCCGGGCGCCGGCCAGGGACTGGTGGGCATGCGGGAGCGGGTGGAGCTCTACGGCGGGAGCTTCGAGGCCGGCCCGAGGCCCGGAGGCGGGTTCCGGGTGCACGCCACGCTGCCGTATGCGGTGCAGACGCCGTGAGTGCGCCGGTGCGCGTCGTCGTGGTGGACGACCAGGCCCTCGTGCGAGGAGCGTTCTGCGTGCTGGTGGGCTCCGCGCCCGACCTCGAGGTCGTGGGTGAGGGCGAGAACGGCGCCGAGGCGGTCGCGCTCGCGCGCGAGCTCGAGCCGGACGTCGTGCTCATGGACATCCGGATGCCGGTGATGGACGGACTCGCGGCGACAGGCGCCATCGCCGCCCTCGGCCTGTCCACACGCGTGCTCGTCCTGACGACCTTCGACCTCGACGAGTACGTCTTCGGAGCCCTGCGCGCGGGAGCCAGCGGCTTCCTGCTGAAGGACACGCCGCCGGCCCAGCTGCTCGACGGGATCCGAGTCATCGCGCGTGGTGAGTCGCTGCTGGCGCCCACGGTGACGCGCCTGCTCATCGAGGAGTTCGTCCGGCGAGAGCCGGCCGACGTGGTCGGACGACCCGACCCGCCCGCGACCCTGGACGCGCTGACGGAGCGCGAGCGGGAGGTTCTCCTGCTCGTCGCCAGGGGCCTGTCCAACCACGAGATCGGCACCGAGCTCTTCGTGACCCCGGCGACGGCCAAGACCCACGTGAGCCGGCTCCTCATGAAGCTCGGAGCCCGAGACCGCACCCAGCTCGTCGTGATGGCCTACGAGAGCGGGCTCGTGGAGCCGCACGCCCCCTGAACCCGGCCCCACGCCAGCCACGGCTCCGGTAGCCATGCCGGGTCAGGCCATGTCATCGAGGCAGGCCGACCGACATCGTCATGCCCGACGGAGTGGTCAGTCCCGGGAGCGCATTCGGGGCGGACAACAGCAGCAGGCCGAGGACGAGCAGGAGCGCGGCCGTCGCGTACGTGACGACGCGCCGCCACGGGAGCAGCTTCTCGAGGGCGATGATGCCCGCCACGAGAGCCATCCACGTGAGGCTCATGACACCCAGCGCGAAGAGGGAAGCCATCAGCGCCCAGCAGCATCCGACACACCAGGCCCCGTTGCGAACTCCCATCCTCAGGGCCCCGCTCAAGCCACCGCGCCACGAGCCCAGAAGCGCACCAAGGGGGCTGCGGCACGCGCCGAGACACACGTCCTTGAGGGGGGTGAGCTCGTACACGGCGGCGACCACCAGAGTGACGCCCGCGACGGTCCGCCCGGCGTTGTCCCACGCGAGCGCATCCCCGAAGATGGCACCGACGATCACCCCGATGGCGTACGCGATGACCCCCGCGACGGCCCAGGTCAGCAGGTACCCCGCGGCGAACATCCAGGGTGACAGCGGCGCACTGGTCCTGGTGAGACGGGAGTACAAGGCGACCGTGGGTGCCACGGAAGGCAACATCATCGCCGCCATCATGACCACCCAGATGCCCAGGAACCAGCCGAGGCTGCCCAGACTCGTCCACGGTCCGGCATCCATCCCGCGCATCTCACGCGCAGTCAGCAGCCAGCCGAGCGCGGCGAGGGCGAAGAGCGCGACAACCAGACCCATGCGCGTGCGCATCGCGGCGATCGCCGGACCCGGACCCGCCGCGTCACCCCCCGGCTCGGCCGGCGCGCGCATCGAGGTCAGGCGGCCCAGGCGAACGTGGAGGTCGACAGGCCCGTCTTGCCCTCGTACGAGATCCCGAACGCGTTGATGCGGGTGCGGCGTGCCTCGGCCATCGTCAGGTCGGAACCGACCGGGTGGAACATTCCGTGGAAACGCACCGGCTCTCCTGTCTCGACGCCGAACGGGACGATGTCCTCGATCTCGAAGTCGATCGAGTCCCCCACCCGCACACGGTGCAGCAGCCCGTCGTCCGAGATGTCGATGGTGGCGCGCTCGACCCCCACGACCTCCCCCACCAAGGGCGCCAGAGCACCCATCGGCCCACCCAGCTGGCCGCCGAAGACCTTGACCAGCTGGTCGAACTGCTCGTCGCTGGCGTCATCATCGACGTAGACCCCGAGCCGCCAGTTGCCCTGGGTCATCACCTTCGGGGTGTCGGCGATCAGCACGACCCTCCGCCCGCTGATGTCAGTGCCCTCGACCTGGCCCTCGCTGATGGAGAAGGCGAGGGTCACCCGACAGAAGTCGTAGGTTGCGCCGTGATCGAGGGAGAGGTTGCACGGACACATCAGCTCGCACGAACAGGTCTCCACGTAGCTACCGGTCAGATTCCACGCCATCGTCGAACCCCTTCCTCGTGCCCTCCAGTTTTTCCCCAACGGCGATGCGCGTCAACGAAACTGAGGGGCCACTTCCCCGTTCGGCGCGATCTGCTGCGCCCCCACCAGCCCGACGTGTCCCCGGGGAGGTCCGGGGCCTGCGTCCCCGTGACCTTGTTTGGGAGACTTCGACTCGTTTGTCGCCGGCGGCCGGCGGCGACGGGCCGCGGCAGGTGCTCCGGATCCGTGTACGACGGACTGGACCCGGGCTCCCGGTTCAGTTCCGGCTGCGCTTGCCGCTCGATTTGCTGAACAGCCGCGGCCCGGCCTCCAAGGAGGCCGGGCCGGGGTCGCTGGCCGCTCGTGGTCGGACCAGCTACGTCAGCTGCACCATCAGCTGCAGCCGCTGGTGCTTCCGCAACCCTCGCAGACGTAGCAGGAGCCGGCCGGGCGCATCTTCGTGCCGCACGTCATGCAGATCGGCGCGTCGGCGGTGATGCCGCCGAACTTCTCGAGCAGCTCGGCCGAGCTGTGCACGTCGCTGGAGATCTCGCGGGCGGAGGCAGCGCCCGCACCGGACTTCACCTCGGCGGCCGCGGCCGGAGACTCGGCGTGGGCCTCCTCGGCCTTGTGCTCGGCCTTCTTGGAGACCGGGGCCGACTGCTGGAGCGACTCGAGCTCGTCCTCGAGGTCCTCGTCGGACTCGTCGGACTCGAGGGCCTCGTAGGAGCCGGTCTCGACCTGGCGCGCCCGCTCCGACGCCGTGTGGATGCCCATGAAGGAGCGGGTGTCGAAGTCGAGGTAGTCCAGCGCGAGGCGGCGGAAGACGTAGTCCATGATCGACTGCGCCATGCGCACGTCCGGGTCGTCCGTCAGGCCGGCCGGCTCGAAGCGGAGGTTCGTGAACTTCTCCACGAACGTCTCGAGCGGCACGCCGTACTGGAGACCGATGGACACGGCGATCGAGAAGGCGTCCATCACGCCGGCCAGGGTGGAGCCCTGCTTGCCGAACTTGAGGAAGATCTCGCCGAGCTGCTGGTCGTCGTACGTGCCGGCCGTGAGGTAGCCCTCGGCCCCACCGACGGCGAACGACGTCGTCTGCGAGGTGCGGCGCTTGGGCAGGCGGCGACGGACCGGGCGGTACTCGATGACCTTCTCGACCTTGACCTCGGCGGCAGCAGCCTCGGCGGCGGCCTTGTTGTCCTTGGCCGTCGAGCCACCGTCGGACAGCGGCTGACCGACCTTGCAGTTGTCGCGGTAGATGGCGAGCGCCTTGATGCCGAGCTTCCAGCCCTGCATGTAGACGTCCTGGATCTCCTCGACCGTCGCCGTCTCCGGCAGGTTGACCGTCTTGGAGATGGCACCGGAGAGGAACGGCTGCGTCGCGGCCATCATGCGCACGTGGCCCATGGCCGAGATCGAGCGCGCACCCATGGCGGTGTCGAAGACCTCGTAGTGCTCGGGCTTGAGGCCGGGGGCGTCGATGACGTGACCCTTGTCGGCGATGTACTCGACGATCGCCTCGACCGTCTCGCCGGTGTAGCCCATCTTGCGCAGCGCCCGCGGGATCGTCAGGTTGACGATCTGCATCGAGCCGCCACCGACGAGCTTCTTGAACTTCACGAGCGAGAAGTCCGGCTCGATGCCGGTCGTGTCGCAGTCCATCATGAAGCCGATGGTGCCGGTCGGGGCCAGCACCGACGCCTGGGCGTTGCGGTAGCCGTGCTTCTCACCGAGCTTGACGACGTCGTCCCACGCCTTCGTCGCGAGCTTGTGGACGTCGGAGTCCATCGCGTCGAGCGTCTTGATGTTGTCGTTGGCGGCCTGGTGCTTGCGCATGACCCGCTTGTGGGCGTCCGCGTTGCGGGCGTAGCCGGCGTAGGCGCCGACGACCGAGGCCATCTCGGCGGAACGCTTGTAGGCGGCACCCGTGAGCAGCGAGGTGATTGAGGCGGCGAGCGCGCGGCCACCCTCGGAGTCGTAGCCGTGGCCGGTTGCCATGAGGAGCGCACCGAGGTTGGCGTAGCCGATGCCGAGCTGGCGGTAGTTGCGCGTCGTCTCGCCGATCGGCTCGGTCGGGAAGTCCGCGAAGCAGATCGAGATGTCCATCGCCGTGATGACGAGCTCGACGACCTTCTGGAAGGTGACGGCGTCGAACGTGTCGTCGTCGCGCAGGAACTTCAGCAGGTTGAGCGAGGCGAGGTTGCACGAGCTGTTGTCGAGCGACATGTACTCGGAGCACGGGTTTGACGCGGTGATGCGGCCCGTCTCGGGGTTGGTGTGCCACGCGTTGATCGTGTCGTCGTACTGGATGCCCGGGTCGGCGCACTCCCACGCGGCCTTGGCGATCTTGCCGAAGAGCTCACGGGCGTCGACGGTGTCGATGACGGAGCCGTCGCTGCGCGAGCGCAGCCCGAACTCCGTGCCGTCCTCGACAGCCTTCATGAACTCGTCGTTGACGCGGACCGAGTTGTTGGCGTTCTGGTACTGGACGGAGACGATGTCCTTGCCGCCGAGGTCCATGTCGAAGCCGGCGTCGCGCAGGGCGCGGATCTTGTCCTCCTCGCGCGCCTTCGTCTCGACGAACTCCTCGATGTCGGGGTGGTCGACGTCGAGGACGACCATCTTGGCCGCACGACGCGTCGCGCCGCCCGACTTGATGGTGCCGGCGGACGCGTCGGCGCCGCGCATGAAGGAGACGGGACCGGAGGCCGTGCCCCCGGAGGAGAGCAGCTCCTTGGAGGAGCGGATGCGGGAGAGGTTGAGGCCGGCGCCGGAGCCGCCCTGGAAGATCTTCCCCTCCTCCTTGTACCAGTTGAGGATCGAGTCCATCGAGTCGTCGACGGCGAGGATGAAGCAGGCCGAGACCTGCTGCGGGCTCTTGGTGCCGACGTTGAACCACACGGGCGAGTTGAACGAGAAGACCTGGTGCAGCAGGGCGTGGGTCAGCTCGTGCTCGAAGATCTCGGCGTCGTCGGGCGAGGCGAAGTAGCCGTTGCTCTTGCCGGCGGCGACGTAGGTCAGCACGACGCGGTCGATGAGCTGCTTGAGCGAGACCTCACGGGCGGCGGTGCCGACGGCGCCGCGGAAGTACTTGGTGGTGACGATGGTGCTGGCGTTGACCGACCAGAAGTCGGGGAACTCGACCCCGCGCTGCTCGAAGATCGTCTCGCCCGTCTTCCAGTTCTGCTGGACGACGTCGCGCTTCTCCCACGTGACCTCGTCGTACGGGTGCACACCGGGCGTGGTGTAGATGCGCTCGATCTTGACGCCCTTGGCGCCTGCCTTCGAGCGTGAGCTGCGGTTACCGATCTCCGTCATGTCGTGCGGCCTCCCTGACCGAATCTGCTGCTGGTTTCAAGTGTTGCGTGGGGCACCGACAGGGCGGGTGTCCCGGACGTGCTGTGGAGGGTGGTTACCGCTGGACGTCGAGCCGGGACGGAGCCGTGGGCTCCTCCCCCAGCGCGTCGTGCTCGGCTCGAAGGAGCGCGATGGCTCCCTCGAAGTCCTCGAGGCTCTCCCAGGCCTGGTAGACGCTGGCGAACCTGAGGTACGCGACCTCGTCGAGCTCGCGGAGCGGTTCGAGGACGGCCATGCCGACCTCGTGCGCCTCGATCTCGGCGTTTCCCTGCGACCGGATCGCCTCCTCGACCTTCTGGGCGAGAAGGGCCAGGTCGTCCTCGCTGACGGGCCGCCCCTGGCATGACTTGCGCACGCCTGAGAGGACCTTGGCCCGGCTGAACGGCTCGGAGGCCCCCGACCGCTTGATCACGTTGAGGCTCGAGGTCTCGAGCGTCGTGAAGCGGCGGTTGCACTCGGGGCACTGGCGCCGACGCCTGATGCAGGCGCCGTCGTCGGTGGTGCGCGAGTCGATGACCCGCGAGTCGGTGTGGCGACAGAACGGACAGTGCACGTCTGGTCACCTTCCCTTCCCCGAGACCCAGTCGTTCAACGGTTCCAAGCCGTCCCGTATGCCGTCCCGAGCCCGTCCCAACCCCCGCCCAGTGTTCGTGGGACCGGTCGGGGCTGGGGATGGATCTGGGGATGACGTGGGGATGACCTGTGCGTAACCCCCGTTTGCCTGGGGACTACATGTGGACGTCTTACATCTGTGTAACTACTAGATGTAGGGGTAACTGTAGGCATGGTGTGACCCCGATCGCAAGCACGTGAGCGAGGTCCGGCGCGGCGCGTCCCTGACCTGCACAAACGTCAATCCAGTCCCAGGCGTCCCGGCGTGTCGCGAAGCATCCATCCCCAACATCTAGGGGTGGCCCGCGCCACCCACTCCCCCATCTACGGGTCCACGAGGGTATGCCGCCCGGCCGCGACCGCGACGATCGGGCCCCTCCGGGCACCCGGGCCGTCAGAGCCGGCCCGGTGCGCGGGGTCGGGTGGCGCCGCCGGTCATCGGGCCGCGGCCTCGCCGAGCTGCACCTCGAGCTGGCGCACGCGGGTGACGAGCCCCTTCAGCAGCAGGACGGCGGTGTGCGGGTGCTGGTCGATGAGGTCGGTGAACGCGGCGGGCGAGAGCCGGAAGGCACTGAGTCCCTCGGGGCCACTCGTGACCGTGGCCGTGCGCCCCGACCCGTCGATGAGCGACATCTCACCGAAGTAGTCACCCTTCGACAGCGAGCCGACTCCTCGGCCGTCGACGTCGACGTCGGCCGTCCCCTCGAGCAGCATCACCATGCCGGCGCCGCGGTCGCCCTGCTTGACGACGGGGACGCCGGGGCCCACCTTCACCGTGGATCCGCGCGCGATCACCTCTTCGACGAGTTCGTCGGGCAGCTCGCAGAAGAGCTCGACAGCGCAGAGCGAGTCCTTCAGGCTCATGAAGTGCCTCCCACCTCGTGGCCCACTCGCGGGCCGGCCCTTCGACGGTAGCCCTCCTCGGAGCGCGCGGGTAGGCATTCGACGAAGACGAGGAGGGACGTTCCGGGGGCCGTGCACGCGCCCGTCGCTCAGCGCAGCCGCGCGATGCGGGCTGGGTCGCGAACCACAGGCAGAGCACCGACATCGGCGGTGCCTCACCGATCAGGGACGGGTCGGTGGCGGGTGGGGACGCCCCGACCCTCGCCGGCCCGGGGCCGGCCCTCACGGCTTCACCGGTCCGCTCGGGAAGACGCGCGCCGAGACCCGGACCGGCAGACGCTCGGCGTCAGGGTGGACCTCCACGTCGGCGCGGCACTCGTCGCTCTCGACGACGAGCGCAGTGAGCCGACGGCTCAGCTCGCCCATCTGGTCGACAGTGGCGGTTGCCCGGGTCTCGGTCGCCACCGACGCGTGCCGCACCTCGGCCGGTGCCGACTCGCCCTCCGCGAGCCACGGCTGGACCGCGCGCACGTGGTGCCGAAGTTCTCGGCCTCGGCCGTCGAGGCGATCCGCCGCGCGACGGTCCCCTCGCCGTTGTCGGTCGTGTCCCACGAGAGCTGTCCGGGACGACTGCGCCACCAGCTCTCCCGGGCCAGCTCGGGCGCCGGCTCGACGAAGCCGTAACGGTGCAGCGTGCCGAGGTGGTGGCTCACCGATCCGACCGCCAGGCCGGTGCGCCGTGCCAGCTGACCGGCGGTGGCGGGGCCCTCGACGGCCAGCAGCTCGCACAGCCAGCGGCGGGTCGGATGGTGGAAGGCGGTGAGCACGTCGAGCAGGGCGTTCCCCGTCTCGCTGCCGAGCGTGTCGGTGGAGGCGGGACGTGACGCGTCAGGCCCGGGTGCTTGCCCCGCACGCCGTCATGACAGAGTCTTCCTATCGTGACAAACCGGACATCATCAGCGGACGTCCTCGACCCGGCCCAGCGACGCGAGGACGCGCTGGCGGGCTATGACGTGCTCGGCAACGCTCCCGAGCGCGAGCTGCAGGCCCTCGTCGACATCGCGGCGCAGGTGTGCGCCGTCCCCCGGGCTGCGATCAACCTCATCACCGCGACCCACCAGCAGCAGATCGCCACCACCGGCTTCGCCGCCGCCATCTGTGCCCGCGACGACTCGATGTGCGCAGCAGTGCTCGAGCACACCGACCGCGTCGTCGTGCCCGATGCCAGCCTCGACGCCCGGTTCCGCGAGAACCCTTTCGTGACGGGCATCCTCGGGACCGTCCGTTTCTATGCGTCAGCGCCACTGACCACGCCGGACGGCGTCATCATCGGTCGCCTGTGCGTCTTCGACTCCCAGCCACGCGCGCTCGACGAAGCACAGGAGGAGGCCCTCGTCGCCATCGCCGAGCGCGTCGTCGACGTCCTCGAGCTGCGCCTGCGCACCCGCGAGCTGGAGGACTCGCTCGCGGCCCTCACCGAGACGAGGGACGAGCTCCACCGGTCGAACGAGGCCCTGTCGGTCTTCGCCGGACAGGTGAGCCACGACCTGCGCACGCCGCTCACCGCGATCATGGCGAGCACCGAGATGCTCGGTCAGCAGCCCGCGGTCGCCGAGGACGAGTGGTCCGAACGCCTCGTCGCCACGGCCTTTCGCTCCGCCACGCGGATGGCCGGGATGATCGAGCAGATCCTCGCCCACGCCCGCGTCGGAGCCGAGCTGCACCGCAGCGACACCGACCTCGACGACGTGCTCTCCTCGGTGCTCGAGGACCTCGACCCGACGCTCACCGCCCGGTCGGCGACCGTAACGACAGGGGCGCTGCCGACCCTGCCCGCAGACGGGCAGCAGCTCTACTCGGTGCTGCTCAACCTCGTGTCCAACGCGGTGAAGTACGCCCGCCCCGGCGTCGCGCCCGTCGTCGAGATCTCGGCGGTGCGGATCGACGGCTCGTGGCGTCTCTCGGTGCGCGACAACGGGATCGGCATCTCGGCCGCCGACCGTGAGCGGGTCTTCGGCCTCTTCAACCGCGTCGAGACGTCCGTCGACGGCAGCGGCATCGGCCTGGCCACGGTCAAGCGCATCATCGAGGCCCACGGTGGGTCGATCGGGATCAGCTCGGTGGACGGTCCGGGGACGGACGTGTGGTTCGAGCTGCCGGCCGAGCTCCCCCGTCAGGACGAGCACGACGGTCCCCGCCGCGACTGACCGGACGTCGCGCCCGTGCGAGGACGACGAGCGCGACGACGAACGCTGTCGGTGCCCTGACATCCATGAGCAGCACCTGCACGACCGTGGCGACGTAGGCCCCGAGGGCGGAACCGTCGTCGAGAGCGTCCCCGACGGAGAAGGCTCCTGAGCTCTCGGCGCTCACGAGCAGGGCCGCTCCGGCGACGGTCGCCGCCTCGGCCAGAGCCGCGAAGGCGGCCCACCGCAACCGCGGTACGACGGACCCGGTCGTCCACGTCGGGCACGTCAGGCGCGTCGGGCCTGTCGGGCGCGTCGGAAGGAGGGGACCGCCCGTGTCGTCGACCTCCACGCCTGCGTCGACGAGTGGTTGCATCCCGGGCCGGGACAGCGCCACCGCCAGGACGACGCCGAAGGCGACGACGCCCAGCAGCGCGCTGGGTGACAACGCGTCCAGGGCACCGTCGCCGGCAGCCGTCCCGCCGTCGGTGATCCAGCCGACCGCGACGTAGGGCAGCGCCTGGAGCACCGCGAGCCACCCACACGCCCACGCGACGAGGCGGTCGCGTCGGGCGGACCCGACCAGACCGTCGAACGGACGGGTCGGGCCGTCGTCGAACGAGGTCACGGGACGAGCCTCGGCCAGCGCAGGGGGTCGGTCCCAAGGCTCGGTCCGGTCGTCGTGCACGCCCTCTCGTCGACGCCCTGGAAGACCCGCAGGTCGGGACGACCGGCCGCCACTGCGACGAGGTTGCGCGCACTGTCGGTGCCGGCCCGGAGGTAGTCGGAGTGACCGGCGGAGGTGCGACGGACGTCGACGAAGTCCGATCGCGGGTGGAGCCAGTGGTTGCAGCCGGTCCCGGTCTGCTTGAGCGCGAAGGTCGAGAGCCGGCTCGCGCCCACGACGTCCGCCGGCGCCGTGCCGTGCACCATCCAGCCGTAGGCGAACACGTCGTCCCCGACCGCGCCGAGGACGTTGAGGGAGCCGGGTTTGAGGGCGGTGTGCGCCACGTCCGAGAACGGCAGGCCGGGCGCACCGAAGACGGCGACATCGTCGATCGCACTCGTGCGGAGCGAGGCCTGGCCGGCGAGAGTGCCGCCGTAGGAGTGGGCCCAGACCGTCTGGTGAGCCGGACGGTGACGGGAGGCCTCGACACCGGTCACGAAGTCGGCCAGCGCGCCGGCGTTGTCGCGGGCGAGCTTGCCGTTGAGGACGTTCCGGTCGACCGACGTGACGATCTCGTGGACCTGCGGCGCGTCGTAGCCCATCCACGTCACGAGTGCGACGTCCTCACCACGCGCCACCGCCTTGGCCTCCGAACGCATCCGCACGAAGGTGTCGTCGTAGCGCCGGAGATCGGCCCCGACCATGGTCGACAGGCCGCCGACGAACGTGACGACGTGCTCGGCCCGGTCGACGTCGCCGATCGCGACGACCGCCTTGACGTCGGGTCCGTTCGCGTCGACGAGGAGCAGACGTCGGGGTCCACCGTCGCGACGCCCGAGCACGTCGCGCACCGCCTGCAGGGCCGCCACGTGCTCGGCCGAACGGGTGCGCTCGGCGGCATTGCTCGCAGACGCCGCCCGCTGCGCCTCCTGCTCGCGGGTCCAGGCAGCCTGCTCCGCTCGGCCGAGCAGGACGAGGTTGGCCTCGTGGCGAGCGGCGGCCGGCACCCCGTCGCGAGGACCCACCCAGTCCGGACGCTCACGGATGGCGCGGCGTCGCTCCTCGTCGGTCAGGGACCGCCACCAGGCGGCGGAGGCGAACACCTGACCGCCGACCCCGGCACTCGTCGAGGGCCCCGCCGGCGGAGGTGGCAGCTGCGGGTCCAGCTGCCCGGCAGTCCCCGGAGACGCCGTCGCGCCACGGGCAGCGGTCAGCAGCCCTCTCCACAGCTCGTCGTCGGTCTGGCTCGCGGCCTGTCGGGCCCGCGCCAGACAGGCGTGCACCTCGACCCTCAACAGCTCGTCGAGCCGTGCCCGGTGCGCCTCGCCTGCAGGGTCACCGAGCGACGCGCGGACGGGAAGGAAGAGCCGACCCTCGCCGTCGACCCAGGCGCCCTCGTCGGCGGCTCGACGGTCGGCGCGACCGACGAGCTCGAGCGCCGACTGCAGACGTGCCGCGGCGTGCCCGACCGCGTGACCGGTCACCGCGATGCTCCCCGCGAGCCGTCCGAGGCCGGCGACGACGAGGCCGTAGCGGTCGGCGGCCGCCGAGGAGGCCGCGCCCGACCAGCGCGGCGCGGCGGCGCGACGCCACAGCACGAGCTCCGCGAGTCCGAGGACCCGGAGGCGGTGCTCCTCGAGGCGCCGGCCCACCTCGAGCAGGGACTGCGGCCGGCAGGCCCGGACATCGGCGACGGTCATGGTCAGCGGAGCACCGGCACCCGCCACACCAGGTCTCATCGGGTGCCGCCGGATGACGACGACCGCAGGGCCTGCCGAGACGCGTGCTCGACGGCGTCATAGGTGTCGGCGGCCGTGGCGAGGCAGCGGCCCAGCTCGCGCAGCTCCCAGCGGGTCCCGGCCAGCCGCGCCTCCCACGCCGCAGCGACCTGGCCGAGGCCGCCGGCGACACGACCACCGGGGATCGCCCCACCGAGTGGCCGCAGCTCGTCGGCGATCCTCAGCCGCCGCACCCGCGCCAGCACCTCGCCGACCGAGGCGGCGTCCTCGCGCAGCGCGTCGGTGTCCACGTCGTAGCGCATCCCCTGCTCCCTTCCGAGGACAGCCACGCTAGGCAAGGCGCCCGAGGACTCGAGCCCGTCATCCACAGGGGTCGGGAACGGCAGCTGCGGGCACAGCAGGACGCCGCACCCCGGTCAGGGATGCGGCGTCCGGGGCAGGAACGGCGGGGTCGAAGCGCCGCTACCGCCAGCCGCTGAAGGTGGAGCCAACGCGGCGGATCGGAAGGGCCGGGACGGGCGCAGCCGGACACACGGCATACGTCCTCGGCCGGCCCAGGAGGCCCCGGGTCAGCGACCCGGGACGACGAGCTGCTGGCCGGCGTGGACCGAGCTGGTGCTGAGCGCGTTGGCGATCTGCAACTCGACGACACCCTCGGCCGTGGTGAGCTCAGGCAGCTCGCGGGCGGCGATGCCCGACAGGGTCTGGCCGGACCGGACCGTGATCGTGCGCGGCTCGCCCGTGGCCGACGCGAGCTGACCGGCGAGTCCGACGCCGAGGAGGGAGACGACGCCCGCGACGAGGAGCGTCACGACGAGGCGACCGAAACGCGTCAGGCGCATCGGCGGCCTCGCGGCACGCGCCGCACGAGCGGCCTCCGGCCCGGTGGGGACGAGGACGAGACGGGGCCGACCGGTCGGCTGCGACCGCGCGGGCTCCTCGGTGTGCGGCTGACGAACGGCCTCGAGGACGATGGCGCTCATGGTGACCTCCCCTTGCTCCTGATCTGGCGAACACGTGTTCGATAGAACGTCTGTACGAGTTGTAGCACGTATGTTCGATGAAGTCGAGACACGCATCGAACAGGTGTTTGGCAACTGTGTTCGAACTGCGTAGTCTTTCCTCACACCACAGACCTCACCAGCCACCACTGACACTGGCCCCACACCCAGCGTCACGACGCGGACTGACGAGCCGACGAAGGGGACACCATGGGCGTGACCGAGCTTCCCGATCGCGAGACCGGCGACGGTCTCACCGTCCGCCAGCGGCGGGTGCTCGAGGTCATCCGCAACTCCGTCGACCGGCGCGGCTACCCGCCGAGCATGCGCGAGATCGGCGACGCCGTCGGCCTCGCCAGCCCTTCGAGCGTCTCCCACCAGCTCAACGCCCTCGTCGCCAAGGGCTACCTGCGACGCGACCCGAACCGGCCGCGGGCCCTCGAGGTCGTCTCTCCCGACGCGAAGGCCGAGGAGCTCGGCTACCGCGGAGGCGACCCGACCGTGCCACGTCCACGGGGCGACCACTACGACACCGAGACCGACTCGGGCGACGCGCGCCCCGAGGCCTCCTATGTCCCGGTGCTCGGCCAGATCGCCGCCGGCGTGCCGATCACGGCCGAGGAGGTCGTCGAGGACGTCTTCCCGCTGCCCAAGCAGCTCGTGGGCGAGGGCGATCTCTTCCTGCTCAAGGTCACCGGCGACTCGATGGTCGAGGCCGCCATCTGCGACGGCGACTGGGTCGTCGTGCGCCAGCAGCAGCACGCCGAGAACGGCGACGTCGTGGCCGCGATGCTCGACAACGAGGCGACGGTCAAGACGTTCAAGCGCACCGACGGGCACGTGTGGCTCATGCCGCACAACCCTGACTTCTCGCCCATCGACGGCGACCACGCGACGATCCTCGGCAAGGTCACGGCGGTCCTGCGCCGGCTCTGACGACGCGCCGCTCCCCCACCCGACGACGGATGCCGTCGGCGCCCCTCGCGCCGGCGGCATCGTCGCGTCCGGGAGGCGTATCGGACGCGACGGCGCGAGACTCTGACTCGTGAGTCCTGCGAAGGAGACCGCCATGGCACCCGGCCGCACCCGCGACGTCGTCTTCACCTACCGCTACCTGCGCGGCGCAATGATCGCCCTGCTCCTCATGCTGCTCCTCTCGGTGGGCTACCAGTGGTGGTGGGAGACCGACCACTCGTGCTGGCTCGGCTCGATCAGCGCGTACTACTACACGCCGGCGCGGACCGTCTTCGTCGGCTCGCTGTGCGCGCTCGGGGCCAGCCTCATCGCCTACAAGGGGCACTCGCCCGAGGAGGACGTGCTGCTCAACTTCTCGGGCTTCATGGCCTTCGTCGTCGCCATGGTCCCGACGGTGCCGGACGGGCGGTGCGGGCCGAACGCGTACACCCAGACCCCGGCCGAGATCGCCGCGGCCGTGCGCAACAACATCTGGTCTCTCGTCGTCGTCGCCGTCCTCGCGGCCCTCGTGGCCGCCTGGCTCAAGCGCGGCGCGATGACGCGCGACCCGTCCGACCGGCCTACGGTGCGCTCGATGGTCGTCTCGGCCGTCTGCGGTCTGGTGCTGCTCGCGGAGCTCACCCTCTTCCTCGTGCTGCGCGACCGGTTCATCGCGCTGAGCCACGGCATCGCCGCGGGCACCATGGTGGCCGGGGTGATCGCCGTCATGGTCTTCAGCGCCCTGCGCGCCGAGGAGCGCCACCAAGGCACCACCGGTGGCACCGGCGCGAGCGGAACGCTCTACAAGCGCATCTACATCGCGATCGCGGTCGCCCTGGCCTTCGCCCTGGGGGCGACGGTGCTGACGGCCCTGACGGTGCGCGGCTTCGACCACCTGATCCTCATCGCCGAGGTCATCATCATCGTGCTCTTCGCCGCCTACTGGGGCGTGCAGACCAAGGAGCTGTGGGACCTGCGCGAGGCCGATGGCGCCGAGGCGCGTTCGGCTCGGTCCGTGGCCGAATAGCCTTCAGGACAGCGGCGGTTCGTCACCGAGAGCACCGAGCCACCACGTGCCGGCGTCGCCGTGCTCGACCGCCTCCTCCGGCGTCAGGGTCGCGGTGACCCGGAGCCACGACTCGGCGCGCCCGAGCCGCCCGAGCCGCAGCGCGGACGGCAGGGCCGAGCGCAGTGCAGCGACCGGGACGACGTCGCCCCAGACCTCGAGCGCGGCGTCCGCCACCCGCCTCAGCCGAGGGTCGTCCGGGGTGGCGCCGAAGCGGTGGAGCAGCACGTTGAGCGGGACGAAGAGCGCGGACAGCGGGTGGGCGAGCACGGCGTCACCGAAGTCGAAGAAGCGCATCCCGTGCGCCGTCGCGAAGACGTTGCTGGCGTGGAGGTCGTTGTGCACGAGGCTCTCCCGCAGGCCGAGACTCCCCACGTCGTCGGCCCACGCCGTGACCGCCGGCAGCAGCGCACGCAACCGGTGCGCGACGTCGTCGGCCATGCGGCGCGGGTCGTCCGGGGCCAGGGCCGTCAGGGACGCGACCCTCGCCTCGACGTAGGCCGCCGACTCGGCCGGAGGCAGGGCCGTGATGCCCGCGCCGAGGAGGTCCGCCTCGTGGCCGACGAGCTCGCGCTGGAGGTGCATCGCCTCGGCGGCGACCCGGCACCAGGCGTCGACGTCGTCGTCAGCGACCGTCAGGGCGAAGACCGGTCCTTGGTCGGGCACGAGGTGCAGGCCGCGCTCGACGTCGGCCGCGACGACCGGGACGACCCGGTGCGGCGACAGGCGGTCGAGCACGACGAGCAGGGCCGCTTCGAACGACTGGTGCGCGCAGTTCTGCTTGGCCCAGTAGGTGGCGCCGTCGGATGTGACACCGCGCCACACCGTCGACCAGGGGCGTTGGTGCACCGCGTCGAGCGACACGAGGTCGATGCCGAGACCGCCCAGGACTCCACCGACCCACTCGCGCAGCTCGGCCTCGAACGCGCCGGACGTCCAGCGGACGGACGGGCCGTCCCCGGACTCCGGGAGGGCGGCATACCAAGGCAGTTCAGTGCCCGAGGGCATCGCGCAGCTCCGTCAGCGTCGGGCCGAGAGGCGCGTGGAGGCGCAGCGTCGCCTCGGCGTCGCCGCGCGTCGCCGACCGCGTGACGATCGCGACGGGCACGTCGCGCTGGTGCGCGCGACGGACGAAGCGGTAGCCGCTCATGACCGACAGCGACGACCCGAGCACGAGGACGGCGCCGGCACCCTCGACGAGCGAGAAGCACTGCTCCACGAGCGCCTTGGGCACCGACTCACCGAAGAAGACGACGTCGGGCTTGACGGTGTCGTGGCCGCAGACGAGGCAGCGCGGGGCGTGGAAGGACTCGACGAGCGCGTCGGCGAGCACGATGTCACCGTCGGGCCGCACCTGCTCACCCCACTGCGAGCCCACCACGTGCGCCGCCTCCTCGAAGCGGTCCATGAAGCCGGGGTTGGCCTCGGTCATCCTCTCGTGCAGACCGATTCGCGAGGTGTACTCGCCGCACGTGAGACAGACAGCACGGTCGAGGGACCCGTGCAGCTCGATGACGTCCGTAGCCCCCGCAGCCTGGTGCAGGCCGTCGACGTTCTGGGTGATGATCGGCCCGACGTAGCCCGCACGTTGCAGGTCGGTGACGACGCGGTGCCCCTCGTTGGGGGCGGCGGCATTGAAGCGCTGCCAGCCGATGTAGCTGCGGGCCCAGTAACGCCGACGGGCCTCGCTCGACCCCGCGAACTCGCCGTACGTCATCGGCTCGACCCGACGGGTCCCGTCGGGCCCGCGGTAGTCGGGGATGCCCGACTCGGTCGAGAGCCCCGCACCGGAGAGCACGACGACGCCGCCGCCACTGACGAGGTCGACGAGGTCGTCGAAGGTGCCGAGGTCGTGCGTCTGGAGCGGCAGGGTGCGCGAGGTGGAGAGCCGGGTCGTCGCCGGGGTGACCGCGGCGGCCGTCGACTGCGGGGGTATGCCGTTCGGCTGCTGCACCCGGCAAGCCTACGTGCCGCTCCGGCACCATTCTCGACCGATCGGCTACAGCAGGATTCCATAATCATCGGTTATGATGAGGACATGATCGATGCTGCCGGCCTGCGGGTCATGAAGGCCATTGCCGACGAGGGAAGCTTCACGAGCGCTGCCAACGCGCTGGGCTTCACGCAACCGGCCATCTCGCAGATGGTCCGCCGGCTCGAGCAGCGCACCGGGACCGTCCTCGTCGAGCGCTACGGCCGCCAGGTCCGCCTCACCGAGGCCGGTCAGGTACTCGCCCGACACGCGGTCGGCGTCCTCGCCGCCCTCGACGCGGCCGAGGAGGAGATCACCGCGATCGCCGGCCTGCGCGCCGGACGGGTTCGCCTCCAGGCCTTCCCCAGCTCGTCTGCCACGCTGGTGCCCCGGACGCTCGCCATCCTCAAGGCCCGCCACCCCGACATCACCGTCACCTTCACCGAGGCCGAGCCGCCGGAGTCGCTCGCGGCCCTGCGCAACGGCGACTGCGACGTCGCGGTCGCCTTCGCCTACGAGGGTGGCGACCTCGGTGAGCTCGAGGAGGACCTCTCGCTCCTCGTGACCCGCCGGCTCATGGACGACGAGGTGCGTCTCGTCGTCCCCGGCACACACCCGCACGCCGGCGACGCGGCCGCCTCCCTCGCCGACTTCTCGGGCGAGGAGTGGATCGCCGGCTGCCCCCGCTGTCGCGGCCACCTCCTGTCGCTCGCCGACACCGCCGGCTTCCGGCCCAACGTGGCGTTCGAGACCGAGGACTACGTCGCCCAGCTCGGGCTCGTCACGGCCGGGCTGGGCGTGGCCCTCGTGCCCGACCTCATCCTCAACGCCGCCAAGCACGACGAGGTCGCGACCCTGCCGCTCTCCCCCGCGTCGCGCCGCCAGATCCTCGCCGTGACGACTCCCGACCTGCAGCGCGTGCCTGCCGTCGCCGCTGCCCTCGACGCACTGTGCGAGGCCGCCGGCGCCGACCCGAAGGCCTCCACCGCCGAGCTCGTCGGCGCCAAGACCTGACGGGTGGCTCGCCGCGCGAGGGCGCGCCACGGGCGCTCGGCCCCCACGCGGCATACGGTGGGCCTCATGGGTGACCGCGAGCGCATCTCGTACCTGGCCGTGCCCGAGCGCGACGACGTCCCGGAGGGCGTGAGCCGCCTCTGGGACAAGGCACAGGAGACCGTCGGCTTCGTGCCCAACGTCTTCCGCGCCCAGGCGGTCAACGGCGAACAGTTCCTCGCGTGGTGGGGCTACTTCAACCTCCTCGTCAACAAGGAGGGGCACCTGAGCAACGCCGACCGCGAGCTGCTGGCCGTCGTCGTCAGCAGCGTCAACCGGTGCACGTACTGCGAGGTGAGCCACGGCGCAGCCCTCCGGGAGCACACCGGAGACCCCGTGACCGCCGACCTCGTCGCCTCGAACTGGCGGCAGGCAGGGCTTGCCCGCCGTGAGTATGCGATGGCCTCCTACGCCGAGAAGCTGACTCTCCATCCCGCCGAGGTCACCGAGGCCGACCTCGTCCCGCTGCGAGCCGTGGGACTCGACGACCACCAGGTGGTCGAGCTCGTCCAGGTCGTCGGGATGTTCAACCTCACCAACCGGGTGTCGACGGCGCTGGGGCTCGTGCCGAACTCGGAGTACCACTCGAGCGGCAGAGCGACCTCATGAGCCGGGTGGCGCTCGCCGCTCCGGGTCCGGCGGCCCTGCAGGCCGGGCTCGAGGTGGCAGCCGAGGGCGGTAACGCCGTCGATGCGGCCATCGCCGCGTCCCTGGCGGCCATGAGCACCGAGCCCGGGGTCGTCAGTCTGATGGGTGGCGCCTTCGTCAACGTGTGGCTCGCCGGCGACGACCCTGTCGTCATCGACGGCAACGTCGAGATGCCCGGCCGGGGACTGGACCGGTCGGCCTTCGGCCACGGCGTCCGGCAGGTCCCCACCGACTACGGCGGCGGGGTGACGATCGGTGCGGGACACGCTGCGGTCGCGAACTCCGGTGCCGTGCAGGCACTCTCAGCCGCCAGGGACCGCTTCGGGAAGGTGCCGTGGCGGCGGCTCGTGGAGCCGTCGGCCCGGACCTGTCGCGACGGGTACCGGGTCGGCGCGGCCGCCGCCCTCTACCTCGGCATCGTCCGCGACACGCTCTTCGGCCACGACCCCGAGGCCCACGCCCTCGTGACAGGAGCCGACGGCGGACCGCTCGAGCCGGGCGAGACCTCCCTCAACGTCGACCTCGCCGACATCTTGGACCTCCTTGCGGCACAAGGGGCCTCGCTCTTCACGACCGGCGCCGTCGGACGCGTTCTCGTCGAGGACATGGCCGCGAACGGTGGGTTGATCACGATGGCCGACCTCACGGCATACGAGGCCGTGGAGCGTGCACCCACGATGCGGACCGTCGGCTCCTGGCACATCGCCCTCAACCCGCCGCCCTCCGTGGGCGGCCCGATGCTCGCGGCCATGCTCGGCCAGCTGGCGCGGCACGAGGACTGGACGTGGGCCGAGGTCATCGAGATCCAGCGCCGGGTCCTCGCCTACCGCCTCTCCGTCCACGACAGGTCCCTCGACCTCGACGCCGACGGCCATGCCCTCCTCGAGGCGGTGGAGCGACACGGGCTGGCGGGGCTTCCCACCTCGGCCTCCACTGCTCACGTCTCCGCCGTGGACGAGGACGGGAACGCGTGTGCCATCACGATGTCGTGCGGATACGGCGCCGGCATGGTGATCCCCGGCACCGGCATCCTGCTCAACAACGCCCTGGGCGAGCCGGAGCTCAACCGGCTCGGCATCCACGCCGTGTCCCCCGGCACGCGGCTCGCCTCGAACATGGCCCCGACCACCGGCCGCAGCTCCTCGGGCACCGCGCTCGCCGTCGGCTCACCCGGGGCGGATCGGATCACGACGGCGCTCATGCAGGTGCTCGGACGCGGACTCCTTCGCGGCGACGACCTCCAGCACTCGATCGACGCCCCGCGCTTGCACGTGCGGTTCATGGACGATGGGTCCCCACGCGTCGAGCACGAGCCGTCGGACGACATCGCGGCCGCGATCGAGGCGAGCGGATTCCCGTCGCACCGCTTCCCAGGGCCGCACATGTACTTCGGTGGGGTGGGCGCAGCGGTGCTGGGTCCGGACGGGCTGGTAGCCGCCGGGGACGCGAGACGGGACGGGTCGGTGGGGGTCTCCTCCTGACCGGGTGCGGTCGCCATCGCCACCAAACTCGGTGCGGACGTGGGCGTGCCGTGCGATCCTCGTCGCACCCGGACGGTCGGAGGGCCGACGGAGACTCGGGGGGCACGGCCATGCAGCGACGCCGACGAACCAGCTGGCTCCGCAGGCTGCCTCGCTGGGTGTCGTCGTCATGCAGGCGACCTATCGCACCTCGACCCGCGAGTGGCGCGTCGTCGGGAAGCGACGGGCCTGCCGCCGGATCTCGAGACCGTGCGCCTCGGAGCTGCCGACACCCTCATCGGGTCGGCCGCCGTCGACACCACGGGCGCATGGTCCGTGCGCGTCCCCGACGGCTCCTGGGGGCAGGCGCGGGACGCGAGGACGCGATCCGGGTATCTCCATGACGGTGCGCCGTGCCGCCCCATCCGACGCGCGGCCGGCACCGAATCATCTTGAGTCGACCCCCAACGAGAGGCCACCCCGATGACCATGACCGACGACCGCCCCGACGCTCCCGCCCCCTCCGCGGCGTCCTCCCGACCGAACGGCATCGCCGCCCGGCTGGCGGCCGTCGTCGAGCCCCTCTTCGGCGGCCAGCTGCCCGTGCGCCTCAAGGCGTGGGACGGCACCGTCGCCGGACCCGCCGACGCCCCGACCGTCGTCCTGCGCGATCCCGCGGCGCTGCGCCGGCTCGTGCGCCACCCCGGCGAGCTCGGTCTCGCCCAGGCGTACGTCACGGGCGAGCTCGACGTCGAGGGTGACCTGCTCGACGGCTTCCGTCGCGTGTGGTCGACGGCCCGTACGCTCGCGGGCGGCCGTCCCTCGGCCGGCACCGTGGCTTCCGTCGCCACGAACGGCATCAGGACGGCGTTCGACCTCGGTGTCGTGGGGCTGCCGCCCGAGCCGCCCGTCTCGCAGGCCCGGCTCCGCGGGCGCCTGCACACCCAGACCCGCGACCGCAGCGCCATCGAGCACCACTACAACCTCTCCAACGAGTTCTACTCGCTCATCCTCGACCCGCACATGGCCTACTCGTGCGGCTACTGGACGAGCACCGAGCCCGGCTACACCGTCGAGGACTCGCAGCGCGACAAGCTCGACCTCGTGTGCCGCAAGCTCGGCATCGCGCCCGGCAGCCGGCACCTCGACATCGGCTGCGGCTGGGGCTCCCTCTCGCTGCACGCAGCCGAGACGTTCGGCGCCCACGTCGTCGGCGTGACGATCTCGAGCGAGCAGAAGGCCTTCATCGACGAGCGGATCCGCGAGCGCGGCCTGCAGGATCGCGTCGAGATCCGGCTCCAGGACTACCGCGAGGTGCCGGACGGCCCCTTCGACACCATCTCCTCGATCGAGATGGGCGAGCACGTCGGGCAGAAGAACTACCCGGCGTTCACGGGGCAGATCCACCGCCTGCTGCGGCCGGGCGGTCGCGCGCTGATCCAGCAGATGTCGCGCACGACGCGCCCCGGCGGCGGTCCCTTCATCGAGGCCTTCATCGCGCCCGACATGCACATGCGTCCGGTCGGCGAGACGGTCGACCTCATCGAGCAGGCCGGTCTCGAGGTCCGCGACGTGCACGCCCTGCGTGAGCACTACGTGTGGACCGTCAACGCCTGGTACGACACGTTCGAGGCCAACTGGGACCAGGTCGTGGCCATGGTCGGCGAGGAGGTCGGCCGTGTCTGGCGTCTCTACCTCGTCGGTGGCGCGCTCGCCTTCGAGGAGGGCCGCATGGGCGTCGACCAGATCCTCGCCGTGAAGCCGACGGCCGACGGCCGCAGCGGTATGCCGCCCGTCCGGGCCTGGTGACCACCGTGACGTCAGTCTGGACGTCCGTCGCTCCCGTCGTGGCTCCGGCGGCCGACGCCGCCGGCTTCGACGGCGGCGCCTTCGGGCGCACGCTGCTGTTCACGGCGCTCGCCGTCGTGGTCGTTCTCGGCATCACGTTCGCCGTGGCGCTGCGCGTCGGCAAGCAGGCCGTCATCGACGTGACCTGGGGGCTCGGGTTCGCGGCCATCGCCCTCACGGCGTTCGTGACGAGCGGCGGCCACGGTGACGCGCTGCGGCGCTGGCTGGCGCTGGTGCTCACGGTCGTGTGGGGGCTTCGCCTGGCCGCGCACATCTTCAGCCGGTCACGGGGCAAGGGTGAGGACCCGCGCTACGAGGCGATGCTCAAGCGTGCCGACGGCAACCCGAACGCCTACGCGCTGCTGCACATCTACCTCCCGCAGGGCGTCATCATGTGGTTCGTCTCGCTGCCGGTCCAGATCGCGATGTTCGTCGAGGGTGGCATCGGCTGGGTGCTGTGGCTGGGCGTCGTCGTCTGGGCCATCGGCTTCTTCTTCGAGTCGGTCGGCGACCTGCAGCTGACACGCTTCCGCAACGACCCCGCCAACAAGGGCACGGTGCTCGACACCGGCCTCTGGCGCTACACGCGGCACCCGAACTACTTCGGCGACGCGAGCGTCTGGACCGGGCTGTTCCTCGTCGCGGCAAGCGCCTGGCCCGGCGTGCTGACGATCCTGTCGCCGGCCGTCATGGTGTGGAACCTCTACGGCGGCACAGGCAAGAAGCTGCTCGAGAAGGACATCGGCGACCGCCGCCCCGACTACGCCGACTACGTGCGCCGGACGAGCGGCTTCTTCCCGTGGCCGCCGAAGCCCGCAGACCCGTCGGTGAAGCCCGGCTGAGCAGGCACCATGACCATCGGTGCTAGGGGCGGGATGATGGACGGCATGCGCCCGCCCCTCGCGGACGTCCTCGACCTCGAGCCGCACCCGGAGGGCGGGTGGTTCCGGCAGACGTGGGTCTCCCCCGACACCGTGACGCTTCCGGACGGTCGCGTGCGAGCGACCGCCACCCTCATCCACTTCCTCCTGCCCGCCGGCGAGTCCTCGGCCTGGCACCGGGTCGCCTCCGACGAGGTGTGGCTCGCCCACACCGGCTCGGTCGTGCTCGAGCTGGGCGGCACCGGAGCCCAGCCACCCTCCGAGGGTGGTGCCGACCCGGTCGCGCTCGGTCTCGACCTCATGGCGGGACAGGTGGCCCAGGTGGTCGTCCCCGCGCACGTCTGGCAGCGCACCGTGCCGGGTGATGACGACGCGCTCGTCAGCTGCCTCGTGTCGCCCGGCTTCGACTTCGTCGACTTCGAGCTCGCGCCGGGGGCCGCGCACGACTGACGGGCCCTCACCCGGAAACCGCGCGGACCTCGTCCCCGTCTGTGACGACTGCGACGTCACCCTCGAGGTCGGTGCGGTGCACGTGGAAACCCCTGTCCTGCAAGGCTTCCATCGTGGCGGGCGCAGGGTGGCCGTAGTCGTTGCCGGCGCCGACGCTGATGAGCGCGAGCCGTCCGTCGACGTGGTCGAGGATGCGGTCGTCGCGGTTGCTCGACCCGTGGTGGGCCACCTTGAGCACGTCGACGCGGCCCCAGCGCTGCGGGTCGAGCTGTGACTCGTGGAGCACCTGCCCGGCGGCCTCGCGCTCGATGTCACCTGCCAGCAGCACGGTGACGCCGTGGACGTGCATCGTCATCACGACCGAGCCGTTGTTGGGCACGGAGCCCGCGTCGATGCGGCGCGCGGGCCACCAGACGTCGGCAGTCACCGCCCCGACGGCAAGGCGCTCTCCGGCCCGCAGCTCGCCCAGAGGTATGCGTCGGGCGGCGGCGAGCCGGGCGACGCGGGCTGCCTCGGCGGGCGGGTCGAGCACGGGCGAGGCCCGGATCTCGGCGACCGGCCTCTCGAGCACCGCGGCCAGTCCGCCGACGTGGTCGGCGTGGTAGTGGGTCAGCACGACGAGGTCGACGGCCGTCGCGCCGATGCGCTCGAGGCAGGCCCGCATCGGCTCCGGGCCGGGACCGGTGTCCACGACGACGACGTGTCCGCCGCCGTTGTCGACGACGAGCCCGTCGCCCTGACCGACGTCGCAGGCGATGAGGGCCCATCCGGGTGGGGGCCAGGCGATCGGCGCGGTCGGCGCCGCGAAGCCCGTCGCGAGCACGACGACGGCGACGGCCACCGTGGGGCGGTGTCTCGTGCGGAACCACGCCCACGGCGCCCCGGCGACGACGCCGACGGTGAGGACGGCGAGCAGGATCGCCGCGCCGGCCGAGTCGCCCCAGGCGATGCTGCCGAAGGGCAGGTCGGCGCACCACCGCGCCACGGCAGCGATGGCCTGGGCCGGTAGCGCCGCGACCCACGCGAGCCCCGCCGCACCCGCGACCCAGACGACCGAGACGAGCGCGACGACGACGCCGACGACGGTCGTCGGCGCGACGAAGGGCGCAGCGAGGAGGTTGGCGAGCACGGCGACGACCGAGACACTCCCCTGCAGAGGCACGACGACCGGCGCACAGACGGCTTGCGCCGCGACCGGGATCGCGAGGACGGGACCCAAGGGCTTGAGGAGTCTCGGGAGCCCCCGGGAGATGACGCGCCCCCACGGCCGGGCGAGGACCAGCAGCCCGAGGGTGGCGATGCTCGACAGGGCGAAACCGTAGGAGCGGGACAGCCACGGGTCCCACACGAGCAGCACGACGATCGCACCGGCGAGCGCCGGGATGCCCGCCCGGCGCCGCGACGTCGAGAGTGCGAGCAGCCCGACGAGCCCCATGACGGCGGCGCGCACGACGCTGGGCTCGGGGCGGGCGAGGACGACGAAGCCGAGCAGGCCCAGCGCAGCCGCCGCCGGGCGCCAACGTCGCCGGACTCCGACCAGCCCGCAGAGCCACACCACCGCGGCGAGCACGAACGTGACGTTGCTGCCGGACACCGCGCTGAGGTGGCTGAGACCCGTCTCGAGCATCGCCGCGGTGAGGTCGGGGGGCGTCTGTGAGGTGTCGCCGACGACGAGCGCCGGGACGAGCCCGCGCGCGTCGGGCCAGAGGTCGGCGGTGGCGGCTCGGAAACGCCCACGCACCGCATCGGCCGCCGCGAAGACCCCACCGGCGGACCCGACGACCTCGACGGCGCCCTTGGGGGTCGCCACCGCGACGACGTCGTCGCCGGGCTCGGCCGGTCCGAGCCGCAGGACGGCCTCGACCTCGTCGTGCCACCGCAGTGTCGACCACTGCGTGCCTCGTCCGATGACGAGCACGGGAGCGGTCACCGTCGTGGTGCGACCTCGCCCCGCGACCTGGGTCACGTCGAGGCGCACGACGCTGACGACGGCGGCATCGGGACGGTCCGCCGCCCCGGCGCCGGTCCCGCCACCGACCGCTCGTGGCTCGGCGGCCACCGTGGCCCTCACCGTGACCACGGCTCGCTCGGCGGCCAGTCCCTCGACCGGACCTGCGGTCCGCACGGCCCGGTGGCCGACGCCGGCGCCGAGCAGGAGGGAGAGGACGGCGCAGACGGCTGCCACGCCGCGCAGAGCAGGCGGCCCGAACTCCATGGCACTCGCGCGCACGCCCCCACCGCGACGCGGCAGCCGCACGAGCCGCGGTAGGCACGCGGTGACCCCGCGCCCAGCCGCGGTGGCAGCAAGGACACCTCCCGCGATGGCGGCCAGGGCCACCGCGGCGACGAGCCAGATCGGGGCGAGGAGTCCCCAGAAAGCCAGGGCAGGCCACACCACCACCACGGGCACCAGGAGCCGCAGGTCGAGGCGCCGCGACGTGCGGGGCCGGACTCGCCGCACCGTCTCGCGCCCGGTCAGCACGACGAGCGATGGGCCCCGCGGCGCCTGCTCGCGCTCCCTCGGGGGGTCCGACGCCCGCGGCGTCACAGCGTCACCTTGGGGCGCAGCTGGGCCATGAGCTTGTCGCCGATGCCGCTCACCTCGCCGAGCTCGTCGACCGAGGTGAAGCGACCGTGCTCGGTGCGCCAGTCGATGATCCGCTGGGCGAGCACCGGCCCGACGCCGGGCAGCGTGTCGAGTGCTGCCGCGTCGGCCGCGTTGAGGCTCACCGGGCCGTTCGAGCCACCGGACGAGCCCGACGTGCCTGCGCCACCGGCGCCACCGGCGCCGCTGCTTCCCGCGCCCCCAGCCCCTCCGGCTCCCGGACCTACGGCCGGCGACTCCCCCGGCCTCGGCACCCGGATCTGCTCGCCGTCGACGACGAGCCGCGCGAGGTTGAGGGCCGCGACGTCCGCGCCCGTCCGGGTGCCCCCGGCTGCCGTGAGGGCATCGGCCACGCGGGCTCCGGGACGGAGCCGCACGAGGCCCGGACGCACGACCTGCCCGACGACGTGCACGACGAGCTCCGCGCCGGACGTCGGGCCACCCGACGGCGCACCCGACGCAGCGCCTGACACCGCGCCCGACACTGCGCCCGACACAGCGCCAGTCGACGGGTCCGTCGTCGCCCGGGCCGCTGCCGTCGCCGTCCCACCCACGACCTGGACCGATCTCGACGGTCCGGGCGCGACGTCCGGAGCGGAGGCCGAGCGTTCGGCCCACAGGACGCGCAACACGAAGACGCAACCGACGGCCACGACGAGGGCGAGCATCGAGACGACGGCCGCGCTGCTCACCCCGCGCCGCCCCGTGCGCAGCTCGTCCGGGACCGTGAGGACGCCCGGCCGCCGCGCCCGACGAAGGTCGGCGTCGAGCCGCTCCACCTCGTCGTCGTCCGTGGCCCTCTGGGTCAGCCTCCGCACTGCCGACGCCACCGGGTTCTCGCCGACGGCCGCGCCCGGAGCGCGAGGCACCCAGCCGCCGACCTCCTCGCCCTCCGCCGGAGCAGCGCGGGCACCGTCATCCCCCGGCCCGACACGACCGGTGTCCGCGCCGAGGATCCGGGCCACCCGCTCGAGGTCCGGCGGTCTCTGGGCGGGTCGGAACGGCATACCCCGACGCTAGGAAGCCCGCCGCCCACCCGCCCGCCCTCGGGCACCCGCTGGGGACAACCCGACCCGCACTGGAGGGGGTGTGGACGGCCACGGCCCGAGACGGCCCGCGCGTCGATTCACGCCCTCGTGTCCGGCTGGTCCAGACTGCTCCAATGGCTCGGCACATCATGACCCTCACCTGCGACGACCGACCCGGCATCGTGGCGGCCGTCTCCGCGGCGCTGCTCGCCGTCTCGGCCAACATCGTCGAGAACCAGCAGTACTCCGACGAGGACACCGACCTCTTCTTCATGCGCACCGTCTTCGACGCCGAGGCGCACGAGGTCGAGCAGGTCCTGGCCGCGATCCGTGAGAGCCCGGCCATCGCGCACCACCACCTCGCGGCCCGGCCCGAGGACGAGCACTGCCGCACCGTCATCCTCGTCAGCAAGTTCGACCACTGCCTGCTCGACCTGCTCTACCGCTGGAAGTCCGGCGACCTGCCCATCGACATCGTCGGGGTCGTCAGCAACCACGAGGACTGCCGCGGGCTCGTCGAGTACTACGGCCTGCCGTTCACCGTCATCCCCGTCACGAAGGACACCAAGGCCGACGCCGAGGCCGAGCTGCTCCGTCTCGTCGAGACCGAGGACGTCGGGCTCGTCGTGCTCGCGCGCTACATGCAGATCCTCAGCGACGGCCTGTGCCGCGCGCTCGAGGGCCGGGCCATCAACATCCACCACTCGTTCCTGCCGGGCTTCAAGGGCGCCAAGCCCTACCACCAGGCGCACGACCGGGGCGTCAAGCTCATCGGTGCCTCGGCCCACTACGTGACGGCCGACCTCGACGAGGGCCCGATCATCGAGCAGGACGTCGTCCGCGTCACGCACGCCGAGTCCCCCGAGAGGCTCGTGGCCATCGGCCGCGACGTCGAGCGTCGCGTGCTCTCGCGCGCGGTCCGCGACCACGCCGAGTCCCGCGTCTTCCTCTCGGGCCGCCGCACCATCGTCTTCTGAGCCGCCACCACAGCGTGCGCATGCCGTGTGCTCCCACAGGCTGACCGCGCTCTGTCGCGCTCGGCGCTCGACGCCGAACGGGCGCCGTCCGGTCGGTAGCGTGCTCTCATGAGTGGGTCCGCGTTCGTCGTCGGTCAGCCGCACTTCGGTCGGTTCACCCGAACGCCGGAGGAGAACGAGGACGCCCTCGAGGCGGCCCGCACCGGCCTCACGTCCGCCGTCGAGGCAGCGCCCGGCGACGGCGCGGGCAGCGCGGTGCTCGACGCCGCCGTCGACCTCGCCGAGGCGCTCACCATCGCCGGGCTGGAGCAGGAGGCCGTCGCGCTGGCTCGCCCGGCGGTCCACGTCGCCCGGGACACCGGCCGCGGCGAGACGCTGCGCTGGGCGCTCCTCGTGCTCGCGACGGCCGAGCACTACGCCGACGAGGTCTCCGCTGCCGAGGCGCACTTCCGTGAGGCGCTCGAGCTCGCTCGCACGTCAGGCGACCGGGTCCTCGAGCACTACACGCTGCACCACCTGGGTCGGTTCCTCGTCGACACGGGGCGCACCGACGAGGCCCTCACGTGCTTCGAGGCGTGCCTCGTGATCCGCGAGGAGCAGGGCGAGCTCCGGGCCGAGACGACCCGCGCCGCCCTCGCCGCCCTGACGGGCCCTGACCTCATGTCGAGCGAGAGGATCGAGTCGAAGTAGTCGTTCGCCGGCAGGCGCGGCAGCAGACCTAGCGCCGCGTGAGCGCCGAGCAGGCCCCCGGCACAGGTTGCCCGCCCAGTCGGGGGACGTGGACCCGGTTCCCGTCGACGGCGGGAGTGCCCGAGACGTCGCGGCCGGTCGTCAGCTCCCACTTCTTCGTCAGTCCCCGACCGTCGCCACGGAACTTCGACTCGCAGTTCGTGAGAAGCAGCGGTCGAAGTGGGACGAAGCCGCTCAGGGCAGGTGCCGCTGACGCCACCAGCCGACGACGTTGTTCTTGTGACGGGCCAGGACGAGCAGCCCGATCGCCATGAGCCACAAGCCGGTCCACACATCGCCAGGCGCGTGACCCGTCCAGATGAGGACGGCGACCGCGAGCATCGCGAGGGCGCCGAAGATCGATCCGGCCGCGACCCAGCGGGTCAGCGCGACGGCGACGGCGAAGACCACGACGACGATGAGTGCCACCCACGGGTGCACCCCGAGGATCGCCCCGAGCGTCGTCGCGACACCCTTGCCACCGCGTCCCTTGAGGAAGGGTGACCAGATGTGTCCGAGCACCGCGGCGATGCCGACGGCGTATGCCGCGTGGGCGCCGAAGAGGTGGCCGGCGACGAACGTCGGGACGAGACCCTTGAGGACGTCGAGCACGCCGACGACGACACCCCACTTGCGCCCGAGAACCCGGCCGGCGTTCGTCGCGCCCGGGTTGCCCGACCCGGACGAGGCGAGGTCGTGGCCGAGGAGGCGGGCGATCATCGTCGCCGGGTTGAGCGAGCCGACGAGGAAGGCGGCGACCACTCCTCCCGCCCAGGCGAGCACCGTGCCGACGTTCACGACCCGGAGACCTCGCTGGGTGACGGACGGTCCGGCAGCGGGTCGCCGGGACGTGGGCTGACGGCGATCGCGACGGTGCCGGGCCCCACGTGCGCGCCGACGACGGCGCCGAGCTCGACGACGAGCACGTCCGGCGAGCCCGGGACCATGGTGCGCAGCTCCGACGCGATCTGCTCGGCGCGGGCGCGTGCGTCGAGGTGGTGCACGGCGATGTCGACCGCGAGGCCTCCCTTCGCGACCTGCTCGACGACCATCGCCTCGATGCGGGCCACCGCACGCGCGGACGTGCGGACCTTCTCGACCGGCACGATGCGACCGCCACGGACGGCGAGGATCGGCTTGATGGCGAGGGCCGAGCCGAGGAGGGCCGACGCGGCACCGATGCGACCGCCACGCCGTAGGTGCTCGAGCGTGTCGACGTAGAAGAGGACGCCCGAGGGCTGGAGCCGCGAGCGCACGACGTCGAGGACGGCCGTCACGTGGGCGCCGCCGGCGGCCGCCTCGGCCGCTGCCACGACGGCGAACCCCATGGCCATGCCGATGGTCTCGCTGTCGACGACCTCGACCGCGACCGGGGCCTCTGCCGCCGCGAGCCGGGCTGCCTCGACCGTGCCCGACATCTGCGACGACAGGTGGATCGACACGATCGCGGTCGCCCCCTCGTCGGCGAGCCGTTGGTACGTCTCGGCGAACGCCTGCGGCGTCGGGCGCGACGTGGTGACGATGGTGTACTCGCGCAGGGCCGCCGCGACCCGCTCGGCCGAGATGTCCCGGCCCTCGACGTGGTCGCGGCCCCCGACGACGACGTGGAGCGGGACGACCTCGATGCCGTGCTCCTCGAGGACCCCACCGGGCAGGTAGGCCGTCGAGTCGGTGACGATCCTCGTGGTCACGTCCCGCTCCCTCCGTCGTCGGTCAGCAGCTCGTCACATCGGGACGACGTTGACGAGCTTGGGTGCCCGCACGATGACGGTGCGGATGCCGCCCTCCGTCGCCGCCCTCACCTTGTCACGACCGAGCGCCAGCTCGCGCAGGTCGTCCTCGGAGATGTCGGGGCTCACCTCGACACGGTCGCGCACCTTGCCCTTGATCTGGATGACGCAGGTGACCTGCTCCTCGACGATCTTCGCGGGGTCGCTGACGGGGAACGCGGCATACGCCACCCCACCGTCGTGACCGAGGCGCTGCCACATCTCCTCCGCGATGTGCGGGGCCACGGGAGCGAGCATGAGCACCATCGTCTCGACCACCTCGCGCGGCGGGGCGTCGAGCTTCGTCACGGCGTTGTTCAGCTCGATGAGCTTGGCGATGGCCGTGTTGAAGCGCAGCCCCTCGAAGTCCTCGCGGACCCCGGCGATCGTCTGGTGCAGCTGAGTCGTCAGGGCCTGGTCGAGCGGCGCTTCGACGACCCGGACCTCGCCCGTCGACTCGTCGACGACGTTGCGCCACAGGCGCTGCAGGAACCGCTGGCTGCCGACGACGGCGCGGATCTCCCACGGCTTGCTCAGCTCGAGCGGGCCCATCGACATCTCGTAGACGCGGAAGGTGTCGGCGCCGTACGCGTCGTACATCTCGTCGGGGCTGACGGAGTTCTTCAGCGACTTGCCGATCTTGCCGTACTCGCGGAAGACCTGCTGCCCCTGCCACGTGAACGTCGGCTCGGCGCCGTGGCTGCCCGGGTGCTCCTCGACCTCGGACGCGGTGACGTACTGGCCGCGGCTGTCGGTGTAGGCGTACGCCTGGATGTAGCCCTGTGAGAAGTACTTCCGGAAGGGCTCCTCGCTGTGCACGTGGCCGAGGTCGAAGAGGACCTTGTGCCAGAAGCGGGCGTAGAGCAGGTGCAGCACGGCGTGCTCGACGCCGCCGACGTAGAGGTCGACGCCGCCGGGGTCGCGGGTGCCGGCCGGGGCGCCCTCCACCGGGGTGGCCTGGCGGCCCATCCAGTACGCCTCGTTGGCCGGGTCGACGAACGCCTCGTGGTTGGCCGGGTCGAGGTAGCGCAGGTAGTACCAGCACGAGCCGGCCCAGTTGGGCATGGTGTTCGTCTCACGGCGGAACGAGCGCGGGCCACGGCCGTCGCCGAGGTCCTGCTCGACCTCGACCCACTCGGGCACGCGCGACAGCGGCGGCTCGGGGCTGCTCTGCGAGTCGTCGGGGTCGAACGTCTTGGGGCTGTAGTCCGGCACGTCCGGGAGGGTCAGCGGCAGTTCGTCGTCGGGGACGGCATACGCCACCCCGTCCTCGTCGAACATGATGGGGAACGGCTCGCCCCAGTAGCGCTGGCGGCTGAAGAGCCAGTCGCGGATGCGGTAGCTGATCGTGCCCTCGCCGATGCCTTCGTCCTCGAGGAACGCGACGATGCGCGCCTTGGCCTCGGCGACGTGCAGGCCGTCGAGCGAGACGCGGTCGTTGGCGGAGTTGATCGCGACGCCGTCGCCGAGGAACGGCTCGTCGGCGGGGTGGCCCTCGGTGGGCTGGACGGTGCGGATGATCGGGATGTCGAACTTCTCGGCGAACTCCCAGTCGCGGGTGTCCTGCCCCGGCACAGCCATGATGGCGCCGGTGCCGTAGCCCATCAGCACGTAGTCGGCGACGAAGACCGGGATGCGCTCTCCCGTCAGGGGATTCGTGGCCCACGACCCGGTGAAGACACCGGTCTTGTCCTTGCCCTCGGTCTGACGCTCGACGTCACCCTTGCGAGACGCCGCGAGCTGGTATGCCGTCACGGCCTCCTTCGGGGTCGCCCGCGCGTCGGCGTCCGCACCCGTCCAGGCGTCCTTGGTGCCCTCGGGCCAGCCGCCGGCCGGCAGGAGCGCGTCGACGAGTGGGTGCTCCGGCGCGATGACCATGAAGGTCGCTCCGAAGATCGTGTCGGGGCGCGTCGTGAAGACGTCGATGCCGTCCGTCTCGCCCGTGCCGGTGACGACGGGGAAGGTGACGCGGGCGCCCTTGGACCGACCGATCCAGTTGCGCTGCATGAGCTTGACCTTCTCGGGCCAGTCGACACCGTCGAGGTCGTCGGCGAGGCGGTCGGCGTACGCGGTGATGCGCATCTTCCACTGGCTGAGGTTGCGACGGAAGACGGGGTAGTTGCCGCGCTCGGAGCGCCCCTCGTTCGTGACCTCCTCGTTGGAGAGCACGGTGCCGAGGCCGGGGCACCAGTTGACCGGGGCGTCGTCGGTGTAGGCCAACCGGTGGCCCTCGAGGATCTTGGCGCGCTCGGTCGCGGACAGGTCGGCCCAGCCGCGACCGCCGGCGTCGACGACGGTGCGACGGCCGGACTCGAACTCCTCGACGAGCTCGCTGATGGGGCGCGCCTTGCCGCGGCCGCCGTCCTCGCGCACGGCGTCGGCGTCGTACCACGCGTCCCAGATCTGCAGGAAGATCCACTGCGTCCAGCGGTAGTAGTCGTCGTCGATCGTCGCGAAGGTGCGGCGATTGTCGAAGCCCAGCCCGAGGCGGCGCAGCTGGCGCTTCATGTTCGTCATGTTCTCCTCGGTGGTCTTCCGAGGGTGCTGCCCGGTCTGGACGGCGTACTGCTCAGCGGGCAGGCCGAACGCGTCGTAGCCGAGGGCGTGCAGGACGTTCTTGCCGAGCATCCGGTGGAAGCGGCTGTAGACGTCGGTCGCGATGTAGCCGAGCGGGTGGCCGACGTGCAGGCCGACGCCCGAGGGGTAGGGGAACATGTCGAGGACGACGAGCTTCTCGCCGCGCGCCGCGACCTTCTCGGGCTCGGCCCAGGGACCGGCGGGGTTGGGGGCGTTGAAGGTGCCCTCCTCCTCCCAGCGGTCCTGCCAGGAGGTCTCGATCTGCTGCGCCATCGCCGCGGTGTACCGGAACGGGTTCTCGGATGTCTGCTCGCTCATGTCTTCTCTTTCGTCGCTGCTCGGCCTGGGCAAAAGAAAACCCCTCGCACAGGAGGGGAAGCCGCGTTGATGTCGGGAGTCCCGACCTTCGTCAACGCGGCTGCGGAAGGAGCAGCAGGCCAGCCATGCGCCCAAGGTTAGCGCAGCCCCACTCCCCCTCCCGCGGGCGCTCACCCGAGTGCGCCCCCACCACGCCGAGCGGCCCCGCACCCACCCGCCACACCATGGGTCGTCCCCCGACAACTCGAGTGAGCGCCCAGCCACAATCGAGTGAGCGCCCCGTCACCATCGCGGGCTCACGCCGTTCCGCATCCCTCGCTGGATCGCCACGTCGATCGCGTGCTGTGAGAAGAAGCGCGGGCTGACCTCGCTGAGCCGGAGCTCGTCGGCAGGAACCCTCAAACTCCAGGCCATCCTCTCCACGAGGGATCGCCGTGCTTGATCATCACTGACGTCGGACTTCCAGATCTCCTGCACGGTCCAGCCATCCCGTTCGAACCCGCGGCGGCGATGCTTGTCGTGCTCACGTTGTTCGTCGGATGCGTGGAACTCCTCTCCTTGGTACTCACCGATGACCTTGACGGGCTTCTTGCCGGGTCGATGGATCTTCCAGACAAGGTCACCGAACCCCAGCAGACGACCGGAGCCGTCGGACGCGTGGACCGGCTCGTTCAACAGCGGCTCCGGCAGGCCGGCGCGCACAAACATGACCCGGACAACCGACTCCATCGGTGATGCCGAACCGAACCGGATGAGTCCCAGAGCCTCTTGGAGCGTGCGCTTGCCACGCGGACGTGTTCTCCGCCCGAGTGCAACGCGTAGGGGTTCGACAGCGCCGAGTCTCGTCGCACAGGCATCCCCGAGGACGATGAGGTCATCGAGTCCGACAGGTCTCCCCCGCCCGACCAGCTCACCCATGTCGACCCAGGTGTCCGCAGGACAGACGACCTGCATGCCGTCGACCGTCACCATCTCGCGGGGGTGATGGAAGCGATGTCCGACGATCCCGTCGATTCGCGTCTGCGCGTGAGCGATCGGCCTGATGGCGTGCAAGCGCACGTCTTCCGCTATGGCATACGACCAGGGAAGACCGAGCAGCCGCGCCGCAGTCACGTGTGAGAACGCGCTGGAAGCTGGCAGCACGGGAAAGGCCGCCCTGCACTGAGCGAGGAGCGCCTCGTCGATGACGGGCTCTGGCACCTGAAGTCTGCGCACCCGTTCACTGTCGGCACCGAGCACCGACAGCGGAAGTGCGAGGACACGTCTGTGGAAGCCGAGCTCTGAAGGCAAAGAGGTGTGGACGAGCGCTCACTCGACTGGGAATGCGCGCTCACTCGAGTGTGGTGGGGGCCGGGGTCAGCGGTAGAGGGCTACGACGATGAGGGTCTGGGCGACGTGGTAGGTCACGATGACCGTGAGCGGCGCCCAGCGGCGCTCGTGGACGAAGCGGTCGTGCCCGAGCACGGTGTCCGAGACGACGAAGACGAGACACCCCAGGAGCAGCAGCCAGTCACCCGTGCCTGCCGCCACGAGCACGAGCACGAAGAGGACGAGCTGGTAGACGAACACCGGCCCCCTCTGCGGCCCGGAGTGGCGCACGATGTCCCGCCCGGCCTTCGCGTGGAGCACCGCCAGGAAGGGCACGGCCACGAGGACCGGCCACGGGAATCCCTCCGCCCGCACCGTCTCGAGGATGGCCCAGACGTAGGCGAGGTGGGCCACGAGGAAGGCCCCCAGGCCGACGAGGAAGCGGGTCTCCGTCGCGTGCAGCAGCGCGACGTCGCCGATGAGGCAGAACGTGAGCGCCACGATGACGGTCAGCAGCGGCGGTGAGCCCGGCACCCGTCCTTCCCAGTAGAGCGACCATGCCAGCCCCATGAGGAGCAGCACGACGAGCGGCTTGGTGATGCGCTCGACGAGGTGGTCGCCGCGCAGGACGGAGCCCCAGTTGATGAGCGCCGTCACCCCGAGCGCCACGCTGGTAACCCACAGATGGGTGGTCACGGACCCACATTCCCAGCCGCGGCTCAGGTTCGCCGCGCAGACACGCTGCGGACGTCCACCACCTGTCGAGACGAATCGGCGTACGTCCAGTTCTCTGCCAGACTCGTCCAATGCCCATGCGCAAGTTCCAGCACACGGTGACCGCCGACGACACGTCCGCCCAGGTCGGCAGCGGTGACCTCGACGTCCTCGCGACCCCGCGTCTGATCACGTGGTGCGAGAACGCCGCGTTCCAGGTCTGCAAGCAGAACATCGACGCCGACCACACGACCGTCGGCACCATGGTGAGGCTCGAGCACGTGAAGGGCAGCGCGGTCGGCTCCGAGATCACCGTGCTGTGCGCCGAGCCGATCAACGACGGACGCCGCCTCGTCTGCCACGTGACCGTCAAGGACTCCGACGGCGAGGAGATCGCCAAGGGCGAGTTCCACAGGGCCGTCGTCGACCCGGACCGCTTCATGAGCAAGTGCCAGCGGGTCCACTGACCCGCAGCCACCTCCCAGCCGCGGTTGCCACGATGACCGCGTGACGCTCGGACTGCTCGGTGCGCTCCTCGCAGCGCTCGCCTACGGCGGGGCCACCGTGCTCCAGGCCGTGGGCGTACGCCGCGTCTCCGCGCTGCCTCCCGGCACGACCCTGCGCGACCGGGTGCGGACCGGCTGGCCGTATGCCGTGGGCCTCGCCCTCGACGGCGTCGGTTTCCTCGCGTCGCTGGCCGCCTTGCGCACGCTGCCGCTCTTCCTCGTCGAGTCCGCGGTCGCCTCGTCGGTCGCCGTCACCGCGGTGCTCTCGGTCGTCGTGCTCGGCGTGCGTCTCGGGAGGGCCGAGGTGGTCGCGCTGCTCGTCGTCGTCGCCGGGCTCACCGGGCTCGCCCTGACCGCGGAAGCCGGACCGGCCGTGCGCCCCGGGCCCGGCGCGACCTGGTGGCTCCTCGCGGCAGCCGCTCTCGTCGCCCTGCTGTTGGTCGTCGGGACCGTCGACCACGACCGACGACGGGGGGCCGTCGTCCTCAGCGTCGGCGCGGGCCTCGGCTTCGGAGGCGTCGGCGTGGCGGCCCGACTGCTCGAGGTCCCCCCGTCGGCCTGGCAGCTCGCCACGGACGGAGGCGCCTGGGCCCTCGTCGCCCACGCCGTGCTGGCGACCGTCGCCTACGGTCTGGCCCTGGCCCGCGGCCGGGTCACGACCGTCGCGGCCCTGACGTTCGCCACCGAGACGGTCGTCCCCGCCCTCCTCGGGGTGCTCCTCCTCGGTGACCGCGTCGCGCCCGGGCAGGGTCCCGCCGCCGCGCTGGCCTTCGTCGCCACGCTCGGCGGCTGCATCGCCCTCGCCGGTCGCGCCGAGCCCCCGGGCCCCGCCCACCCGAACCCGGGCGACGACGCGAGAGGTCCGGCTGCCGTGCCCGACGTGTCCCGGCAGCGCTGACCTGCGGTCACCGACGCCGCAGGCGCTCCATCTCGGTCTCGATCTGTTCCTCGGTCGGCGCATCGACGACGTAGGCGTCCACGGCGTTCGCCACGACGCCGATGCCCCAGCCGGCGATCGGGAAGACCGGCCAGAAGAAGCCTGCCCCGGTCATGGCCCAGATCAGGACGAGCATCCCGTTGACGAGCACGTAGATGAGCAGATGGACGCGGAAGTCGGCCTTCTTCTTGAGCCTGCCGAGCGCTCTGCCGCGCAGATCGACCTCCGTGACAGCGCGGTCGATCGTCGGGTCGGGCGCGTCGTGGTGGGGTACGACCGGAAGCTGGTTCGCGGTCATGGTCGTCACCGCTCCTTCGCGGGCCGCCGCGCAGGAACTCTGCGCAGCTCCCTGCTTCCAGCGTAGGCCGGACCCGTGCGGCCGGCCGGCGAGCGTGCGGGACGTCACCGTCGCACACACCCCACGGGGCTCACGAGCGGTCAGAGCACGTAGGCGTCGCCGTCGCGGTGGAAGCCCAGGCTCTCGTAGTACGGCTCGACCATGTCCGGCGGTGTCAGCACCCGCCGGAACCCGCGCCGTCGGAACGGCCCCTCGGGACCGAAGACGAACTCCCCCGGCGTGACGTCGCGGTGGCGCGGCGTCACCCAGTCGAGCAGCAGCTGCGCCGTGTGCTGGCCGGCGTCGCGCATCAGGACGACGCCGACCGTCTCGTCGCCGCGGAGCACGAGGTAGGACGGGTCCCCCGCGAACGGGTCGTGCACGAACGCCGGGTTGTAGCGCCGGATGTCACCCTCGTGCACCCGCAGCACGTGCCGCAGGTAGGTGTCGTCGCCGGCGACCTCGAGCACCTCGTAGACGCCGGAGTCGTGCTTCTCACGCGACATGCGCGCGAGGTAGTAGACGTTGATGCCGGCGAGCACGACGTTGAGCCCGACCATCGGCCAGACGTGGTTGACCGCGTTGTAGGCGATGAGGACGACGCAGCCGACGAGGTTGATGATCCTGAGCCGGCGCAGCTGCGTCTGCAGCAAAGACCAGACGAGGATCGCCGACCCGATCCAGCCGACGGCCTCGAGCCACCAGGTACCCATGGGCGCGACCCTAGCGCCCGGGGCGACCCGGCCGGCCGGGATTCGGGGTGGCCCGCGTCGCCCGGACGCGGACCACCCCGAAGCCGCCGCTCAGGCGTCGGGCGCGACGAACTGCGGCAGCGCCACCTCGAACCGGGAGTCGAGGGTGAGCGAGGGCAGGATCTGCCCCTGCTTCTGCGCGTCGGCCGCGACCGACGCGCCCCATGACGAGGCGCGCAGCCGCTGGTCGGGCGTGCCGTGGTGGCCTGCGCTGGTGAACGCGCAGTCACCCACCTGGTAGAAGGACTGCTCGGCCTCCAGGACGCGCCTGGTGTTGAGGGCGAGGCCCCGCTTGTGGGTGACGAAGTACGTCCCGAAGGCGTCGGCCATCAGCTCGGTGCGACGGGTCGCCTCCGGGCCGGTCAGCGGCGAGGCGAAGAGGTTCTTGTCGTACTGCACGTGGTGGCCGTACTCGTGACCGAGGACGGCGCGCGGCCCGACGTCGCCGACACCGATGGCGCCGAGCGCATCGAGCATCCCGTCACCGAAGACGAGCTTGTCCGGCAGCGAGGAGATGACCGGGTCGGGGTCGCCCACCCCGCTGAAGGCGAAGGCGTTGAGGGTGAAGATCGGGCTGGCTCCGCCGTCGAGGCCGGGGTCGGACGTGACGACGTCGACGACGATCGCCGCGAGCTTGGCCGCGTCGGCGTCGGAGACGCTGTAGAGCACACCGATCAGACGGGCGAGCCGGGCGGGGTCACGCATGACGTCGCCGTGCATCGCCATGAGCTGGATGTCCGTGCCGTCGGTGTCCCAGAACTTCTGGGCCGCCCGGAACGAGCTCGTCAGCTCGTTGCGCGAGTCCTTCGTCAGGGCGTAGGCCGGGTCGCCCGTCGACCCGAAGAGCAGGGCGTCGTAGGTCGGGAAGTCGAAGCCGCCGAGCAGTGAGAGCACGAACAGGCTCGACGGGTCGATGCGGGCCACGACCCCGTCGACGTACGCGTCGAGCCGGGTCGGCGCGCACTGGTAGTGCGTGGGGTCGATGGCGCGCCCCAAGGCGTCCTGGGCCGCAGACGGCTCGACACCGAACCTCTCGAGGGCGCTCGCCTCCCGGGCCCGCCAGTCGGCGGGCAGGTGCGCCCGTGCCGCGGCGAGCAGCGCGGACGCCCTCGGGTCGGTCGTCGTGCCCGAGACGTAGTCGTAGGTCTGGCCGTCGGCGGCGACGGACGCCGAGACGCTCCGGCTCTGGGCCTGGGCAGCGGGAGCCGCCGTGGCGACCGCCGACCCGGTGGCCCCCGAGATGGCCAGCGACGTGACGAGAGCGATCGTCCTGGTCGTGGTCCTGCGCACGTGAGAGCTCCTTCGTGTCGTGCCCCGGCCCGCTGCCGGGGCGACGAGCCCATCATCACCGCCGGCGCCGACACCGACCACCGAACCACCGCATATCCGGGTGAACGGCGCGATGCGTCTCACCCCGCGGGAGCGTCGTCCCTGCCCGGGGTCTCGGCCGGCTCGTGCCCGACGAGCTTGAGTCCGACGACCGCGGCGACGATCCCGACGAGCAGGACGACCTTGACGGCGGAGAACGCCTCACCACCCGTCGTCATCGCCCACGTCACGGTGAGCGCGGCCCCGAGACCCGTCCACACGGCATACGCCGTCCCGATGGGGATGGTGCGCACGGCGTGCGCGAGCCCGACCATGCTGAGCGCGCCCGCGACGAGGAAGACGACCGCCGGGACGGGGCGCGAGAGCCCCTCGGACGCGGCGAGCGCCGAGGCCCACACCGCCTCGAGGACGGCGCTGACGAGCAGGACGACCCACGGCATCACGCCACCGCCTTGAGGCCGGCGACGCACGCGACGAGCACGACCAGGAGGGCGGCCCGGGCGCCACCGAGGCGCTCCTCGCCGCGGGCGACCGCGAGCAGGACGGTGCCGACGGCGCCGATCCCGACCCACACGGCATACGCCGTGCCGGTGGGCAGGGCGGTCATGGCCCACGCGAGGCCGACCATGCTGAGCACGAGGGAGACGGCGAAGAGGACGGTCGGCCGCGGACGGCGGAAGCCGCCGGACGCGGCGAGCGCGGTGGCCCACACGGCCTCCAGCGCGCCGGACAGGATGAGGACGAGCCAGTGCACGGCGTTCCGATCTGGCCGTCTTGTCGCTGTGCGGGTACGGCTCCCTCGTCCGCGAGCGCGGCTCGCGCTCACCGACGATTCTACCGAAGGGGCGCGTCCGGGTCGAAACGACGTATCAGGAGCACCCGCCCGGCGTACTGTCGAGTGCAGGCGCGCTCCTGCGAACAGAGGATCGCCATGAGCCGTGACTATCTCGACTTCGACGTCGCCGTCACCCGTGAGGGCCAGGGGTATGCCGCTCACGTCCTCGCCTCGCCCGCAGGCGAGGCGTCGGCCCCCTTCACGCTGCCGTTCGCCGCCACGGACCTCGCCCAGTTCATGATCGCGGTGGGACCGCCGCGGGTGTCCTCGAGGCGACTCGTGCCCGCCGAGGCGCGCGTCGTCGACGTCAAGGAGTACGGCCGCCGGCTCGGCGACGCACTGCTGTCGGGAGATGTCGGGCGGGCCTTCCGCGAGAGCCTGACGACCGCCACCGGCCAGGGCAGGGACCTGCGGCTGCGGCTGCGGCTCGACGCCGTGCCGGACCTCGACCCGGTGCCGTGGGAGTACCTCTACGACTCGAGGCTCGGTCGCTTCCTCACGCTCTCGCAGGAGACGCCGATCGTCCGTCTGCTCGACTCGCTCGAGCGTCCGCCGGTGGTCCACGTCGATGCGCCCCTGCGCGTCCTCGTCATGATCTCGAGCCCGAGCGACATGCCCGAGCTCGCCGTGGACCGCGAGCGAGAGCTGCTCACGGCGACGACCGGCGACCTCGTCAAGGGCGGCCGCCTCAGCGTGACGGTCCTCGAGGACGCGACCCTGACAGGCCTCCAGCGCGCCCTGCTCGACGACTTCCACGTCTTCCACTTCATCGGCCACGGCGGCTTCGACCAGCAGGCCCAGGAGGGCGTCCTCGTCCTCGAGCGCGAGGACGGCACGGCGCACCGGGTCTCCGGAGCGCGGCTCGGGACGCTGCTCCACGACGCCCGGACCATGCAGCTCGCCGTCCTCAACGCGTGCGAGGGCGCACGGACGTCGGGACGCGACGCGTTCTCCGGCGTCGGCCAGGCCCTCGTGCGCCAGGGTCTGCCGGCGGTCGTGGCGATGCAGACCGAGATCTCCGACCGGGCCGCCCTCGTCTTCAGCCACGAGTTCTACTACTTCCTCACCCGCGGACTGGGCATCGACGCCGCGATCTGCGAGGTGCGCAAGGCGATGGCCGTCTCCGACGAGGCCTCGGAGTGGGGCACCGCCGTGCTGCTGCGGTCGGGCGCCGACCAGCCCTTCTCGTTCACGACGAGCGCCACCGCCGTGACCGAGCGGCCCGACAGCCGGCTCGAGTCCCTCTACGACGCCGCGAAGGGCGCGTTGCTGGCCCGCGCCCCCGCGACAGCCCTCCCGCTGCTCGAGCAGATCGCCGCCGAGCATCCCGACTACCAGGACGTCACCCAGCTGCTCGAGCGGGTCCGGCCCGAGGCAGCGCCCGTCGGCGACGGCTTGACGCCGCGGCCTCGCCGCGATCCCGTGACGCTCACGCAGCCGATCCCGCAGCCGATCCCGCAGCCGGACACCCAGCCGGACACCCAGCCCGACACCCGGCCGGACACGCGACCGGTGGCCCGTCCCGAGCCGCAGCCGGACCCTCGGCCGGACCGCCGGGGAGACGACGCGCCCGCACCACCCGACCCGCACCCCCGCCGCGGGGGCAACGGCTTCGTCCGCAGCCTCATCGGGCTCGTCGTCCTCTTCGGGCTCTTCTGGCTCGGCGCGACCCAGGTCCCGAAGTGGTTCAAGGGGGCCACGGCCGACGTCACGAGTGCCTGCGGCCCTGCGCCCGCGGCCGCGAACGCCCCGGCGACGACGTTCGTCGCCGGGTGCGCCACGACGACACCGGCCATCGACGGTGACTTCGCCGACTGGGACGGCGTGCCCACGGCCCCGATCCCGCACGTCATCGCCCAGGTGGGCACGCCCCAGCCCGAGTTCGGTGGCGACTGGCAGGTCGTCTGGGACAGCGGCGCGCTCTACCTGCGCCTGCACGTCGTCGACCCGGACATCCGCAGCGTCAACCTCGCCACCCCCGGGGCCTGGTTCAACGGCGACGGCTTCTCCTTCGAGTTCGGCCCGGACGCCCGGAGCCTCGACCCGAAGGCCACGACGCGACGCGGTCAGGACGTCCACGTCATGGTGGGACTGTCCCGTGACGCCCCGACGTCCGGCGTCGCCTCGATCAACCCGGCCGGCCGCGGCACCTTCACCACCGGCACACGCCACCCTGAGATCACCGTCGGGCGCGCCGACACGCTGACCGGCTACGACCTCGAGGCCCGGGTGCCGTGGTCGGCCCTCCAGCTCAGGAAGGCTCCGGTCCGTGGCTCCGTCTTCTCCATGAACGTCAACCTCAGCGACGCGACGAGCGCCCCGGCCACGTGGAGGCTGCGCACCATGAAGAGCACGAATGCCGCCCGCACCGCCGACACGCAGGGCTTCCCGCACGGCTGGCAGACGATCACCCTCGCCGACGCGGCCTCCTGAGACGGCCGCCTCAGATGGCCGGACGCCTGCTCGCCCTCCTCGTCGGGATCGACGCCTACCCGACGCCGATCCCGCCCCTGTCGGGCTGCGTCAACGACGTCACCGGCTTCGCCGACGTCCTGCGCGACCGCGTCGGCGAGGACGCCCTCGACCTCGTCGTGCTCACCGACGGCCAGGCCACGCGGGCGGCCGTGACCAGCCGGCTCAGCGAGCACCTCGGCCGCGCGGGCGCCCAGGACGTCGCGCTCTTCTACTACAGCGGGCACGGTTCGCAGCAGACGACCCCCGAGGAGCTCTGGTCCATCGAGCCCGACCACCGCAACGAGACCCTCGTGTGCGTCGACAGCCGCTCTGCCGGCAGCTGGGACCTCGCCGACAAGGAGCTCGCGGCCCTGCTCGACTCGATCTCGGCGACCGGCTGCCACACGCTCGTCGTGCTCGACTGCTGCCACTCGGGCGACGGCACCCGGGACGCCGACGAGGTGGTGCGCCTCGCGCCCCCTGACCCGCGACCCCGACCCGCGTCGACGTTCGTGGGGCTCGGCGACGCCACGGCCGGCGCACCCACCCGGGGTGCTGCGCGCTGGACACCCGCAGGCCGTCACGTCCTGCTCGCCGCCTGCCGGTCGTCCGAGAAGGCGAAGGAGGTCACCGTGCTCGGCCGCCAGCGCGGCGCCCTGTCGGCGGCACTCGAGGCCGCCCTGCTCGGCAGCGACGGACGCCCCTCGTACCGCGACGTCCTGCGGATGGTGACCGCCGACGTGACGAACCGCGTCACCGACCAGCACCCACAGGTCGAGACCGCCGACGCGACCGAGCTCGACCGACCCTTCCTCGGCGGCGCGATCCCGGCCACCCCGAGGCCGCTCACCCTGAGCCGGCTGCCCGACGGCTGGTCGATCGACTCGGGCGCCGTCCACGGCGTGCCCGAGCCCATCGGTGACGACACGACCGAGCTGGCCGTCTACCCCCTGACCGGCGAGACGTCCGGGTCGCCGCTCGCCACCGCACTCGTCACGAGGGTCCTGCCCGACCGCAGCCTCGTCCGCCTGACGCCCGAGCTCGACGAGGCGTACGTCTACCGCGCCGTCGTCACGTCGATCCCACTCGCGCCGCTGCGCGTCGGGGTCGTCGGCGATGCCGCTGGGACGGCGGCGCTCCGGACCGCCGCCGATGCCGCGGACGAGACGCTCGTCGACCTCGTCGAGGGTGCGGGGGACGGCGACGGCCCTGCGGACCTCCTCGTCGAAGCCACCCCTGACGGCTTCGTCATCACCCGTCCCGGCGTCACGCGCCCCCTCGTGCCCGTCGTCGCGGGCGAGGCCCGCGAGGAGCGCACCATCCTCGCCCTCGAGCGCGTGGCCCGCTGGCTGCGCCTCTCCGCACTCACGAACCCCGCCACGCGCCTGCCCGACGCCGCCGTCCGCGTCGAGGTGGACGCGGGCACCGGGCCTGTCGGTGCGGGGGGCACCCTGCCGATCGCGTATGCCGGCACCGACGCCCCCCGCTTCACCGTCCGTCTCGCGAACACCACGTCCACCCCCCTCTGGGCGGCGCTCCTCGACCTCACTGAGACCTACGGCATCTTCACCGACGCGTTCCCGGCCGGATCGGTGGCGCTCGGCCCCGGCGAGGCGACGAGCGTCGACCTCGTCGGCCAGGTCGACGACGGGCTGTGGGAGGCGGGCGCCGTGTCGCTGCGCGACCAGCTCATGGTCGTGACGAGCACGCTCGAGTTCGACCCGAGGTCGCTCGAGCAGGAGGAGCTCGACGTCAGCGCCGTGCCGGCCGCCGGGACGACGAGGAGCGCCGACGGGCCGCCGGCCCTGCGCTCCACCCTCGAGCGCGTGCTCGGCGGCACCCGGACGCGGCGCCTGGGGCCGCGCACCGCATCGGCGGCCGTGGCCGACTGGCGCACCGACTCGGTCTTCGTCGTCACGACCCGCCCACGCGCCTGAACTCGCACCCGGGACGGAAGAAGGGCCAGACGGCGTCCCGTCTGGCCCTTCTTCGTTCGGTGGAGCTGAGGGGACTCGAACCCCTGACCCCCTGCATGCCATGCAGGTGCGCTACCAGCTGCGCCACAGCCCCTTGCGGGTGTCACCTCGTCGAAGCGACTGCGTAACCATAGCGGGTCTCCGGCCGAGAGCCAAAATCGGGGGCGGCCTTTCGGGTCAGACGTTCCAGGGCCCGAGGTTCCAGCCGCTGATGCGCCACCGGGTCACCTCGGAGAAGCTCTTGCCGGCCTCCACGAGCTCGATCCAGTGGCAGTTGTCGAGCCCGCGGAACACCGCGTCCGACACGTCCTGGTCGAGCCCCACGAGGGCGCTGGCCGCGACGCGTGCGGACACGCCGTGGGCCACGACGACGGCGGTCTCGCCGGGGAGCAGCTCCCGCGAGACGTCGCGCAGCGCGGCGCCGGCACGCTCGGCCACCTGCGCCCGGGTCTCCCCCGTGACCCCGCGCGGGGTGTCCTCCCCCCGGTCGAGGGCGGCGATGACGTCCGGGTAGCGCTCACGCACCTCGTCGGCGTGCAAGCCCTGCCACTCGCCGACGTGCACCTCACGCAGGCGGGCGTCGAGACGCACCTCGAGGCCCGTCAACCCCGCGATGGCGTCGGCCGTCGAGGCCGCACGCCGGAGGTCGCTCGAGACGATGAGTGCCGGCGCGTAGGCGGCGAGGTGCGGGGCCGCGGCCTCCACCTGCTCGTGGCCGCGGTCGGACAGCTCTGTGTCCTTGTGGCCCTGCCAGACGCGGGCTGCGTTGTCGACCGTCTCGGCGTGCCGGACGATGACGATGCGGCGCGGCCCGACGGGGGGCACGGACCCGGCTGCCGTCACGCCTGGTCGACCTCGTCGACCTCGTCGGCCCCCGGACGGGCCGGCGCCTCCACCGTGGAGAGGTCGATCTCGGGGCAGTCCTTCCAGAGGCGCTCGAGCGCGTAGTACTCGCGCTCCTCCTCGTGCTGGACGTGGACGATGATGTCGCCGAAGTCGATGAGGACCCAGCGGCCCTCGCGCTCGCCCTCGCGGCGGATCGGCTTGCTGCCCAGCTCACGCAGGCGGTCCTCGACCTCGTCGACGATGGCGCCGACCTGCCGCTCGGACGGTGCGGAGGCGATGACGAACACGTCGGTGAGCGGCATCTGCTCGCTCACGTCGATGGCCATCACCTTCTCGGCGAGCTTCTCCTCGGAGGCCAGGGCGGCCACCTTCGCGAGCTGGATCGAGTGGTCTGCTGCGGTCACGAATCTCCTCGGGGCGGTGCCGACGACAGGTGCGTCGGCACGGTGCCTGCGCTCGCCAGGTCGGCGGCATACAGGCGGTACTTGTTGATGTACTGGACGACCCCGTCGGGCACGAGGTACCAGACCGGGGCGCCGTCGGCGACGCGCGCCCGACAGTCGGTGGAGCTGATCGCCATGGCCGGCACCTCCTGCAGCGTGACCCGGTCCTCGGGCAGCCCCTTGTCGGACAGCTCGTGGCCGGGACGGGTGACGCCGATGAAGTGGGCCAGCTCGAAGAGGTGCTCGGCGTCCTTCCAGGACAGGATCTCGGCCAGGGCGTCGGCGCCGGTGATGAAGAACAGCTCGTCGTCGGGCCGCTCGGTCCTGATGTCGCGCAGGGTGTCGATCGTGAACGTCGGCCCGGGCCGGTCGATGTCGACCCTGCTGACGGTGAAGCGCGGGTTGGAGGCCGTCGCGATGACGGTCATGAGGTAGCGGTCCTCGGCGGGCGAGACGTGACGGTCCGCCTTCTGCCACGGCTGACCCGTGGGGACGAAGACGACCTCGTCGAGGTCGAAGCGCGACTGGACCTCACTGGCGGCCACGAGGTGGCCGTGGTGGATCGGGTCGAACGTCCCGCCCATGACGCCGAGGCGCATGGTCAGTGGTGGGCCCCGTCGGATCCGCTCGTGCTGCCGTGCGTGCCCTCACCCCGGCGCGGCGACTGCACCTTGTAGGCGGTGTTGCGGAAGCTCCACGTGACGGCGAGCGCCACGAGGAACAGCGAGAAGGTGATGAAGAAGTAGGCGATCACCGGCATGGGAAGCTCGCGGGCGGCTTCCTCCCCCTCGGTGACGAGTGCGAGGACACGATCAGACATGCGCCCAGCCTAGCGCCCGCCCGCCCCGGCCGACGCAGCGCGTGCCCACCGGGCGCGTATGCCGTCCGCCCGGCTCACTCGGCACGCGGCGCCGCGTCCCCGCTCGGGACGGGCGCCTGCGCCTCCGCGCGTCGCAGCCAGTCGCGCCCGACCGTCGCGAACGGCTCGTCGCCGGCCACGACGGCCGCGTGGACGAGGTCGCGCCACCGTTCGGCGAGGGCGACGACCTCCTCCGGGTAGTCGAGCTCGACCTGGTGCTGCGCGAACTCGTCCTCGTCGTCGACGTAGAGGTGACCGTCGCGGGTCAGCACGACGTCGAGGTCGAGGTCCACCATCGTCACCTCCCACTCCGGCCCGCCGTCGGCGGCCTCGCGACGCTGCCAGGCCGGTTCGGTGGTCATGTCGACGTAGACGCTGACCTCGCGGTGGGCCGGGTAGAAGCCCACGACGAACGCGCCCTCGTGCGGCACGAGGGAGACCCAGCCGCTCGACTCGACGAACTCGACGCCGGGACGCACGCACCGCGTGCCGACCGGTGCGTACCACCAGTGACCGTGCTCGTCGGACCCGAGATAGCGACCGTCCCACTCCCAGTGGCGGCCACCGCCCCACTTCGTGAAGCGCCCGGCGACGGCCGTGCCGGGCTCGAGCCCGCCCGGCGGCATACCTCGTCGGGACGGACGGTCGGCGGCGGCAGAGGTCACGCTCGGCACGCTACCGTCGCCGCGGCGGAAGTGTAGGGCACGAGCAGGGACGTGCAGGCGACGTGCGGTACAGCACGCGCACAGCGAGGTGACAGGCACAGCCCATCCGCGGCCGTACCCTAGAACCCATGGTTCCCGAGTTGTCCGTGGTCATCCCGATGTACAACGAGGAGGAGGTGCTCCCCCTCCTCGTCGAGCGGCTCCGACCGCTCCTCGACGGCATGGGCACCAGCTACGAGGTCGTCGCCGTCGACGACGGCAGCAAGGACCTGACCGCCGCGCTGCTCCAGCGCTACCACCGCGAGTGGTCCCAGCTGCGCGTCGTGCGCCTGCGCGCCAACGCCGGGCACCAGGCCGCGATCTCCGCCGGCCTCGTCAGCGCCCTCGGCGACTACGTCGTCACGATCGACGCCGACCTGCAGGACCCGCCGGAGATCATCCCGCAGATGCTCGCGGCCGCGAAGGACGACGGCGTCGACGTCGTCTACGGCGTGCGCAACGACCGCTCGACCGACACGTGGTTCAAGCGGGCCTCGGCCCAGGCGTTCTACAAGCTCATCGGCCTGATGTCGCAGACCTCGGCCCACGCCGACGCCGGCGACTACCGCCTCATGTCGCGCGCCACCGTCGACGCGGTCAACAGCCTCCCCGAGCACAACCGCGTCCTTCGCTTCATCGTGCCGGCCCTCAACTTCCCGTCCGACACGGTCGAGTACAAGCGCGAGGAGCGCGCGGCCGGGGACTCGAAGTACCCGCTGATCAAGATGATCAAGCTCTCGCTCGACTCGCTGACCGGCTTCTCGACGGCGCCGCTGCGGCTAGCGACGTTCGCCGGCTTCGGTGGTGCGGTCCTCGCCGTGCTGCTCGTCCTCTACACGCTGATCTCCCGGTCGCAGGGCCACACCGTCGCCGGTTGGACCTCGACCGTCGCCATCGTCGCGGGCGTCGGCGCCGTCCAGCTCGTTTGCGTCGGCATCCTCGGCGAGTACATCGGCCGGATGTACGGCCACATGCAGGGCCGCCCGACCTACTTCATCGCCTACGACTCGATGACGACCGACATCGGCGCGCACGGTCCGACCGACACTCCCCTGCCGGCTCAGCCCAGCGGGGAGCACATCCTCACGACGTCGGACGAGTCGGAGACCGACACCGTGACGCTGCTCGACCCGACAGCGGACCCCACGCCGCAGCCGGCGCCCCAGCCCACGCCCCAGCCCACGCCCCAGCCGGCGCCGCAGCCGATGCGTACTCAGCTGCGCGGCTGAGCGCGCACGAGGAGGCTGACGCCGGGCAGGCCGCCGACGGGCAGGTAGCGCTCGGCGGTGATGATCGTGCGCAGCCCGAAGTTGACGACCGGGTGGAGGTTCTCGAGGTCCGAGCCCGAGCTCGTCCGGCGGCGCATCGCCACGACGGGACGCAGCAGCACGTTCCACGACCGCACATCGGTGACGTCGAAGCCGCCGTGGTCGAGCAGGTCGAGCACGCCCTCGCGGGTGTAGCGGCGTACGTGGTCGACGGCCTCGTCGTGCTCGGACCACAGCTTGGGGTCGGCCGGCACGGCCACGAGGTAGGTGCCGGTCGGCTTGAGCACACGGCGCACCTCGGCCACCGCGGCGGCGTCGTCGTCGAGGTGCTCGAGCAGGTCGAAGGCCATGACGAGGTCGAGCGAGTCGTCCGCGAGCGGCAGCCGGGTCGCGTCCCCGCGTAGCGTCGCGAGCCCGCGACCGTGCGCCACCTCCGCGCCGTCCGAGCCGTACTCGAGGGCGACGGCGTCCCAGCCGTGCTCGCGCAGGACACGGGTGTTGCCCCCGCCCGCGGCGCCGATGTCGAGGGCGCGTCCGGGCACCAGCCCCGAGATGGCCTTGGCCAGGAGGTGACGCCGCTCGCGGTACCACCAGTGGTCGTCCTCCAGCTCAGCGAGCTTGCGGACCTCGGTGCCTTCCATGGTGCGCCATCATGCCACCCGGGGTCGGGGGTTGCGCCGGCACCCGTCAGCGCGTGTGGCCGTCGCCCTCGACGATCCACTTCGTCGTCGTCAGCTCGGGCAGGGCCATCGGCCCGCGGGCGTGCAGCTTCTGCGTCGAGATGCCGATCTCGGCGCCGAAACCGAACTCTCCGCCGTCGGTGAAACGGGTGCTCGCGTTGACCATGACCGCCGCCGCGTCGACCTCCGCCGTGAAGCGCCGGGCCGCTGCCCGGTCCTCCGTGACGATCGCCTCGGTGTGTCCGGTGCCGAACCGACGGATCCGATCCATCGCCTCGTCGAGGTCGTCGACGACGGCCACGCTCATCTCGAGCCCGTGCCACTCGGTGCCGAAGTCGGCCTCGCTCGCGAGGGCGTGTGCCGCACCGGCCGCCTCGGCGTACGGCGTGACCTCGGGTGCCACGTGCAGTCGCACCCCGGCCCCGGCGAGGTCGGTGAGCGCCTTGGGCAGGAAGTCGGCGGCGACGTCACAGTGGACGAGGAGCGACTCGGCCGCGTTGCAGACGCTGGGGCGGTGGGTCTTGGCGTTGAGCGTGATGGCCCGGGCCTTGTCGAGGTCGGCGGCCCGGTCGACGTAGACGTGGCACACCCCGACGCCGGTCTCGATGACGGGGACCGTCGACTCGCGGACCACCGTCTCGATGAGGTCGGCACCGCCGCGCGGGATGACGAGGTCGACGTGGCCGCGCGCCGTCATGAGGGCCCGCGCTGCGTCGCGGCCTCCTTCCTCGAGCAGGGTCACGGCGTCGACCGGGAGGCCCTGCTCGGCGAGCGATCCGCGCATCGCCTCGACGAGGGCGTGGTTGCTGCTCGCCGCAGCCGACCCGCCGCGCAGGAGGACCGCGTTGCCGGACTTGAGGGCGAGGCCGGCCGCGTCGACGGTGACGTTGGGCCGCGCCTCGTAGATCATCCCGATGACGCCCATCGGCACCCGCACCTGGCGGATCTGCAGACCGTTGGCGAGGGTCGACCCACGGACGATCTCTCCGACGGGGTCGGGAAGGGCCGCGACGTCGCGCAGGGCCTGGGCGACCGCAGCGACGCGGGCCTCGTCGAGGCGCAGCCGGTCCTGGAGGCTCTCGCTCATCCCCGTGGCCCGACCTCGCTCGATGTCCTCGGCGTTGGCCTCGATGACCGCGGGTGCAGCGGCGTCGACGGCGTCCGCGAGCAGCAGCAGGGCCGCGTCCTTCTCGGCACGGGACATGAGGGCGAGCCGTCGTGAGGCGGCGCGGGCGCGCTCTGCCAGGGCCGTCACGTGCTCGACGACTGCGGGGTCGATCGTCTGGGACATGCCTCCAGCGTAGGTCGTCGCGCTCCCGGACGACCGACCGTCTCCGGGGGCTGGACCGGTGGTCCGCGACGGACAGCCCTGCGTGGTCCCACGGCCCGTCACTAGAGTTCGAGGTGTGTCGCCCCACTCCGTCATCAGCACCGCTCGACGGCTCGTCGTCAAGGTCGGCTCCAGCTCGCTGACCGGCGTCGACGGCGGCATCGACCACGGCCGGCTCGTGGCTCTGGCGAACGCCTTGGCGCACAAGCACCTCGACGGCACCCAGATCGTCCTCGTCAGCTCCGGTGCCATCGCCGCCGGCATCCACCCGCTCGGCCTGAGCGCCCGACCCCGTGACCTCGCGACCCAGCAGGCAGCCGCCTCGGTCGGGCAGGGCGCCCTGCTCGCCGGCTACACGCAGGCGTTCGCCGGACACGACATCACCGTCGGTCAGGTGCTGCTCACCGCCGACGACGTCACGCGACGTACGCACTACGCGAACGCCCGACGCACGCTCGAGCGGCTCCTCGACCTCGGCGTGCTGCCGATCGTCAACGAGAACGACACCGTCGCCACGAGCGAGATCCGCTTCGGCGACAACGACCGGCTCGCCGCCCTCGTCGCCCATCTCATCGACGCCGACGCCCTCGTGCTCCTCTCCGACGTCGACGCCCTCTACGACGGGCCCCCGAGCCGCCCCGGCGCCCAGCGCATCCCAGTCGTCCGCGGCCCGCAGGACCTCGTCGGCGTCGAGATCGGGGGCAGCGGCTCGAAGGTGGGGACGGGTGGCATGACGACGAAGATCGAGGCGGCCCGGATCGCGACCGCCGCGGGCGTGATCACCACGGTCACGGCCGCCGACCGCGTCACCCAGGTGCTCGCCGGCGAGGACGTCGGCACCGTGTTCCTGCCGATCGGAGTCCGCGGACGCTCGAGACGGCTCTGGCTCGAGCACGCGACGACCGCGCGCGGGCGGCTCATCATCGACGACGGCGCCGTCACCGCGCTGGTCCAGCGCAAGAAGTCGCTGCTCCCCGCCGGCATCACGGCCGTCGAGGGCACCTTCCACGACGGAGACCCCGTCGACGTGTGCTCTCCCGACGGCACCGCGATCGCCCGCGGTCTCGTCAACTACAGCTCGTCCGAGCTCCCGTCCTTGCTGGGACGGTCGACGAGGGAGCTCGCCCGCGAGCTCGGCCCGGAGTACGAGCGGGAGGTCATCCACCGCGACGACCTCGTCGTCATCTGACGACGAGCACCAGGGCGCTCCGTCACCGTCCGCCCGAGAGGTAGCGGCTGGCGGACCGCTCGACGGTGCGACGCCCGCCGCGGAGCCGAAGACCGGCGCGACGAGCCCGGCCCGCCATCCGGACCCGATGACGTCGACGACGCCGGTGAGGCTCCAGGACGCGCGAGTGGCCGCGCACGCCCCTGGCGTGCGCCTCGGCGTACTTCGCCGCGTTGTACTCACGGCTCGTGACGGTCCCGATGTAGCCCAGGACGAAGCCGAGCGGGATCGAGATGATGCCCGGGTTGTCGAGCGGGAACCAGTGGAAGTCGACCCCCTGGAGCATCGACGGGCTCTTCTTCGTCAGCGGGTCGATCGGCTTGCCGGAGACGACCGGGCTGAAGATGATCAGCGTGATGGCGCTGATGAGGCCGCCGTAGATGCTCCACAGCGCACCCCTGGTGTTGAACCGCTTCCAGAAGAGCGAGTAGAGGATCGTCGGCAGGTTCGCGCTCGCGGCGATGGCGAAGGCCAGCGCCACGAGGAAGGCGATGTTCTGGCCCAGGGCGAAGATGCCGCCGATGATGGCGATGGCGCCGAGGACGAGCGCTGCGATGCGCGCGACCTTGACCTCCTCCTCGGGGGTGGCGGTGCCCTTCTTGACGACCGTGTTGTAGATGTCGTGCGAGAGGGAGGCGCTCGCCGTGATGGTCAGCCCGGCGACGACCGCGAGGATCGTCGCGAAGGCGACCGCCGAGATGATCCCGAGCAGGATCTCGCCGCCGAGCTCGAAGGCGAGCAGCGGGGCGGCGGAGTTGACGCCACCGGGTGCGGCCTTGATGGCAGCGGCGCCGACGAGGTCGGCCGCTCCGAAGCCGAGGATGAGCGTGAAGATGTAGAAGATGCCGATGAGCCAGATCGCCCAGACGACGGAGCGACGGGCCTCACGCGAGGTCGGCACCGTGTAGAAGCGCATGAGGACGTGCGGCAGACCGGCCGTGCCAAGGACGAGTGCCATCGACAGGGAGATGAAGTCGACAGGGTTCTTGTACTGCAGACCCGGCTGGAGCAGGTCCTTGCCGCCGGCCTCCTGCGACGTGGCCGTCGCCTCGCCGAGCAGGTTCGACAGGCTGAGGCCGAACTTGGCGAGGACCCAGAAGGTCATGATCGCCGCGCCGATGATGAGCAGCACGGCCTTGATGATCTGCACCCAGGTCGTGCCCTTCATGCCGCCGAAGATGACGTAGAAGATCATGAGGATGCCGACGACGACGATGACGAGCCGCTGACCGACCGCCCCTTCGATGCCGAGCAGGAGGGCCACGAGTCCACCGGCCCCCGCCATCTGGGCCAGCAGGTAGAAGAACGACACGACGAGCGTCGAGATGGCCGCGGCGATGCGGACCGGACGCTGGCGCAGCCGGAAGCTGAGCACGTCGGCCATCGTGTACTTGCCGACGTTGCGGAGCAGCTCGGCCACGAGCAGCAGGGCGACGAGCCAGGCCACGAGGAAGCCGATGGAGTAGAGGAACCCGTCGTAACCGTTGATGGCGATGGCGCCGGCGATACCGAGGAAGGAAGCCGCCGACAGGTAGTCACCGGCGATGGCGATGCCGTTCTGACGGCCGGTGAAGGCACGTCCACCCGCGTAGTACTCCGCGGCGCTGCGGTTGTTGCGCGACGCCCGGATGACGATGGCGAGGGTGACGACGACGAAGAGGGCGAAGATGCCGATGTTGATCGCCGGGTTGCCGACCGTCGTCGCCGCGGGGACGAGGGACGGGGCGGAGGTGAGGAGCGCGCTCACTGCTGCACTCCCATCTTCTGGGCGAGGGCTTCGGCCTCGGGGTCGAAGACGCGGTCGGCCCATCGGGCGTAGACCATCGTGATCGTGAAGGTCGAGACGAACTGGAGGAGGCCGAGGATCAGGCCCCACGTGATGTTGCCGAGGACCCGCGTCCCCATGAAGTCCTTCGCGAACACGGACAGCAGGACGTAGAGGAAGTACCACGCGAGGAACAACGCGGTCAGCGGGAAGACGAACCTGCGGAACTTGCTGCGCAGCTGGTCGAACTCGGGCGAGTTCTGCATGGCGACGTTGGGATCGTCGACCATGCGCTCTGGAGCCTCTTTGCTCACTGGGCCACCTCCGGGGCGGTTGGGTCGTGCCTGGGTGCTGGGCGTTCAGCGCGGTCCTGCCGCCGCCGCTCCCCCGGACGGTCCCGTGGTGACGTCGACGCCCCTGTCGCTCCGCGCTGCCGGCACAGGGCCGGCGAGAGCCAAGGTAGGAGCCCGCGCGGTGCCCCGGCAGGCGCAGCGTGGGCGGCATCGCCCAGCGGCGCCGACGGCTCGCCGTGCGCGGGATCAGCTGCGACGAGCGGTCGTCCCGGGGCGACGAACGGTCTCCGCCGTGCTGCCGTATGCCGGGTGCTGCGTCCCGTCGGACGCCCCCTCCGCGGTCGGCGGGCGCCGGTACCAGCGCTCGGGGTGGAACGAGCCCCGGTTGAGGTCGACGTTCTCGGGGGCGTGCAGCCGGACCATCGTCTGCGCGACGTGCTCCGGGGTGCTCGATCGGGTGGCCAGCGACACGAGCACCATCGTCGCGAAGGCCAACGGCACGCTGACGGCCGCGGGCTGGGTCAGGACGACGCCGAACCAGCCACCGGTGGCGATGCCGAACGTCGTCGTGACGACGGCTCCCATCGAGAGAGCGCCCCCGACGACGAGGCCCGAGATCGCCCCACGCGAGGTGAGCCCCCGCCACCAGATCCCGAGGAGGAGCATCGGGCAGAACGTCGACGCGGCCACCGCGAACGTCAGCTCGACCGCGTGGGCCACGGGGACGCCGGCCGAGACGACGGTGAGCACGAGCGCGCCGGCCACGACGGCGACCGTCGTCAGGCGGAACGTGCGGATGCCCTGGCGGTGCCCGGCGCCCCAGCGCACGAGGTCCTGGCTCACGACGCCGGCGACCGACACGACGAGGCCGGTCGACGTCGACAGGAACGCGGCGAACGCCCCCGCGGCGAGGACGGCGGTGAGCCCCTCTGCGACCGGGCCGTCGAAGAGCCGGCTCGGCAGCTCGAGGACGACCGAGTCGGCGCGGCCCGCGGCGACGAGGTCGGAGGCGACGTAGCGCCCGATGACGCCGTAGACGACGGGCAGCAGGTAGAAGCCGGAGAGGAGCACGAGGACCGCGAGCGTCGTCCGCCGCGCCGCCCGGCCGTCGGGGTTGGTGTAGAAACGGACGACGACGTGGGGCAGCCCCATCGTCCCGAAGAAGGTCGCCAGGACGAGGGAGTACGTCAGGTAGAGGGCGTGGTCACCCTGGAGCGGCTCGACCCAGTCGGTGACGAACACCGCGCCGGCGGCGGGGTCGTCGCTGCGTTCGCCGACCGCGCCGAGCAGGAGGAAGAGGGGCGTCAGCAGGGCGAGCAGCTTGAGCCAGTAGTGGAAGGCCTGAACGAGGGTGACGCTCCGCATGCCGCCGGGCAGGACGTTGAGACAGACGACGACGGCGACGGCGAGCTGCCCGACCCACGACGGCGCCCCGGTCAGGGTGCGCAGCGTCAGGCCCGCGCCCTGGAACTGAGGGATGAGGTAGAGCAGGCCGATCGCGACGACGAGCAGGCTCGACGCCCGGCGGGCGACGACGGACTCGAGGCGCAGCTGGGCGAAGTCGGGCAGCGTGTAGGCCCCCGACCGGCGCAGGGGCGCCGCGACGAACACGAGCAGCAGGAGGTAGCCCGCTGTCCAGCCGATCGGCAGCCAGAGCATGTCGACGCCGCGCGCGAGGATGAGCCCGGCCACCCCGAGGAACGATGCGGCAGAAAGGTACTCACCGCTGATGGCCGAGGCGTTGAGCACCGGGCTGACGCCGCGGGAGGCGACGTAGAAGTCGCTCATGGTCCGCGAGAGCCGCAGCCCGAACGCGCCGACCGCGAGGGACGCGATCGAGACGAGGACGACGGCGACGATGCTCGCGGCGTTGTTCACCGGTGACGCACCCGGGTCACCGGCCGTCGAGCAGGTCGCTGAACGTGGCCTCGTTGCGCTCGGACCGCCGCACGTAGAACGCGCCGAGGCCGATGATCTCGACGAACGCGACGACCGTGAGCAGGATCCACGGCAGCGGCACCCCGAGCAGGTCGATCCCGGCAAGGCCGGGGACGGCCGTGAAGAGGAGGGGCAGCAGCCCGAGCGTCGAGGCGAGCACGAGCAGGACGCCGAGGGCGAGGCGGAGCTGGCTGCGCATGAGCGAGGTGATGTAGACCTCGCCGAGCCGGGTCTGCTCGTCGATCTCGGATGCGATCGAGACGTTGCGGGTGCGCGCGGCCGACGTGCGGGGGCTCGTGACGCGGACCCGCGCTCGAGGCGCCTCGGGCGTCATGACCCACCGCGCCCGAGCGGCTGGGCACGTCGCACGAGCAGGTCGCGCAGCGCACGCGTGTGGCGCCGGCTCACGACGAGCTCGTGCCCGCCGACGACGACGGTCGTGCGCCCGCCCTCGGTGCGCCACTCGGTGATGTGGCCCAGCGCGACGAGCGAGGACCGGTGGATGCGGACGAACCCCGCCTCGCGCCACTGGTCGGCGAGGGTGGTGAGCGGCACACGGACGAGGTGGCTCTCGCTCGCCGTGTGCAGGCGGGCGTAGTCGCCCTGCGCCTCGACGTAGAGGACGTCGGAACGCGGCACGAGCCGGCTCACCCCGGCCAGCTCGACGACGATGGTCTCGTCGCCCGTCGCCGCGGACGTCTCACGCCCGTGGATCTGCCGGACGACGCGGCGCACCGCCTGGTCGAGCCTCTCGTCGCGCACCGGCTTGAGGACGTAGTCGACGACGTTGAGCTCGAACGCGTCGACCGCATGCTGCTCGTGGGCGGTGACGAAGACGATCGGGGGTTGGGTCGTGAAGCGCGACAGCACCCGCGCGAGGTCGAGGCCGCTGAGGCCCGGCATCTGCACGTCCATGAAGATCGCGTCGACCTGCCCCTCGTGGAGCACGCGCAGCGCCGCCTCCCCCGACCCGGCCGGGACGACCTGGCGCACGCACTCGTGACGGCCGAGCATCCACGTGAGCTCGTCGAGGGCCGGTGCCTCGTCGTCGACGGCCAACACCCGCAGCAGCGGAGCGAGCTCGGTGTCCGGGGTCGTGGTCACACGTGCACCCCCGGACGGAACTTCGGCAGCCGGACGACGACCTTGGTGCCGGCGCCGGGCGCCGTCTCGACGACGAGACCGTAGTCGTCGCCGAAGGCGGTGCGCAGGCGCTCGTCGACGTTGGCGAGGCCCACGGAGTCGCTGCCCGGGTCGCCCGCGAGGACCCGGCGCACCCGCTCCGGGTCCTCGCCGACGCCGTTGTCCTCGATCGTCACGACGCACTCGTGGTCGGCGTCCTGCGCGAGGATGCTGATCTCACCGCGGCCTGCCCGGCCCTCGATGCCGTGCTGCACGGCGTTCTCGACGAGTGGTTGGAGACAGAGGAACGGCACGACGACGGGGAGCACCTCGGGCGCGACGCGGACCGTCACAGTGAGCCGGTCACCGAAACGGGCCTTCTCGATGACGAGGTAGGCCTCGATGGACCGCAGCTCCTCTGCCAGCGTCGTGAACTCGCCGTGCCGCCGGAAGGAGTAGCGGGTGAACTCGGCGAGGTCGACGAGCAGCTCCCGGGCCCGCTCGGGGTCGGTGCGCGTGAACGACGCGATCGCGGTCAGCGAGTTGTAGATGAAGTGCGGGCTGATCTGCGCCCGGAGGGCGCGCACCTCGGCCTCCATGAGCCGGGTGCGCGAGGCGTCGAGCTCGGCCAGCTCGAGCTGTCCGGACACCCAGCGCGCCACCTCGTTCGTGGCCCGGACGAGACCCGCCGAGGCCCGGCCGGTGAAGACCTGCAGCGTCCCGACGACCTTCTCGTCGACGTCGAGCGGCGCGACGATCGCCTGGCGCACGATGCACGAGGGCTCGGCGCACCCGACGTCCGCACCGTCGACGACGGTCGTCCGGCCGTGGCCGAGCGTCCCCGCGGAGATGACGACGGGCTGGTGGGCGTGGTGCGAGCGACCGCCTTCCCATGCGAGCAGCGCGCTCGTGTCGGTCATGGCGACCGCCGGTGCTCCCAGGAGCGACCGGAGGTGCTTGAGCGAGCGCTCGGCGGCCGCCGGCGTCAGGCCCATCCGCAGCGGGGGCGAGGCCAGCAGCGCCGTGTGCAGGGTGCGGTACGTCGCACGGTCGGCCTCGGTGCCGAGGTGACCGCGACGCAGCAACGCGCCCCACGAGCTCATGCCGACACTGTAGGCGGTCACCGCGCGCCGGGGGCGCCGTCCTCGCGACCCGCGGGACCGACCCCGACCCCCGGCGGAAGACACCCCGCGACGGGGTGCGGGTGGACTCAGGCGTCGTCGCCCTCGTCGGCGGCGACGTGCCAGAGGCCCGAGCGACGCTCGGCCTCGAGCTCCTCCTGCGTGGCCGCGCGGGCTGCGTAGCGGTCCTTCTGGGCCTCGCGCTTCTCGTCACGGGTGGGCCGCGAGGACTCCGCGAGCCGCAGGTCGGTGCCACGGGTGCCGAGCAGCTCGGCGCCGGCCTGCAGGGTCGGCTCCCAGTCGAAGACGACGGCGTCCTCGGCGGTACCGATGACGACGGTGTCGCCGGCCACGGCGCCGACCTTGTAGAGCTCCTCCTCGACACCGAGACGGCCGAGCCGGTCGGCGAGGTAGCCGACGGCCTCGTCGTTGGAGAAGTCGGTCTGGCGCACCCAGCGATAGGGGCGCTCGCCGGCGACCCGGAAGATCGGCCCGTCCGGACCGTTCTCCTTGACGATGCTGAAGCCCTTGTCGTCGACGGACTTGGGGCGCAGCACGACGCGCTTCGGCACGGCGGCCTCAGCCTCGATCTCGGCGCGGGCGGCATCGACGTGGCGGGCCATCGCGAAGCTCAGCTCGCGCAGGCCCTGGTGGGCCACCGCGGAGACGATGAAGACCTCGATGCCGCGCGCCTCGAGGTCCGGCTTGACCATCTCGGCCAGCTCGCGGGCCTCGGGCACGTCGGCCTTGTTGAGCACGACGATCCGGGTGCGGTCGGCGAGCGGCTTGCCGCCGAGGTCGGCGTCGGGCACGTAGAGCGACAGCTCGTTCTCGATGACGTCGAGGTCGCTCATCGGGTCACGACCGGGCTCGAGGGTCGCGCAGTCGATGACGTGGACGAGGACCGAGCAGCGCTCGACGTGGCGCAGGAACTCGAGGCCCAGGCCCTTGCCCTCGTGCGCGCCGGGGATGAGACCCGGGACGTCGGCGACGGTGAATCTGGCCGAGCCCGCGGTGACGACGCCGAGGTTGGGCACGAGCGTCGTGAAGGGGTAGTCGGCGATCTTCGGCTTGGCGGCCGACAGCACCGAGACGAGCGAGGACTTGCCGGCGCTCGGGAAGCCGATGAGCGCGACGTCGGCGAGCGTCTTGAGCTCGAGCACGACGTCGACCTCCTCGCCGGGCTCGCCGAGGAGCGCGAAGCCGGGCGCCCTGCGGCGGGCCGACGACAGCGCCTTGTTGCCGAGACCGCCGCGGCCGCCACGGGCGATGACGTGCTCGGTGCCCATGCCGACGAGGTCCATCACGATGCGCCCCTCGCCGTCCTTGACGACCGTGCCTTCCGGAACCGAGAGCACGAGGTCGTCGCCGTCGGCGCCGTTCTTCTCGTCGCCGGCACCGGGCAGGCCGTTGACCGCCTTGCGGTGCGGGTGGCGGTGGTAGTCGAGCAGGGTCGTCGCCTGGGGGTCGACGCGCAGGATCACGGAGCCGCCGTGCCCGCCGTTGCCGCCGTCAGGACCGCCCAGCGGCTTGAACTTCTCGCGCTTGACGGAGGCGACGCCGTGCCCCCCGGCGCCGGCGCTGAGATGCAGCACGACGCGGTCGACGAAGGTCACAGCCATGGGGGTCACTCTTCCAGATCAGGGTGGGCGGACGGCATACCCGCGTTGGGGATGCCGTGTGCCCGGGAAAGGCGGAAGGGCGGGCCACGCGGGCCCGCCCTTCCGGTACAAACTCAGTTGTGATCAGCAGATCACTCGGCAGCTGCGGTCTCGACCTGCTCGATGTTGACCGTCTTGCGGCCGCGCTTGGAGCCGAACTTCACGGCGCCGGCGACGAGGGCGAAGAGCGTGTCGTCGCCACCGCGACCGACACCCTCGCCCGGGTGGAAGTGCGTGCCGCGCTGACGGACGAGGATCTCGCCCGCGTTGACCTTCTGGCCACCGAAACGCTTGACGCCGAGGAACTGTGCGTTCGAGTCGCGACCGTTGCGGGTCGAGGACGCACCCTTCTTGTGTGCCATGTCAGTCCTTCTCTCGTGAGTCTCTGGGTTCCGGGTGGATCACGCGTTGATGGCGGTGATCTTGACCTGGGTCAGCGGCTGACGGTGGCCCTGACGCTTGCGGTAGCCGGTCTTGTTCTTGTACTTCATGATGACGATCTTGGGGCCCTTGGCGGCCTTGACGACCTCGGCCTTCACCGACACCTTGGACAGCTTGTCGGCATCGGACGTGACCGTGGTCCCGTCCACGAGGAGCAGCGGCGTGAGCTCGATGGCATCGCCGGGCTGACCCGTCACCTTGTCGACGAGCAGGACATCGCCCACCGACACCTTCTCCTGGCGACCGCCAGCGCGAACAATCGCGTACACAGTGAAACTCACTCTCTCATCAAGGTTTGGTATCGCCGCTTTCGGCACCGGCCCGTCAACACGGGCCCGGTGGGCGCACCAAGGGAAAAGATTACCGGCTGGAAGGTCCGACCTCCAAACCGAGGTCAGGCCCCGCCGGTGCTGCCCGACTCGCCGCCCGCGTCGCCGCTGGCACGAGGCGGGCCGGCCGGGGCGACGACCCGGCCGCGACGACGCCGACCCCGGGCTGCGGGCTGCACCTCGACGACCGCCTCGACCGGAGCAGGGCCGCTGGTCTCGGCGCTGACCTCGGGCGAAGCGGGCGCCACCTCGGCGGCTGCTGCGTGACCCGCACCTCGGCCGCTACCGGTCTCGTCCAAGACGTCGGACTCCAGCTCGACGTGGGCGCCTCCCTGGGTCGCCTGCTCGTCGGCGGCGTCGGCGTCGTGCGCGTCGTCTCCCGACCACGGGCCGTCGTCCTGGGGGAAGGCCTTCCCGTCGTGGACCTCGGTGCTCATCTCGGCGCTCATCTCGGCGACGGCCTCAGCTGCCGCCTCCCCCGCGGGCTGGCCGGAGGCGCTCTTGAGCGCGGCCGCGTGGGCCGCTGCCGCGATCTGGGCGGCCGTGGGGCCGTTGCCCTTGGACTCCGCCTGCGGTGCCTGCTGGGACTGCTGGCTCGCCTGCTGCCCCCCGTTGCCCTGGGTGCCGCCCTGGCCCGAGGCCTGGCCGGCGCCCTGGCCCCGGCCACGACGACGACTGGTGCCGCCACCTCCGCCGTTGTCGCCCTGGCTCTGCTCGTGCGCGTGAGCGCCCTTGTCGACGGGGTCGGTGTGGATGATGAAGCCACGGCCGTTGCAGTGGTCGCACGTCTCGGAGAAGACCTCGATGAGGCCCGACCCGACGCGCTTGCGGGTCATCTGGACGAGGCCGAGCGAGGTGACCTCGGCGACCTGGTGCTTGGTGCGGTCCCGACCGAGGCACTCGAGCAGGCGACGCACGACGAGGTCGCGGTTGCTCTCGAGGACCATGTCGATGAAGTCGATGACGATGATGCCGCCGATGTCGCGCAGCCGGAGCTGGCGCACGATCTCCTCGGCCGCCTCGATGTTGTTCTTGGTGACCGTCTCCTCGAGGTTGCCGCCCGAGCCGACGAACTTGCCGGTGTTGACGTCGACGACCGTCATCGCCTCGGTGCGGTCGATGACGAGGGAGCCGCCGCTCGGCAGCCAGACCTTGCGGTCCATCGCCTTGGAGAGCTGCTCGTCGACCCGGTGGTGCGTGAAGAGGTCCTCCTCGGCGGTCCACTTCGTGACGCGGTCGGCGAGGTCGGGCGCGACGGAGGAGATGTAGGGGTGGATCTCGTTCCACGCCTGGTCGCCGGCCACGACGAGCTGCTTGAAGTCCTCGTTGAAGACGTCGCGGATGACCCGGACCGTGAGGTCGGGCTCACCGTGCAGGAGCATCGGGGCCTGGCCGCCGGTGACCGACCCGGCCGCACCGTTCTTCTTCTTGCCCTTGCTCTTGCCGGCGCGGGGGGTGGACGCAGCCTCGGCCTTGGCCTGGATGTCCTCCCACGTGCGCGTCAGTCGCTCGACGTCGGCACGCAGCTCCTCCTCGCTGGCGCCCTCGGCCGCGGTGCGCACGATGACGCCGGCCGAGTCCGGCACGACGTCGCGCAGGATCTTCTTGAGGCGCGCCCGCTCGGTGTCCGGCAGCTTGCGGCTGATCCCGGTCATCGAGCTGTTGGGGACGTAGACGAGGTAGCGACCCGGCAGCGAGATCTGCGAGGTGAGGCGGGCGCCCTTGTGGCCGATCGGGTCCTTGGTGACCTGGACGAGCACCGTCTGGCCCGAGCCGAGGGCGTTCTCGATGCGCTTGGGCTGGTTGGCCTCGAGGCCGGCGGCGTCCCAGTTGACCTCACCGGCGTAGAGCACGGCGTTGCGGCCCTTGCCGATGTCGACGAAGGCGGCCTCCATCGAGGGCAGGACGTTCTGCACGCGGCCGAGGTAGATGTTGCCGGCCATCGAGACGTTCGTGGCCTGGTCGATGTAGTGCTCGACGAGGACGCCGTCCTCGAGCACGCCCATCTGGGTGCGCCCCTCCTTGTTGCGCACGACCATGACCCGGTCGACGGCCTCACGGCGGGCGAGGAACTCGGCCTCGGTGATGATCGTGCGGCGGCGCCCGGCCTCGCGTCCTTCGCGACGGCGCTGCTTCTTGGCCTCGAGACGGGTCGAGCCCTTGACGGCGACCGGCTCGTCGCTCTGGCTGCGCGGCTGGCGCACGCGGGTCGAGACGTTGGGGGTGTCGTCACCGGACTCCGGGGCGGAGCCGGCCCGGCGGCGGCGACGGCGACGACGGCTCGAGCCGCCCTCGTCGTCGGAGTCGCCCTCGGAGTCGGAGTCGGCGTCGGACTCGGCGTCGTCCGCGCCCTCGGCGGACTCGCCGCGAGCGTCGGCCGAGCGTCGGGAGTCGCGGGAGTCGCGCTCGTCGGTCTCGGACTGCTGGTCCTGCGCCTCGTCGTCGTCGGTGGCGCGGCCCCGGCGCCCCTTGCCGCCGCGGCGGCGGCGCGAGCGACGCGGGCTGCTCTCCTCGTCGGTCTGCTCGTCGGTCTGCTCGTCGACGTCGGTCTGGTCCTCGTCGGCGACGGTGGGCTCGTCGTCCTCGACGTCGGAGGTCGGCTCCTCCGCCTCGGGTGGGGGCGTGCCACGGCGTCGACGCGTCGGCACGGCCTGGCTCGCGTCCGGGGCCTGGAAGAGCACGCTGAAGCTGGGGACGACGGCTCCCTGGCGGTCGTCGTCGGCGTCAACGGCGGAGGCAGCGTCGTCGAGGTCCTCGGACTCGTCGAGGGCGTCGACGTCGATGAGGGCGGAGAGGTCGATCGCCGCGGGGTCGGCGGCCGTGTAGGTCGCCGCGCTCGCGTCTGCGGGGCTCTCCGTGGTCGCGTCGTCACCCGAGAGCGCGCCGGCGACGAGCTCCTCGACGGCCGCGTTGGCGCGGTCGGCCTTGGTGCGCGATCCACGCTTCGTGGCCCGGGCGGCTCGCGGTGCCCTCTCGGCCCTGGGGGCCTTCTCAGCCGGCGCGGGCTCGGTGGACACCTCGGAGACCTCGGAGACCTCGGCGACCGGGCTCGGCCCGTCGGTGTCGGGGGCCGGCTCGACCGGCGCGGCGACCGTCGCCTTCTTGCGCGTCGCGCGCTTGCGGGCCGGACGCTTGGTCTCGGGGGCGGTGGCCTCAGCCGGGGCGTCGCCGGTGGAGACTCCCTCGGGTGCTGCGGCGGCCGCGGGCTCGTCGGTGGAGGCCTCAGCGGTCGCGTCGGCCGGAGCTTCGGCCGGAGCCTCGGCGGAGGGCACGATCGTCGTGGCCTTCTTCGTGGTGCGACGCGTGGCGCGGCGACGCGGCGCCGGCGCGTCCGCGCTCTGCTCGTTGCCCTGCTCGGAGGGGAACAGCGTGGCTTCGTCGCCGGTGGTGGTGTCGTTGGGTGCCATCAGGCAGCCTCCCGTCAGGTGCGGTGTGACCCACACGCGGCCGGGGCCGTCGACACCGCACGAGTGCGGTTGCAGTCGTCGCGCCGCGTCTGCGACGGGACGGAAGTCGTCTCGCTACACCCGAAAACGGTTCGCGCTGGGCGCGGCCCCGTGATCGAATGCCGTCGGCGTCCTGGTCGGCAACCATTTCGTCGTCATGACCTGGCAGGTCATTCCAGCGGGTCGGTCACCCGCACGTTTGCGGTGTCGAGCGGTCCCTGCGCCAGTCGCGTCACCAGTGGGGGGCGCGGAGGCTGCAGGTCGGCGATCTCACGCAGCGCGGTCAGAATGTCGTCGGGGCGTACAGCCGGTGTGGTGTGCCGTACGACCATGCGCAGTATCGCACAGTCGGTCCCGACTTCGTGAGTCGTGACCGTGTCGCCGAGCGCGTCGCCCGGGCTCAGGACGCGTGCGGCCACGATCGAGCCACGCACGTCGAAGGTGCGCGGACCGGACTTCGTCAGCCGGGTCACCTCGGCCGAGTCGCGCTCCATGAGAGCCGCGACGGCCGCCTCGAGGACCTCGAGCGGCACCCCGGCGAACTCGAGGAGCCAGTCGCTCGCCTCGAGACGGTCGGCGAGCGCCCCGGGGGTGGCCTCGACGACCTGGAGGATGTCGATCCCCTCGGGCAGGGCCTCGTCGAGCGCGGCGCGGACCGACTCGGGCTCGACGCGCTGGGTCACCGAGATCTCGAAGTACTCCGCCTCGCTGCCGGTGCCCGTGGCCGCGGCGTTGGCGTAGCTGATCTTCGGGTGCGGGTGGAAGCCGGCCGAGAACGCCATCGGCACATCCGCCCGGCGCAGCGCGCGCTCGAGCGCGCGCTGGAAGTCGCGGCTCGAGGTGAACCGCAGTCGCCCCCGCTTCGTGTAGCGGATCCGGAGCTTCTGGACCGCGGGGTCCGGAGCCGGACCCTCGGGGACGCGCTGACGTGCCTGACGAGCCATGCCCGGAAGGCTACCGGCGTCGGCTCGTCGCCCGGAACGTCCTCACCCAGGACCGGGTCACCCGGGCGGGAACCCCCGCTGCTCGTCGGCGCGTCGCTGCCGCTCCAGCGTGTCGGCCTCGTCGAGGCGGGTCGCCTCGGCGAGCGTCGGCGCGGTGCCGCCCATGCTCGCGGGGAGGAACTTGAGGTCCGGGCCGGTCAGGGGCTCGTAGGCCGCCCGGGCGACCGCGAGCAGGTCGGCCATGACGGCCTTGTACTGCTCGGTGACGGCCACGGGGTCGGCGTCGGGCGCGACGGCGATCGGCTCCCCGACGTTGATGAGGATCGGGACGTTGGTGCGGCCGAGCCGCTTCGGGTGGCCCTTGGTCCAGACCCGCTGCGAGCCCCAGATCACGACGGGCAGGATCGGGACACCGGCCTCGACCGCCATCCGGGCCGCACCGGTCTTGAACTCCTTGAGCTCGAACGAGCGCGAGATCGTCGCCTCCGGGAAGACGCCGACGATCTCTCCGGCGCGGAGCGCGTCGACGGCGCTGGCGTACGACGCCGCTCCCGCGGTCCGGTCGACCGGGATGTGCTTCATGCCGCGCATCAGCGGACCGCTGACGGCGTGCGAGAAGACACCGTCCTTGGCCATGAACCGCACGAGGCGGTCGGACTTCTGGGCGGCGAGCCCGGCGTAGGCGAAGTCCATGTAGCCGGTGTGGTTGATCGTCATCACCGCTCCCCCGGTGCGCGGGACGTTGTCGTCGCCGAGGACGGTGAACTTCAGCCCCTGCATCGCGAACACCCCGCGGGCGAAACCGATGACGGACGAGTAGACGGGCTCCATGGGGACACTCTGCCCTGCGCCGCTCCGCTTCGGCACGCCGATGGGCCGATCGCCCCTGCCGACGAACACGGGATGACCGTGATAGCGAGCGCGGCCGTGACGCACGCCACGCCCGTCGCGGCTCTTGACGTGCCGACCCGCTGGGGTGGCGCGCGGACCGAGCCGGACGGCATACGCGCGTGGTCCGACCGTGCCGGTCGGTCGGGGGAAAGCCGGTCGAGGGCACCCCGGCGCGCATGGAAGGATTGGGCGCATGACTGACACACCTGCACCCACGACCTCGCGGATCCCCGAGCGACCCACGCTCGACGGGCTCGAGGAGAAGTGGATGCAGGTATGGGCCGATGAGGGCACCTACGCCTTCGACCGCGAGAAGGCCCTGTCGCTCCCCCGCGACCAGGTCTTCGCCATCGACACCCCGCCGCCGACGGCGAGCGGCAGCCTGCACGTCGGCCACGTCTTCAGCTACACCCACACCGACTGCATGGCCCGCTACAAGCGGATGCAGGGCCTCGAGGTCTTCTACCCCATCGGCTGGGACGACAACGGCCTGCCGACCGAGCGCCGGGTGCAGAACTACTACGGCGTGCGCGGCGACGCGAGCCTGCCCTACGAGGAGGGCTTCACGCCGCCCTTCGAGGGGGGCGTCGACGCCAAGGGCAAGGCCATCAAGGCCGCCGACCAGCGCCCGATCAGCCGCAAGAACTTCATCGAGCTGTGTGACGTCCTCACCGTCAAGGACGAGGTGACCTTCGAGTCGCTCTTCCGTCGCCTCGGCTTCAGCCTCGACTGGGACATCTCCTACCGCACCATCGACGAGCGCTCGCGCGCCGTGGCGCAGCAGGCCTTCCTGCACAACCTCGAGCGCGGCGAGGCCTACCAGAGCGAGGCCCCGGGCCTCTGGGACGTGACGTTCCAGACCGCCGTGGCGCAGGCCGAGCTCGAGGCGCGCGACTACCCCGGCGCGTACCACCGGGTCGCCTTCCACCGGGACGGCGGCGAGCCGGTCTTCATCGAGACGACCCGACCCGAGCTCATCCCGTCGGTCGTGGCACTCATCGCGCACCCCGACGACAAGCGCTACCAGTCGCTCTTCGGCACGACGGTCACCTCGCCGCTCTTCGGCGTCGAGGTGCCGGTGGTCGCGCACCGTGCCGCCGAGATTGACAAGGGCGCCGGCATCGCCATGTGCTGCACCTTCGGCGACCTCACCGACGTCATGTGGTGGCGCGAGCTGCAGCTGCCGATCCGGTCGCTCATCACCCGCAACGGCCGCCTCCAGGCCGAGACGCCCGAGTGGCTCGCCGGCGGCCCGGGCGAGTCCCTCTACGCCGAGTCGCTCGCGACGAAGACGACGTTCAGCGCGCGCGAGGCCGTCGTGGCCGCGCTGCGCGAGTCCGGCGACCTCGACGGCGAGCCGCAGAAGACCCAGCGCAAGGCGAACTTCTACGAGAAGGGCGACAAGCCGCTCGAGATCGTCACCTCGCGGCAGTGGTACATCCGCAACGGGGGCCGCGAGGAGGCGCTGCGCTCCAAGCTCGTCGGCATGGGTGACGAGGTCGACTTCCACCCCGCCTTCATGCGCTCGCGCTACAAGAACTGGGTCGAGGGCCTCAACGGCGACTGGCTCATCTCGCGCCAGCGCTTCTTCGGCGTGCCGTTCCCGGTCTGGTACCCCGTCGACGCCGCGGGTGAGGTCGACCACGACCACCCGCTGACCCCGCCCGCCTCCGCGCTTCCCGTCGACCCCCAGATCGACGTGCCCGAAGGCTACGAGGAGTCCCAGCGCGGCCAGGCCGGTGGCTTCGTCGCCGACCCCGACATCATGGACACGTGGGCCACGTCGTCGCTGACGCCGCAGATCGCCGCCGGCTGGCCCGTCCGCGAGGGCGCCCCCGACGGCGACCGGCTCGGGTCGGACGAGGCGCTCTTCGCGAGCATCTTCCCCTACGACCTGCGTCCCCAGGGGCACGACATCATCCGCACCTGGCTCTTCGCCACGGTGACGCGCTCGTACTTCGAGCACGGCGTGGCGCCGTGGAAGCACGCCGCGATCAGCGGCTGGATCCTCGACCCCGACCGCAAGAAGATGAGCAAGTCCAAGGGCAACGCCGAGACGCCCGAAGACGTCGTCAAGGCCAACGGCGCCGACGCGGTGCGCTACTGGGCGGCCTCCGGTCGCCTCGGCACCGACGCCGCCTACGACACCGGCCAGATGAAGGTCGGGCGCCGGCTCGCCATCAAGGTGCTCAACGCGAGCAAGTTCGCCCTCGGCTTCGGTGACGTCGACGGCGACCTTCGTGCCGCCGTCACCCACCCCCTCGACCTGTCGATGCTCGCGGCCCTCGCCGACGTCGTCGACAAGGCGACCCAGGGGTTCGAGGGCTGGGACTACACCCGCTCGCTCGAGGCCACGGAGACCTTCTTCTGGACGTTCTGCGACGACTACCTCGAGCTCGTCAAGGACCGCGCCTACGGCGGTCAGGGCGACGAGGCCGCTGCGAGCGCCCGTGCCGCGCTGCGCCTCGCCCTCGAGACGCTGCTGCGCCTGCTCGCACCGTTCCTCCCCTACGCCACGGCCGAGGTCTGGTCGTGGTTCGGCGAGGGCTCCGTGCACCGCCAGTCCTGGCCGACCCGTGGCGAGCTGCCCTCCGGTGGCGAGCCCGCGCTCCTCGCGTCGGTGGGGTCGGCGCTGGCGGGCGTGCGCAAGGTCAAGTCGGAGGCCAAGGTCGGCATGCGTGCCGAGGTGCGCACCATGACCCTCGTCGCGCCCGCCGCGTCGGTCGCCCACGTGCGGGCGGCCGAGTCCGACCTGCGGGCCAGCGGCCGCATCAGCGAGCTGGCGTATGCCGAGGGCGAGGTCGTCGAGGTGCGTGACGCCGAGCTCGTCCCCGTCGAGAAGCCGCCCGCCCAGGGCTGACCCACCGAGCGACCCGTCGGTCGTGTGCCGTCCGGACCTATCGGGACGGCAACGATCGGCCGGCTCGGGGACCGTCGACGAGCCCGCTGGCATAGGGTCACTCGCATGTCGAGGCCGGGGGCTCAGGTCACCATCGTGGGTGGCGCCGTCGTCATGGCCGCTCTGGTCGTGGCCGCGTTGGGCCAACCCGTGCCGTTGCTGTCCCGGCCGCTCGACGCGCAGACGTTCACGCCGCTGCCGACCCTGACGTCCCTGCCTCCCTCCGCGACGCCGTCCCAGCCCACGTCGACGTCGACGTCGACGCCCTTCGACCCGTCTCCCGTGCTCGTCACCCTCGTCCAGATCGTGCTCGTGCTGGCAGCCCTCGTGGTGCTCGTCGTCCTCGCGCAGCTGGTCCGGTCGCTGCTGCGCCGGCGCCCGCACCTCGAGCTGCACGAGGAGCCCGACTTCGCGATCCCGCTCGTGCCGACCGAGCTCCTCGAGGAGGCGCGGGACCGGCTGCGGGACCTGGAGAGCGGCGAGCCCCGCAACGCCATCGTCGCGGCCTGGCTCGGACTCGAGACCTCCGCCGCCGCGACCGGACTGCCGCGACTGGCCGCCGAGACGTCGACGGAGTACACCGAGCGCGTCATCGGCGTGTGGCCGGTCGACTCCGCCCGGCTGGGCGACCTCGCCGCCCTCTACCGCGAGGCGCGCTTCTCGGTCCACGACCTCGGCGAGAGCCACCGTGACCGGGCGATCGCCGACCTCCGGGTCCTCATCGCCGACCTCGAGCAGGTGGCTTCGCGGCAGGCTGCCGAGCGTGGCGCGTCGGCGGCCGCGCAGGAGGAGTCGTCGTGAGCAGCCAGCCGGACGGCATACCTCCTCGGACCCGGCGGGAGGCGCGCGGGGCGCGCGACCAGGCAGCGGCGTCGGCCGGACGGCCACTCCCCCGCGGCGCGGTCCGCCGGGCGCCCTCGCGGACCCGGGAGATCGCCCTGGCGCTGCGCCCGTGGCGTCGTCGACTCGTCGGCCTGTTCCTGACGTGGGTGGTCCTGGCGGCACTCACGGCGGGGCTCGGTCTCGCACCGGACGTGCCGGTGCTCCTCGTGATCCTGCTCGCCGCCGCGCTGCTCGTCTGGCACCTCATCGACCACACCGCGCCGCAGCACCTGACGGTCTGGCCCCTCGTCGACGGCGACCTCGGCGGGCACTCGCGCGGCAACGACTTCCGCGTCACCAACCTCGCGGGACGGCTCGAGGCGGCCAACACCCGCCGCGAGGGGCGCGAGAGCGTCGTGCACGACCTGCACCTGCAGCTGCAGGTGCTCATCCGCGAACGGCTCTACGCCCGGCACGGCATCGTCGCCGAGGAGGAGCCGAAGTGGGCCCAGGGCGTGACGCCACCCGAGCTGTGGGACCTGCTCGTCGGCCTGCCCCCACCCGACCTGTACCGTCCCCAGCGCCTCGACCCCATCCTCCGACGAATCGAGCAGTGGTAGCGCATGACCGAGATGAACCTGGCCCGGGTCAGTGAGCTGAGCGGTGCCGTCCTCGACGAGGTCGACCGGGCCGTCGTCGGCAAGCGCGAGTCGCTGCGGCTCGTCCTGTCCGGCATCCTCGCCGGCGGGCACGTCCTCATGGAGGACTTCCCCGGCCTCGGCAAGACGCTGGCGGCACGCAGCTTCGCCCAGACCCTGGGGCTCGACTTCAAGCGGGCCCAGTTCACGCCGGACCTGCTGCCCGGAGACATCACCGGCTCGTTCATCTACGACCAGCGGTCGGGCGAGTTCGAGTTCCGCGCGGGGCCCCTCTTCGCCGGACTGCTCCTCGCCGACGAGATCAACCGGACGCCGCCGAAGACGCAGGCGGCGCTCCTCGAGGCGATGCAGGAGAAGCAGGTGACGGTCGAGGGCCGCACCTTCCAGCTCCCCCGCCCCTTCCACGTCCTCGCGACCGCGAATCCCGTTGAGTACGAAGGGACCTACCCGCTCCCGGAGGCGCAGCTCGACCGCTTCCTCATGCGCATCTCTTTCGGCTACCCGACCCTCGACGAGGAGTGGGAGATCCTCTCGAACCGGATGGCCCGCCAGCGCGAGGAGCAGGAGCTGCGCCGCATCGTCGACGCGGAGCAGCTGCTCGCCATGCAGGCGGCCATCGAGGCGACGGCCGTCGACGAGTCGGTCGGGCGCTACTGCGTCGCACTGACCGCAGCCAGCCGCACCCACGCCGACGTCCTCATGGGCGCCTCTCCCCGTGGCGCGCTCGGCCTGCTCCTGTGCGCCCGGGCGTATGCCGTCGTCGACGGTCGCGACTACGTGACCCCCGAGGACGTCAAGGCCGTGGCCGTGCCGGTCCTCGCGCACCGCATCACCGTCAAGCCCGAGCTGTGGATGAGCAACGCCTCGGGGCGCAGCATCGTCGAGAGCCTCCTTCGGACGGTCGCGACCCCGTCGGCCCGGGAGCACCTGGCGCCGGGACCGGTCGCCGACTCGTCAGCCGGCCCGGCGGCTGGCGGCTGAGAGCCCGTGCAGCCCTGGCACCCCCACCGGACCGCCACGCGCCGACTCGGCGGGTGGGAGCCGACCGCTGCCCACCAGCGGGCGATCCTCCTCGCCGCCGGGGGCGCGATCGTCGCCGTCGTCGGTCGCCGGGCCGACCTGCTCGTCATCGTGGCGCCGCTCGTCGTCGCTGCGCTGTGGGGCCACCTCGCGCGGCCACGCACGGAGGTGACCGCGACGGCGCGACTCGGCGACTCGACGCTGCGCGAGGGGTCGGCGACCGGGGTCTACGTGACCACCGAGCCGGCCCTGCACGACGTCCACGGCGTCGTCACCCTGGCCCAGGCCCCGTGGGTCGAGCGGAAGCCGTCGAGCGGGATCGCCGAGCTCGAGGACGGGGCCGCGACGCTCGGGCTGCGCTCCACGCGATGGGGACGACGTCGCGTCGGCACCGTCAGCGTCGCGCTCGTCAGCACGTGGGGAGCCTTCCGTGCCGGTCCCGTCGACCTGCCCGACCTCGACTCGGCCACCCTCCCCGTGCCGGCCTCCTTCGACGCGAGCGCCCCCACACCCCACCCCCGCGGCATCGTCGGGCTGAACCGGTCGAACCGGCCCGGGTCCGGCTCGGAGTTCAACACGATCCGCCGCTTCCACCCGGGTGACCGGCTGCGGCGGATCCACTGGCCCGTCTCGATGCGGACGGGCGCCCTGCACGTCACGTCGACGTTCACCGACGAGGACGCCCACGTCTTCCTGCTCGTCGACTGCTTCAGCGACGTCGGCCCTCGCGAGGGCATCGACGGACGCCCGACGAGCCTCGACGTCACGGTGCGGGCCGCCGGCGCGATCAGCGAGCACTTCCTCCGGAGCAACGACCGGCTGACCCTGCGCACCGTCGGCGCGGCCGAGGTCCCGACCCTCGGCGTCGGCTCCGGCACGAACCACCTCCGGCGCGTGCTCGACACGCTCGCCGCGATCTCGCCGGCCACCGAGCGACGCGACACCGGCGAGCACGCGATCCGCGGCGTCGACCCCAACGCCCTGTGCCTCGTCCTTTCACCGCTCATCGACCCGACGATGGTGACGCTGGCCCACACGCTGGCGGCGCGCGGCATGACCGTCGTCGTCGTCGACACGTTCCCCGACCACCTCGTCGCCGACCCGTCTAGCGTCTACCAGGCGTTGGCCTGGCGGATCCGGCTGCTGTCGCGCGACGCCGAGGTGCACAACCTCCGGCTGCGCGGTGTCCCGGTCGTGCCCTGGCGGGGCGCCGGCTCCCTCGACCAGGTCCTCCGCGACATCGCGCGCCGGGCGTCGGCACCACGGATGGCGAGGCGGTGACCGTGCGGGCACCTGCCGAGGACCCGCTGCCCCGGGAGCCGCTGCGGTCGACGCGTACGCCGTCGGTGGCCCGCCGCGTCCGGCTGCGCCGGACCGTGCGGTTCGGCGCCGGACCCGAGTGGTCGCTGAGCCAGCTCGGCGCGACCGGCGCGGCGATGGGCGGTGTCGCCGTCTACCTCGCGAGCCTCTCCCTCGCGGTCGGCGGGTTCGACTCCCTCTGGTGGGCGCTCGTGCTGCTGCCGCTGGTCACGATGGCCTGGGCCGGCTCGGCGGCTCCTGCCGCCTACTGGACCCTGCTGCTCTACGGGTGGTTCACGCTGACGCCGACGGGGAGCTTCTCGTGGTGGTCGCTGCCGGCCGCCGCCGGCTGCGTCGTCGGCCATGCGGCGACCGCGCTCTCCGCGTCGTCACCACCGGCGGGGTCGTTCACCGCCGCCACCACCCGTCGCTGGGTACGCCACACGGCCCTCGCCTTCGCGGCGGCCGTGCCCGTCGCGATCCTCGCGGGGCTGCTCGCCGGACGTTCGCCGGGACTCGTCCCGGCGGCATACGTCATCGGGCTCGGCGGGGTGGCCGCCGGCCTGTGGTTCGTGCGCACGAGCCCGCCCGTCGAGCGGGTCTGAGCCGTTCCGTCCGTCGGGGCGGGACGTCCGCCAGGTCGACGCACCCAAGGCTCGACACGTGGTTTGCCAACAGGCCCGTCCCGATCTACTGTTTGATGAAACGAAACAGTTTCGTTTCATCGGTGGAGTCGGGGTGAGCATGAGCACGACCAGCGCGAGCACGACGGACGCCGCACACGCGAGCCGTCCGCGTGTCGCCGGTGACCGTGAGGTCGAGATCCTCGAGGCAGCGATCGACGTCCTGCGGGAGAGCGGCTACGACCGGCTCACCTTCGACGCCGTCGCCACGGCCGCACGAGCGTCCAAGGCGACGCTCTACCGACGCTGGCCGCACAAGCGCGACCTCGTCATCGACGCCGTCGGGCTCTTCATCGACTGCCCTGCCGAACAGGACCCCCACACCGGGAGCCTGCGCGGCGACCTGCTTGCCCAGGCCTGCGCCGACGGGGGCCTCGACGACGAGGTCGTCATCGGCACGTGGGGGGCGCTGCTCCCCGTCATCCACCGCGAGCCAGAGCTGGCACGCGGCATCCACGAGCGGTTCCTGGCCCCGAAGATCGAGGCCACCCGCACCATCTTCGAGCACGCCCGAGAGCGTGGTGAGGTCGGCGCCGACGCCGACCTCGACACCCTGCTGATGATCCTCCCGTCCCTGTCGATCCACGAGGCACTGCTCTCCGGACGTCGACCCGGGCCGGACCGCATCGCCGAGTTCGTGGACAGCGTCGTCCTCCCGGCCTGCGCCGCCACCCTCGCACCCGCGCCCAGCACTCGCTGAGCAGGACCGCGACGGGGGGCGACCCCACCATTCCTGCATGTCTTCGAGAGGACACCCATGTCTGCCACCACGGTCGAAGAGGTGGACGAGCCCCAGGGCGAGTTCACCTCCCACGACGCACCGCCGAAGCGCCTCGGCCTGGCGCTCCTGGTCATCTGCGCCGCCCAGCTCATGATCGTGCTCGACGGCACCATCGTGAACATCGCCCTCCCCCACATCGAGACCGACCTCGGCTTCAGCCAGGCGAACCTCCAGTGGGTCATCACCATCTACACCCTCGCCTTCGGTGGCGTGCTGCTGCTCGGCGGTCGCCTCGGTGACCTCTACGGTCGGCGGCGGCTCTTCTTCTGGGGCATCGTGCTCTTCACGCTGGCCTCGCTCGTCGCCGGCGTGGCCCAGAACGAGGCGATGATGCTCGCCGCCCGGGCCGTCCAGGGTCTCGGTGGAGCCCTCGCCGCCCCCAACGCGCTCGCGCTCATCACGACGACCTTCCCGGCCGGCAGGGAGCGCAACCGCGCCATGGGCGTCTTCGCCGCCATGTCCGGCGCCGGCGCCGCCATCGGCCTCATCCTCGGCGGTGTGCTGACCGAGATCGACTGGCGCTGGAACTTCTTCATCAACCTGCCGATCGGCATCGTCGTCGCGATCCTCGCCCTGCGGATCCTCACCGAGTCCGAGGACGGCGGCGGCACGCTCGACATCCCCGGCGCCATCACCTCCATCGCGGGTCTCTCCTCGCTCGTCTACGGCCTGACCCACGCCGCGAGCACCTCGTGGGGTGACGCCACGACGGTCACCTACCTCGCCATCGGTGTCGTCCTGCTCGTCGCCTTCGTCGTCATCGAGACGCGGGTCAAGCACCCCCTCCTGCCGATGCGCATCCCCGGCGACCGGACGCGCGGTACGTCGTACTTCGTCATGCTCATCGTCGGCGCCGGCATGTTCGCGATGTTCTACTTCCTCGGCATCTACATCCAGACGATCCTCGGCTACTCGCCGCTCAAGACGGGCCTCGCGTTCCTGCCCTTCTCGGTCGGCATCGTCGTGGCCGCGCAGCTCGCGTCGTTCCTCATCGCCAAGGTCGACCCACGCTGGATCTCCGGTCCGGGCGCCGGCTTCGCGGCGCTCGGCATGTGGGGCTTCACCCACCTGACGCCGCAGAGCACGTATGCCGCCGACCTGCTGCCGTGGATCGTCGTCCTCGCCTTCGGCCTGGGTCTCATCTTCGTGCCCCTCACCCTGACGGCCGTCCACGGCGTCGCCCACGAGGACTCCTCGGTGGCCTCCGCCGTGCTCAACACGATGCAGCAGGTCGGCGGCACGCTCGGCCTTGCAACGCTGAGCACGATCTTCGTCAACAACATGGGCGACAAGGTCGCCGAGCTGACCGCGAAGCTGCCGCAGGGTGGCCCGGCTCCCTCCAAGGAGCAGCTGGCCGCGGCCCAGAAGATGATCGCCGACGAGGCGTTCACCTACGGCGCCAGCCGCGCCTACCTCGTCGCCGCGATCATGATCGCCGTCGCCGGCGTCGTCACGCTCGTCGCGCTGCACGTGCGACACGAGGAGCTCGCGACCGACGGCGCGGCCCCGGCCCACATGGGCTGACCTGCCTGACCCACCGCTGGCCATCGACGGGCCACCGAGAGGCCACCGTTCATGCGAACGGTGGCCTCTCGCCGTGTCAGGGGTGGGGATCGGCCCAGACGGCGGCCCAGGGCACGTCCCATCCGGCGATGGCGAGACGGCGCTCGACGAAGGCGTGCTCCGGGAGGTCGACGACGCGCCCGACCGACGGCTCGTAGACGTCGAGCTCCTGCTCCCCCGTCGGTGGCATGACGAGCACGACGTGCCGCGGCGCCCAGGCGTTGCCGACGTAGAGGAGCGCCGGACGGCCGGGACGCACCCGGGCGCGGAGGGCGGCATACGTGTGCCGGAGCCCGACGCGTCCCCGCTGGCGGAACCACGCGAGGTCGTAGTCGGCCTCGGGATCGGCGGCGCCGTACTCGAGCTCGTTCAGCGCGCCCCACGGGGGCGTGCCGAGCGCCCGCGGCCACGGCAGCTGCAGCCGGCCCCCCGCGCCGACCACGGCATTGGTGCGGGACGCGACGACCTGCTCGTAGGCGGCGAAGCGCTGGGCCTCGGTGCCGCCGTCCGGCACGTCCCCGTCACGCGCATCCTTGCGTATGCCGTCCCGGACCCACTGCGCGAACGCCGGGTTGGCGAGCATGCGGGCGACGGTCAACGAAGCCGACCCGCACGTCGTGCTCGTCTGCTGCACGGGCGCGTGGTCCCCGGCCACGAGCCGGAAGGGAGCGACCACGGGTCAGCCTCCGTTCACGCGGCCGCGGCGCGGGCGACCATGAGGGTCAGGCAGATTCCTTGCGCGGACGCTTGGCCCGCGGCTCGGCCTCGCGACGCACGATCGTCGGGTTGACGTTGTCGAGCACGACCTCGCGGGTCACGACGACCTTGGCGATCTCGTCGTCGCTCGGCACGTCGAACATCACCGGGAGGAGGACCTCCTCCATGATGGCGCGCAGTCCGCGAGCACCCGTGCCGCGCAGCAGCGCCTGGTCGGCCACCGAGGCAATGGCGTCGTCAGTGAACTCGAGGTCGACGCCGTCGATCTCGAACATCTTCTGGTACTGCTTGACGAGCGCGTTGCGCGGCACCGTGAGGATGTTGACGAGGGCCTGCTGGTCGAGGGGCGCCAGCGTCGTCAGGACGGGCAGGCGGCCGATGAACTCGGGGATGAGACCGAACTTCAGCAGGTCCTCGGGCATGACGTCCTGGAAGCTGTCGCCGAGGTCCTTGGGGTTGTGCAGCGGCTGGCCGAAGCCGAGGCCCTTGCGACCCGAGCGCGACTCGATGATCTTCTCGAGGCCGGCGAAGGCGCCGCCGACGATGAAGAGCACGTTGGTCGTGTCGATCTGGATGAACTCCTGGTGCGGGTGCTTGCGCCCGCCCTGCGGGGGCACCGACGCGGTCGTGCCCTCGAGGATCTTGAGCAGGGCCTGCTGGACGCCCTCGCCGGACACGTCACGCGTGATCGACGGGTTCTCGCTCTTCCGAGCGATCTTGTCGACCTCGTCGATGTAGATGATGCCCGTCTCGGCCTTCTTGACGTCGTAGTCGGCGGCCTGGATGAGCTTGAGGAGGATGTTCTCGACGTCCTCGCCGACGTAGCCGGCCTCGGTCAGCGCCGTCGCGTCGGCGATGGCGAACGGGACGTTGAGCATCTTGGCCAGCGTCTGCGCGAGGTACGTCTTGCCCGAGCCCGTGGGGCCGATGAGCAGGATGTTCGACTTCGCGATGTCGATGTGGTCGTCGTCGCGCTTGACGCCCTCACCGGCCTGGATGCGCTTGTAGTGGTTGTAGACGGCGACGGCGAGCGACTTCTTGGCGACGTCCTGGCCGATGACGTAGTTCTCGAGGAAGTCGAAGATCTCGCGCGGCTTCGGCAGGTGGTCGAGTCCCAGCTCGCTGCTCTCCGCGAGCTCCTCCTCGATGATCTCGTTGCAGAGGTCGATGCACTCGTCGCAGATGTAGACACCGGGACCGGCGATGAGCTTCTTGACCTGCTTCTGGCTCTTCCCGCAGAAAGAGCACTTGAGGAGGTCTCCGCCTTCTCCGATGCGTGCCACCGATTCGCTCCTGGTTCGTCGGCGCCGAACGCTGGGGTGCACCCGGCAGGCCCCAAGCTAGGGGCCGACTCCTATTAGACGACGAGGTGGCCCCCTCCCGCTCGCGCAACGCCGCTTGTCCGCTGATGGCGGACAAACGACGAGGCTGTCACTTGAACGGCGTTCCATTCGAATCGCGCTGTGTCGCATCATCGCTGCCGTCGGTCCGGCCACGCCGCCGACGGGTGAGGAGCCCGAGACCGATCGCCAGCGCGAGACCCCCGAACGTCACGACGAGCAGCCCCACGAGCGCGATGACGAGCATCGTCGTCAGCGACATCCCTCCGCCTCCGACGTCGACAGCCGCAGCACCGGGGAGCACGGCGCCGTCCGCAGCCGGCGCCCGGGCCGGACCGGCGGCAGCCATGAGGGCTCCGGCAGCATCGGTGCCGGTGGCGACGACGTCCTGGCAGCCGGTGGCCGTGAGCTCGCCGCCGGACTCGACGAGGGCGAAGACGTAGCTCCCGCCCGAGCTCACGAGGTCGGGACTCTCGGTCAGGGCCCGGACGTGCGTGGTCTGCGGCGCACTGCCCCGGTGCACCGCGCTGACCGCGATGGTCCAGGCGACCGGACGCGGGTTGTGGTCGCCTCCCGGGTCGTCCACCGCGGTGACGCGCCCGGTGAGCACGACGTCCGAGTCGGCGACCACCTGGGCGGGCTCGCGGCCCGCGCACGAGGCGAGCGCGGACGACGGCGTCGCCACCAGCCCGACGGCCACGAGACCGACGAGCGCGACCAGGCGCACGGCATACGTCCTCATGACGCGAGCGTAGGGCGGGAGCTCCCGACGCGCCGCCTCGCCGGTCGCGCCGTGGCTGGATCGTTGTGGTCAAGTGGACGCTCCGACCGCAAACATCCCGCCACGGCGGGACCCACGCTCATGCCGGCTCCCGCTGGTCCTCAGACGTGCTCGGGAAGTGCCGCCGCCGCTCGTCGTCGACCGGCGGGACCGACATGCCACGGCCCCGCATCGCCGCGCGAATCCGGGACAGGGTCGCTGCCGGTGTGCGATGGAGGTCCTTGGCGATGACGACGACGATGCGCCAGTCGTTGTCGTCGAGCCACTCGCGCCGATCGCGGTCGGAGCCCCACTGCGTCTGCGACTCCACGTGCTGCCACCCGTCGTACTCGATGACGAGGCCGTCGTCCGGATAGCTGAGGTCGAGACGGAACCGCACCTCACCGTCGGGCCAGTGGATCTTGTGGTTCACCACGGGTTCGGGCAGTCCCGACAGCACCATGAGCATCCGAAGGCGCGACTCCATGGCCGAGTCGACGTCGGCGCGCACTAACCCTGCAGCCTTGCGAGCCAGCCGCCCACCCGTCCCTCGATGGGCAGTCGCTGCCTCGACGAGCAGGTCGACCGTCACTCGCTTCCGCCGCACGAGCGAGTCGCCGAGTACGACCAGGTCGACGAGGCTCAGCACTGCGGCGAGGTCGAGGAACGTCTGGACCGGCGTCGTGACGGGGATGCCACGCCACCTCGTCGCCCGCTTCGGGCGGCCGCACCGATGAGTGCGGATGCCCTCGACCTGCGGACGGCGAGTAGGACAGGTCAGGTGCACGAAGCCGTCGTCCGGAACGACCGCTCCCCACAGGCGCGCTGCGCTGTGGTGCGAGACCGTTGCGTCCGGCGCCACGAGCAGGGCTCCCCGTGCCAGCAGGAGCGGAGTGAGCTCGGCCTCTCGGTCGACGTAGACGTCATGGAAGAGCCGCCGAAACCGTGACGTGCGCAAGTGCCAGTCGGTGATGCCAGGAGGCCGCTGACCTCGGCGGAAGGGCTCTTCAGTCGGCATGCCCGATCGTTGCGCGGTCCGGACGGCGTGCGTAGACGTCGTCCACAGGCCCCCAGACCCTCGCCGTGGCGGGATGATCGCGGCCCCAGCGCCCGGTCCGCCGCAGAGATCCAGCCACGGCGGGACGAGGGCGGGTCAGGCGGACGTGAGGTCGCGGACGATCGCGACGTACTGCTCCTGCGCCGCCTCCGGGGCCGTGCCCGAGAGCTTGGCCCACGCGTCGTACTTCGCGCGCCCGACCGGGTTGGTGAAGCCGGGACGCGACCCGCTCACGTCGCCGGCCGTCGCCTGCTTGAAGAGGCCGTAGAGCCGCAGCTTGAACTCGTTGCCGGGATCGGTCGTCAGGCCCTTGACTGACTCGACCGCCTGCTCGAACTCCGCACTCGCCATGACCGGACCTCCACGCTCGACACCAGGTTCACCGCCCATCCAAGCAGGTACGCCGAGGGCCGGGTCCCAGCGGAACCCGGCCCAGCGGCATACGTGCTCGTGACGAGCGGGAGGTCAGTCCTCGAGCGAGGCCTTGCGCGAGGCGAGGACCTCGTCGATGAGGCCGTAGGTCTTGGCGTCCTCGGACGACAGGATCTTGTCGCGCTCGATGTCGCTGCGGACCTGCTCGGACGTGCGCCCCGTGTGGTGCGCGAGGGTGTCCTCGAGCCACGTCCGCATGCGCAGCACCTCGTTGGCCTGGATCTCGATGTCCGAGGCCTGGCCGTAGTCGCCGCCCGAGAGCGCCGGCTGGTGGATGAGGATGCGGGCGTTCGGCAGGGCGAAGCGCTTGCCCGGTGCACCGGCGCCGAGGAGCACGGCGGCGGCCGAGGCGGCCTGGCCGATGACGAACGTCTGGATGTCGGGCCGGACGAACTGCATCGTGTCGTAGATGGCCGTCATGGCCGTGAACGAGCCACCCGGGCTGTTGATGTACATGAGGATGTCGCGGTCGGGATCGAGCGACTCCAGCACGAGCAGCTGGGCGATGATGTCGTCGGCCGACGCGTCGTCGACCTGCACGCCGAGGAAGATGATGCGGTCCTCGAAGAGCTTGTTGTAGGGGTCGGACCGCTTCATGCCGTAGGAGGTGCGCTCCTCGAACTGCGGCAGGATGTAGCGGCTCGAGGGCTGGGCCACCGCGAGGCGGTTGGTGGGTTCGATGTTCATGCGTGTCTCCAAGTCCTGGTCAGGCCGCGGTCAGTTCTCGGCCTTGGCGTCGGCCTGGCCGACACCCTTGCCCTCGACCGCCTGGTCGGAGCGGCTGAACACGTGGTCGACGAAGCCGTACTCCTTGGCCTCCTCCGCGCTGAACCAGCGGTCGCGGTCGGAGTCTTTCTCGATCTGCTCGACGGTCTGTCCGGTGTGCTCGGCGATGAGCTGCGCCATCTGCTTCTTGACGTAGAGCATCTGCTCGGCCTGGATCTTGATGTCGGTGGCGGTGCCGCCGATGCCGCCCGAGGGCTGGTGCATCATGACGCGGGCGTGGGGCGTGGCGTAGCGCTTGCCCTGCGTGCCGGCCGACAGCAGGAACTGGCCCATCGAGGCGGCCATGCCCATCGCGACGGTGGCGACGTCGTTGGGGATCCAGTTCATCGTGTCGAAGATGGCCATGCCGGCGGAGATCGAGCCGCCGGGGCTGTTGATGTAGAGCCAGATGTCCTTCTCAGGGTCCTCGGCCGAGAGCAGCAGCAGCTGCGCGGCGATGGCGTTCGCGTTGTCGTCGCGCACGTCGGACCCGAGGAAGATGATCCGCTCCTTGAGCAGGCGGTTGTAGATGTGGTCGTCCAGACCACCCGGCATGCCGTTGCCGTTGGCGGAGGTCTCCGAAATCACCGTGTCTCCATCGTCGAAGTGGTCCAGCCTCTCGCCACGGGATGTGGCGCCTGGCTGGCTCGTCACTGACCCTAACGCCCGACCCCTCGGCCAGATTTCCCGAACCGCGCTCTGTTCGCCGTGAGCGCACAAACCTGAGCGGGAGGGGCGCAACCACACGCACGGACCCCACCGGTCGTATGCCGTCCGGCGGGGTCGGTGGGCAGAGCGCGGTCAGTCGGTCAGGCCGTTGTCCTGGCCCGAGTCGCCGAGGTCGGCGGCGTCGCTCTCGGGGCCGGCCTGCTCGGACGCGTCGTCGAAGGATCCGTTGCCGCCGGCCTGGTCCAGCGAGCGGTCCCGCGGCTCGTCGACGGCGTTGCTGCCGTCGAGGTTGCCGCGGTCGGCGTCGTCGCCCTGGCCCTGCGGTGCGGCCCCGTCGCTGCCGTCGTCGTGCCCGGGGACGTTGGTGCCGTCGGCGTCGGTGCTGTTGATGTCGGTGTCCGCCATGCCGGCGCCCGACTCGTCGGTGCTGCTCATCTCTGGCTCCCTCGTCGAGGTGCGTGCCGCCGGACGGCGACCGTAGGCCACGTACCCGGGCCACCGGGTGGACAACCGCGGGGACACCAGCGGGGCCACGCCGTCGGTCCGACCCCGGACACGCGTGAGGCCGGCTCCCGAGCGGGAGCCGGCCTCACGGCAGTCGTGGTGGTGACGGTCAGGCGTCGGCCTTCTCGGCCTTCGCCTCGTCGGTGCCCTCGGCAGCGTCGACAGCCTCGTCCTCGTCGCCCTCGGTGCCGGGGACGGCCTCGTTGAGGTCGATGACGTTGCCGGCGGTGTCCTTGACGGAGACCTTCTCGAGGACCGTGGCGAGCGCCTTGCGGCGGGCGACCTCGGCGACCATGGCGGGGATCTGACCCTCCTGGTCGAGCGACTGCGCGAACTGGTTGGGGTCCATGCCGTACTGCTGCGAGCTCATGACGAGGAACTCGATGAGCTCCTGCTGCTCGACCTTGACCTCTTCCTTCTCCGCGATGGCGTCGAGGACGAGCTGGGTCTTGAGGCCCTTGCGGGTGCTCTCGCCGACCTCGGCACGGTGCTCGTCGTCCTCGAGACGACCCTCGCCCTCGAGGTGGCTGTGCACCTCGGCCTCGACGATGCTCTCGGGGATCGGGACCTCGATCTTCTCGAGGATGGCCTCGAGGAGCTGGTCGCGGGCCGCGACGCCCTGGGCGAACTTGGCGTCGACCTCGGCCTTGGCGGTGAGGTCGGCCTTGAGCTCGTCGAGCGTGTCGAACTCCGAGGCCAGCTGGGCGAACTCGTCGTCGAGCTCGGGCAGCTCGCGCTCCTTGACCGCGGTGACGGTCACGGTGCAGCTGGCGTCCTGGCCCTCCTGGTCACCACCGGCGAGGGGGGCGGTGAACTGCTTGGTCTCGTCGGCCGTCATGCCGACGAGCGCCTCGTCGAGGCCCTCGAGCATGTTCTTGCTGCCGACCTCGTAGGAGACACCGGTGACCTCGTCGATCTGCTCGCCGTCGATCTCGGCGGACAGGTCGATGGAGACGAAGTCGCCGTCCTGGACGGCACGGTCGACACCCTTGAGCGTGCCGAAGCGGGCGCGCAGGTCGGTGAGGCGCTGCTCGACGGCCTCGTCCTCGACCTTGGCCTCGTCGACGGTCAGCTCGATGTCGCTGAAGTCGGGCAGGTCGATCTCGGGACGCTTGTCGACCTCGGCCGTGAAGACGAAGTCCTCGCCGTCGGTCGCGGGCACCTGGAGGTCGGTGATCTCGGGCTGGCCGAGCGGGCGGACCTCGTTCTCCTCGAGGGCCTGGCCGTAGAACGTCGGAAGGGCGTTGTTGACGGCCTCCTCGAGGACGGCCGCTCGGCCGACGCGCTGCTCGATGATGCGGGCCGGCACCTTGCCCTTGCGGAAGCCGGGCACCTGGATGTGCTCACCGATGTGCTTGATGGCCGCGTCGAGGCTCGGCTTGAGCTCCTCGAACGGGACCTCGACGGTCATCTTGACCCGGGTCGGGCTGAGGGTCTCGAGCGCACTCTTCACTGCGGGGTACTCCATAGGGGCTGGTGCCGACGTGGTCGTCGACGGTGAACGGACGGGCCAGCGCACCATGCTATAGGCCGCGCGGCGGATGGCTAAATGCGCGGATCGTCCGCCGGGCCCCCGCGCCTATGCTCGGGAGCCATGAGCACCCCTCCCGGCCCCTTCGCCTCCCCCGAGAGCGCAGCCCTGCGCCCGATCCAGATGGTGTCGGTCGCGGTCGGCATGGGAGCCCTGATGCTCAGTGCCGTGCGGATCCTCGTCGACCCGTCGGCGCCCCTGCCGTCACCGTGGGCCATCGGCATCGTGCTCGCCACGCTCGTCGGGTCGGCCACCCTGATCCGCTACGTCGGGTATGCCGTTCCGGCGCTCCCCCACGGCCTGCCGCGCGAGAACGCGGAGACGACGAGCCTGCGCTACTTCACGTCGACGACGACCCTGCGCACCGCGCTGGCCGAGGCCCCCGTGCTCGTGGCGTTCGCGTGCTCGTTCGTCTTCACCCCGCACTCGTGGCTGACGCTGCTCATCGCCCTGCCGGGCGGGCTCGCGCTCTTCTGGGTGCACGGGTGGCCGTCGCCGCGCACGGCTGCCGCCGTCGAGGCCGGTCTCGAGGCCGACGGCGCCGAGAGCTGGCTCAGCGAGGCGCTCGGCTTCCGCTGAACCCGACCTCGCGTATGCCGTGTGGCGCGGGCTGAGGGACCGGCGCAGTCAGTCGACGGTCCCGCCGCTGCGCCAGTAGAACCCGTCGGCCCGGTCGAGGAAGCCCTCCTCGACGAGGTAGCGGCGCAGGGCCGCGACGTCGGGGTGGAAGGCGCGCAGGCGGTTGTTGACCTGGCTCTCGTCGTAGCGCTCCCCCGGCTCGAACTCCTGCGACAGCAGGTCGAGGACGACGAGGCGCTTGCGGATCTTCGTGGGGATGCTCGTCAGGGTGCCGTCGGCGGCGAGGAACGAGCGCAGGACGGCGTCGCGGTCGCGGAGGGCGTCCTGCAGGTCTGGGCGGAACATGCCACCCACGCTAGGAAGGGGGGAGTGCCGACGCCAAGGGAGTTTTGGAGCGGGCGACGAGAATCGAACTCGCGTGATCAGTTTGGAAGACTGAGGCTCTGCCATTGAGCTACGCCCGCGGGGCACCGGTCGTGCCGGCGATCCGAGGCGTCAGCCTACTGGTTCGCGCCCGATCCACAGAAATCGACCCGCCCGCGCCGCGTGGGAAGAGGTCGGTTCGCCCGCCGGTTGTCGGCTACGATTCCGACGCCACGGGGTGTGGCGCAGCTTGGTAGCGCATTGCGTTTGGGACGCAAGGGCCGCAGGTTCAAATCCTGTCACCCCGACCGCGCCGAAGGGCCTGGTGGAAGAGCGACGGAGTCGCCTTCCGCCAGGCCCTTCGGCTTGTCGGGAGACAGGATGCCGGGAGGCCGAGCAGGCGCGGCGAGGAACGAGCCGCGGCAGCGAGGCCGGCGTCCTGTCACCCCGAGAGGCAGCGACGCGGCTCTGTCCGAAGGTCGTGGAGATCATCCGGCACCAGGCGCCGAAGGAACTCCTCGACCTTCCCGGCTGACGGTCGCGCGGCTAGGGCAAGAGGTCCAGGCGCAGCTCGTTGATCGTGCGCCCGGCCGCGATCCCCTTGGCCTCGAAGCCGTCCCGTGGCCGCCACTGCGGCCGGTCGGTGCGGCGGGCCTCGAACCTCGGGTGCGCCGCGACCTCGGCGAGCGCGTGTTCGGCGTAGAAGTCCTGGTCGGTGGCGATGAGCACGTGGCCGCCCGGCTTGAGCACGCGCGCGAGCAGGTCGAGGTTGGCGGGGCTGACGAAGCGCCGCTTCGTGTGCTTCTGCTTGCGCCACGGGTCGGGGAAGAAGAGGTGGACGGCGTCGAACGTGGCATCGGTGACCCGCTCCTCGAGGAAGAGCACGGCGTCGCCGATCTCGACACGCAGGTTCGGCAGGCCCGCCTCGTCGGCATCGGCGAGCATCCGGGCGAGTCCCGGGGTGTGGACGTCCATGGCGAGGATGTCGCGCTCGGGGAACGCGGCGGCATACGCGATCGCGGCGTGGCCGTGGCCGCAGCCGATCTCGAGCACCACCGGGGCGGTGCGCCCGAACGCGGCCGCGGGCCCGAAGGGCCCGTCTGGCACGGAGCGGGCGGGCGCGAGCCGCTCGACGCGGTCCTTGGTCAGCGACGACAGCCGGCCCCGGCGCACGAAGGTGCGGACGCGCGCGGGCGCGACGCCGGGCGGCAGGTCGGGTACGACGTGCTCCCTGCGCCGGTCGGGGCCGGCCTCGCGGGCCGGCGTCGTCGCTTCGGTGGGGTGCTCGCTCACGCAGGCATCGTAGTGACGGGCCGCGTTCACCCGAAGTTCGCGGCGGACGCCTGCTTCGAGGAGGCCGCGCGGGGCTACGGTGACAGGTGCACGGGGGCCACGAGACGGTCTTCGACGACGGAAAGGCCAGTCATGGGCGTCTTCGACAACATGAAGGACAGGGCCAGCGAGCTCGTGGACCAGCACGGCGACCAGGTGGGCGACGGCGTCGACAAGGCCGGCGACCTCGTCGACGAGAAGACGGGCGGCCAGTACGCAGACAAGGTCGACCAGGGTCAGGACGGCCTGAAGAACGCGCTCGACGGCCTCGACGGCCAGGACGACGACATCAACTGATCCTCACGGCGCCGCGCGCCGGGACGCGAGCGGCGGTGACCTGGCCGGGTCACCGCCTTCGTCGTGAACGACCGGGTCCCCGGAGGGTCGCGACCGGTCAGGTGCGCCAGATCGTCACGACGGCGCGGTCGTCGCCGAGACCGGCCGCGGCCTGGTCGCAGAGCCGCTGGGCGAGCCCCTCGAAGCCGGTGCGGATGAACGACTCGGCGCGGCCGAGCATGCGGTCGATGCCGTCGACGAGGGCCTTGTCGCGGGCCTCGATGACCCCGTCGCTGTAGAGCACGAGGGCGTCGCCGCGACGGATCGTGCCGGTCTCGCGGGGGTACTCGGCGTGGTCGATGACGCCGAGCAGCGGCCCGCGTCCACCGGAGAGCATCCGCCAGCGGCCCGACCCGGCCGCGAACTGCGCGGCGGCGGGGTGGCCGGCGTAGCCGATGGTGAAGTTGCCGGTCTCGAGGTTGACGGCGACGTGCACGGCTGTCGCGAAGCCCTCCGGCCAGCGCAGGCGCAGCAGGTGGTTGTTGGCGGACTGGAGGAAGCCCCGCTCGCTCATCTCGCCGAGCAGGCCCCCGAGCGCGCCGGAGAGGAGCAGCGACCGGGCACCGACCTCGCGACCCTTGCCGGAGACGTCGACGAGGGCGATCTCGAGGGTGCAGCCGTCGGTGGAGCGACTCGCGACGACGAAGTCGCCGGCGAAGCTGTCGCCGTACGCCGACTCGAGCGCGACCTCGGCTCCCCACTGTGCGGGCAGCGGCGGCAGCTCGCCCTGGGCGCGGAGCCGGTCGCGCATGTCGACGAGCATCGACTCACCCGTGACCCCGACGACGCCGACCTGGGCCCTGGCGTGCGAGAGCCAGATCATGAGCAGCATCGTGACGACGGTGACGATCTGCGCCCCCGTGGTAGTCGGCTTCACCGGACCGAGGTAGGCCCCGAGGATCGCCATGGCGAGGAAGAGGCCGATGTAGACGACGAGCAGGTAGCGCGGCTCGAGGAACAGGCCGGCGGCCACGACGATGAGGCCGTAGACGCCCCACGGGACCACCGTCGGCCACACGAAGACGGCCGCCGTCGCGAGGATGCTGAGAAGCAGGAACGCCGTGACGACGACCCAGGGGGCACGGCTGAGCCACGGGCCCAGGAGTCGGAGTCGTCGCATCGGTCCGGCAGCGTAGCGCGGGCGTCGAGAGACGGAGCTCTCGTTGTGGGCCACGTGCCTCCCTTGCGGCGATGAAGGGGGACGGCGGACGTCGCGACGTCAGCGTGCGTCCGAGTCCGGCAAAGCCGGCAAGTCCCCCGTGGTCTCGTACGCGGAAACCATACCCAGACGACGGCTGTGGCGCGCCTCATCGGTGAACTTCGTCGCCACGAAGGTGTCGACGATCTCCTTGGCGACGTCGTCGGCCGTGAACCGCGCCCCGATCGAGACGACCTGCGCGTTGTTGTGCTCGCGCGCGAGGCTCGCGAGCTCGGCGCTGTAGGCGAGCGCCGCCCGGATGCCGCTGACCTTGTTGGCCGCCATCTGCTCGCCGTTGCCCGACCCCCCGAGCACGACACCGAGCGAGCCCTCGTCGGCCGCGACGGCCTCGGCCGCACGGAGCACGAACACCGGGTAGTCGTCCTGGGCGTCGTACGTGAACGGGCCGTGGTCGACGACCTCGTGGCCCGCGTCGCGCAGGTGCGTGGCGAGGGACTGGTGGAGCTCGTAGGCCGCGTGGTCGCCGCCGATGTGGATGCGCATGTCCGTCCTTGGGTGCGTCGGGTGGAGCAAGGGTCAGGTGAAGATGGGACCGAGCGTGCGGGTGCGCTTGAGCTCGAAGAAGCCGGGCGTGCTCGCGACGAGCACGCAGCCGTCCCAGAGCCGGGCGGCGTCCTCGCCCTTGGGCGCGGGCGTCACGACGGGGCCGAAGAAGGCGACGCCGTCGACGGCGATGATCGGCGTGCCCACGTCGGTGCCGACGAGGCTGATCCCGCGCTTGTGGCTGCGGTGCAGGGCCGCGTCGTGCTTCTTGTGGTGGGCCTCCTTGGCCAGGTCGACGGGCAGGCCCACCTCCTCGAGCGACTCGCGGATGACCTCGTCGAAGTCGTTCATCTTGCGCAGGTGGATGCGGGTGCCCATGGCGTCGTAGAGCGGCTTGATGACGGAGTCACCGTGCGCCTCGACGGCGGCGATGATGACCCGGACCGGGCCCCACGCCTCGTCCATCCGTGCCCGGTAGGCGGCGTCGAGGTCGTGACGATGCTCGTTGAGGACCGCGAGGCTCATGACCGACCAGGTCACCTCGATGTCGCGCAGCGGCTCGACCTCCATGAGCCAGCGGGAGGTCATCCACGCCCACGGGCAGATCGGGTCGAACCACATCTCGACGGCGTCGCGGCTCGTCTTCGGGCTGTCCTTCGCATCGGCCATGCGGCCCATCATGGCACTGCCACCCGGCCGCCGATCGCGGTGGTGGACGGGTCGGGGTTCCGTGCGAGGATGGCCCGCGACGACGGCGTCCGACCGACGATCCGTCGCGCCCACAGCACCCTTCCCAGGAGGTCCCTACGTGCCCGGCAAGAACCTGACCCGCGACGAGGCGGCGAGCCGCGCCAGCATCCTGCGCGTCGACTCCTACGACGTCCGTCTCGACCTGACGACGGGTCAGGAGAACTTCCACACCGTCACCACGGTCACGTTCACCTGCTCCGAGCCCGGGGCCGACTCGTTCATCGACCTCATCGCCGACTCCGTCGAGAAGGTCACGCTCAACGGCGTGGACCTCGACCCCGACGAGGTCTTCGCGGACTCCCGCATCGCCCTCGCCGGCCTGGCCGCCGAGAACGAGCTCACCGTCGACGCCACCGGCCGCTACACCAACACGGGCGAGGGGCTGCACCGCTTCGTCGACCCGGTCGACAACGAGGTCTACCTCTACACGCAGTTCGAGGTCCCGGACTCCCGGCGCATGTATGCGGTGTTCGAGCAGCCCGACCTCAAGGCGACCTTCCGCTTCACGGTGACCGCCCCTGCGCACTGGAAGGTCATCAGCAACTCCCCCACGCCCGCCCCGCAGGCCGCCGGCGTGGCCGACGGCGTCGAGCGCGCGACGTGGTCGTTCGAGCCGACGCAGCGCATCTCCTCGTACATCACGGCACTCATCGCCGGCCCCTACGACGAGGTCCGTGACGAGGTCGAGACCCGCAAGGGTGTCGTGCCGCTCGGCGTCTTCTGCCGCAAGTCGCTGACGCAGTACCTCGACGCCGACAACATCTTCGACTGCACGAAGAAGGGCTTCGCGTTCTTCGAGGAGGAGTTCGACCAGCCGTACCCGTTCGAGAAGTACGACCAGATCTTCACGCCCGAGTACAACATGGGCGCGATGGAGAACGCCGGCGCGGTGACCTTCGTCGAGGTCTACATCTTCCGGTCCAAGGTGTCCGAGGCGAAGATCGAGCGCCGGGCCCTGACGATCCTGCACGAGCTGGCCCACATGTGGTTCGGCAACCTCGTGACGATGAAGTGGTGGGACGACCTCTGGCTCAACGAGTCGTTCGCCGAGTGGGCGTCGACGACGTGCCAGGCCGAGGCCACCGAGTGGACGAGCGCGTGGACGACCTTCGGGACGTCGGAGAAGGCGTGGGCCTACACCCAGGACCAGCTCTCCTCGACGCACCCGATCGCGGCTGACATGCGCCACCTCGAGGACGTCGAGGTCAACTTCGACGGCATCACGTACGCCAAGGGTGCGTCCGTGCTCAAGCAGCTCGTCGCGTACGTCGGCCGCGAGCCCTTCGTGGCCGCGCTGCGCGAGTACTTCCGCAAGCACGCGTGGGGCAACACGACGCTGGCCGACCTGCTCGGCGAGCTCGAGAAGGCCTCGGGCCGCGAGCTGACCGAGTGGAGCAAGCTGTGGCTCGAGACGGCCGGCGTCAACACGCTGCGCCCCGTCTTCGAGGTCGACGCCGACGGTCGCTACAGCTCGTTCGCGGTCACGCAGACCGCGACCGAGGAGTACCCGACGCTCCGCCCCCACCGCATCGGCATCGGGCGGTATGCCGTCCGGCCGGGTCAGGGCGGCGACGTGCTCGAGCGCATCGGCTACGACGAGGTCGACATCGCGGGAGAGCGCACCGACCTGGCCGAGCTCGTCGGCCAGGAGCAGCCCGACCTGCTGCTGCTCAACGACGACGACCTCGCCTACGGCAAGATCCGCCTCGACGAGCGGTCGCTCGCGACGGCGCTCTCCCTCCCCCGCGGTTTCAGCGACTCGCTGCCGCGCTCGCTCGTGCTCGGCGCGACGTGGGACATGACGCGCGACGGCGAGATGCCGGCTCGTGACTTCGTCCGCTTCGTCCTCGAGTCGATGCCGGGCGAGACGGACTCCACGCTGCTGCGGGTCCTGCTCGGCCAGGTGTCGACGGCGGCCCGGCTCTACACGGCTCCGGAGCACCGGTCCGAGGTGTCGGCTCTGCTGTCGTCGTCCCTGCGCTCGCTCGCAGAGACGGCCGAGGCCGGCAGCGACGCCCAGTTCCAGCTCGTCGAGGCGTGGGCGGGCTCGACGTCCGACCCGGCCGACGAGGCTCGCCTGCGCGCGCTGCTGACCGGGACCGAGACGCTGCCGGGCCTCACCACCGACACGGAGCTGCGGTGGACCTTCCTCAAGGCCCTCGCGGCCCTCGGGGTGGCCGACGAGATCGAGATCGAGACCGAGCTCGACCGTGACCCGACGGCCACCGGCAAGGAGCGCGCCGCGGAGGCGCTCGCCGCTCGTCCGACCGCCGAGGCCAAGGCCGACGCCTGGGCCAAGGCCGTCGAGCGCAACGACCTGTCCAACCAGATGGTCGAGGCGGTCAGCGCCGGCTTCCGACGCAGCCGCGACCTGACGCTGCTCGAGCCGTACGTCGAGAGCTACCACGCGATGCTCGTCGACGCGTGGGCCGAGCGCAGCGTCGCCATCGGTGAGCGGGTCGTCGGCGGCTTCTACCCGTTCTCGCTCGCCAGCCAGGAGCTCAAGGACGCCTCGGACGCGTGGCTCGCGGCCAACGCCGACGCGGCGCCCGGCCTCGTGCGCACGGTCGCCGAGAACCGCGACACCATCGCGCGCGCCCTCGTGGCGCAGGAGCGCGACCGCCGCGGCTGAGCCCGTGGTGCGGGGCCGTCCGGACGGGCCGCCCCGCACCCAGGCTGCGCCGAGCCCGACTCCGAGCCTTCCTGACCGACCCTGACCGACCCTGACCGACCCTGACCGAGACCCTTGACGAGACCCTGACCGAGACTCCTGTGATCGACGCCTTCACGAACCTGACCCCTTTCGGCTCCACCCCGACACCCAGCCCGCCACCCGCCCAGGACCCAGCCATGACGCTTTCCATGCCCGACCTGTCGACCCTGACGTGGGCCGGGGTCGGCGACTGGCTCGCCGGTGCGCCGTTGCTGATCCTGACGACCGTCGTCCTCGGTGTCGTCGCGCGCTGGGTGCTGCACCGGCTCATCGACCGGGTGGTCGCGACGGCGACGTCCCGGCGCGCGGAGCACCTCGCGAGGATCCCCGGCGCCGGGCGGGCGCTGCAGGCGGTGGGCGGCGTCGCCAACGCCCGCCACGTGCAGCGCACCGAGACCGTCGGAGCCCTGCTCAAGAGCATCACGACGTTCGTCGTCTTCGGCATCACCGCGCTCACGGTGATGTCGCTCGTGGGCATCCCCCTCGGGCCGATGCTCGCCTCCGCCAGCGTCGGCGGCGTGGCCCTGGCCTTCGGAGCCCAGAGCCTCGTCAAGGACTTCCTCTCCGGCGTCTTCATGATCGTCGAGGACCAGTACGGCGTCGGCGACGTCATCGACACGGGTGAGGTCGTCGGCACGGTCGAGAACGTGTCGCTGCGTGTCACCCAGCTGCGCGACGCGGGCGGCATGACGTGGTACGTCCGCAACGGCGAGATCATCCGCATCGGCAACAAGACGCAGGGCTGGTCGACGGCGATCGTCGACGTACCGATCGCCTACGACCAGGACGTAGAGAAGGCGATCACCGTGATCCGCGACGTCGTCGGCGTCATGGACGACGACGACGCCTTCAAGGACATCCTCCTCGAGGAGCCGAACGTCGTCGGCGTCGAGTCGATCGCGAACGGCGTCATCACGATCCGCATCGTCGCCAAGACGATCGCCAACGAGCAGTTCGGCGTGCAGCGCGAGATGCGCGAGCGGGTCAAGGCGGCCTTCGACCGTGACGGCGTGCGCAGCCCCCAGCCCGTCATGCCGCCCTACGGCGGGGCGGCCCCGCAGTGACCGCCGGCACCGCTCTGGGAGACTGGCCGACGTGACGTACTACGACGACTTCGGCGGCCACGAGACCTTCGCCAAGCTCGTGCGCGAGTTCTACCGCGGCGTCGCGGAGGACGAACCGCTGCGCGCGCTCTACCCCGAGGAGGACCTCGGCCCGGCGCAGGAACGCCTGCGGATGTTCTTCGAGCAGTACTGGGGCGGCCCGACGACCTACTCCGAGCAGCGCGGCCACCCGCGGCTGCGGATGCGGCACGTGCCGTATGCCGTGACGCCCGACATGCGTGACCGCTGGCTGCTGCACATGATGAACGCCGTAGACACGCTCGAGCTCTCCCCCGAGAACGACGACCGGCTGCGCGACTACCTCACCCGGGCGGCATACTCCCTCGTCAACGCGCCGGGACCCGACGGCACCTTCTGAGCACGGCCTCACACTCCCGAGGACTCACAGCAACTCACAGCGCATTCACGGGTCACGGTCCTCGAGCCGGGTGTTCTCTGGAGTCAGGCGTTTCCACGGTCGGACCACGTGTCCGACGACGACGGAGGGATGCGGCATGGTGTCGATCAACAAGAAGGTGGCGGGGATCGCCGTGGTGGGTGCCGCTGCAGCCGCCATCGGACTCGGTGTCTCGCAGGGGGCCCGCGCCGACGACGCCACGACGACGACCCCCAGCCCGACGGCGACCTCGACCCAGGGAGACCCCAACCAGGGCACGACCGACAGCACGCCGGGCAACGGGCGCGGCTGGGGCCCCGGTGGCCGCCACGGCGACATGGGACCCGGCATGGGCAAGGGCGTGGACCTCGCGGCGCTCGCGACGAAGCTCGGCGTCGACCAGACCAAGCTCGAGGATGCCCTCAAGGCCGTGCGACAGGACCTCAAGGCCAAGCCCACTCCCGGTCAGGGCACGGCGACGAAGCCCGACCGCGCGACGATGCAGGACGAGCTGGCGACGAAGCTCGCGAGCGAGCTGGGCATCGATGCCGCCAAGGTCAAGGCGGCGTTCGCCGACCTTCGCGCCGCGCACGAGGCCGATGAGCAGAAGGCGTTCGACGACCGCCTCGCGCAGGCCGTCAAGGACGGCACGCTGACCCAGGCGGAGGCCGACGCGGTCAAGAAGGCCGCCAAGGCCGGCGTCATCGACATGCACGACGGACCCCACTGACGGTGGGCTGACTGCGCCGTCGCAGGGCGTCACCGGGTCCCGGGTGACGCCCTCAGCGCGTCGCGAGGTGCGCCCGCAGGGAGGGCACGACGTGGTTGCGCAGCAGCGGCGCGAGGTCGGCCGGCAGCTCGTCCTCGAGACCCAGCCAGCGCTGCTCGGCGATCTCGGCGAGCGGCGCCGGGGAGTCCTCGGGGAGCAGGTGGGTGACGTAGACCGTCGCGTCGACCCACGCACCCGGCTCGTTCGCGGCGACGTCGTGGAACCGACCCAGCGGCTCCCCGACACCCGACACGTCGAGTCCGACCTCCTCCATCACCTCGCGGACGGCCGCCTCGCGCGCGGACTCGCCCGGGTCGATCTTGCCGCCGGGCAGCATGAACCGCGTCGAGCCGGCCTTGCGGACGGTGAGCAGGTGGCCGTCCCTCACCAGGCAGAACGCAGCGGTGACAAAGGTCGTCATGCCCCCGACGGTAGTGCCGACTCCTCGGCGTTCTGCTCCCCGGGCTCCCACCGCACTCGGTGACCCGTGATCCACGCGCTCGAGCGATCGGTGACCACGAAGCGGAAGACGAGCCGCATCATCGCGTCGCGGACCGCGCGGCCAGCGCGTCCCGGGATCTTCGAGCTGCTGCTGCGCGCACCGGCGGCGACGATGCGCTCGACGCGCGCCCGTCGTGCGGTGTCGTATGCCGTCAGGGCCTCCTCCACCGTGCCCGCATCGCGCAGGCACGTGGCGAGGACGACGGCGTCCTCGAGCGCCAGGGCGGCTCCCTGACCCGAGCTCGGGGACGGCGCGTGCGCGGCGTCCCCGATGACGACCATCCGGTCGCGGTGCCAGCGGGCGACACGCGGCAGGTCCTGGGTGTTGTCGGCCCAGAGCTCGAGCCGGCCGCTCCGCACGAGGTCGGCGGCAGGCCCGGCGTCGGCGGCGAGCAGCCCCTCGAGGTGGTCGCGCCACTGCTCCGGGGTGCGCGCCGCGCGTTCGGCCGAGGTGATCGCCGGGCCGGGGACGTTGACGAACCACACGACGTCGCCGTCTGGCGTCGGGTGGGCTCCGAAGAAGGCGCGCGACCCGAAGACGAAGTGCCACTCCCGGGCCGGGAGGGCGCCGGCGATCGACGTCGCCTCGGTGATGCCTCCGAAGTTCGTCAGCCCGACGTAGCGCGCCGGAGCCGCTTCGGGGTCGATGGTGCGACGGACCAAAGAGCGGACACCGTCGGCGCCGACGAGCAGGTCGCCCTCGAGCCTCGACCCGTCCTCGAGGGTCACGGTGACCCCGTCGGGGCGGCTCGCCACATCGACGACCCGGCTGTCGTGACGCACGTCGATCCCGCGTCGCCCGGCCTCGTCGAGGAGAGCCGCGGCGAGGCGGGAGCGCTTCATGGTCACCGCGACGGTGCCGTCGTCGAGCGGCACGCCGAGGCTCATCGTGCCGAGCACGCGACCGGTGGCGCCGACCATGACGTTGCGCTCGCTCGGGAAGCCGATCGGTGCGACGAGGTGCCGTGCGCCGAGCAGGTCGAGGGCGTGCAACCCGTTCGAGGCGAGCGTGAACCACGACCCGGCCTCGCCGTCGGACCGTGGCCAGGCCTCGAGGACGACGGGCTCGATCCCGGCCTGCTGGAGGGCGAGCGCGGCGGCCGGACCGGCGATGCCGCCTCCCACGACGAGAGCCTTCATCTTGATATCCTTCCCTACGAGAATCGAATGTTTCGAGATTCGAAAGGTAAGGCCGATGTCGTCCGTCCGTCAACCCCCTGACCCCGGAAGCCGCGAGCAGCTCGTCCACGCGCTCGGGGACGCGATGCAGCAGTACCAGCGCTCGGTGCAGGCCTTTGACGACACCGTCGGGCGGGCCCTCGCACTCGGACCGGCCGACCTGCGGTGCCTCGACTGGCTCGTCGACGGCCCGAAGTCCGCCGGCCAGCTGAGCACCGCGACGGGCCTGCGTCCGGCCGCGACGACAGCCCTCATCGACCGGCTCGCCAAGCGGGGCCTCGTGCGGCGGACGCGCTCTGAGGCCGACCGCCGCACGGTGCTCGTCGAGATGACCGAGCTCGGCCAGACGCGGACGTGGGAGGCCTACGGCCCGCTGGTCCGGGCCGGCCAGCCGATGCTCGACGAGCTGGACACCGAGCAGCTGGAGTTCATGGCCGACTACCTGCGCCGGATCACGGCACTGACCGACGAGCACCGGGCGCTGCTCGCTCAGCACCCACCCGAGCCCGCCTGACCGGCGCCACCCCACGGCATACGCCGTGTGGTTCGCGCGCGAAGTGGCGGGCTCAGCGGCTCGTGGGCGGACCCGCCTCGATGCGGCGGCGCACCTCGGCGAGACCGTGCGGCCCCGGCTCGAGGTCCCACCAGCTCTCGATCCACCACGTGGCGCCGGCCTGCTCCCAGGCGGCCGGCTCAGCGGGCTCGAGCGCGGTGAACGAGCCCCACGAGTCGGCCTCGATGACGACGTCGTAGGGCTGCGGGGCCAGACCCGCCTCCGCACGGAGCCGGTGCACCGCGTCGACGACGGCCGCGAACGCCTCGACGGTCTTCGGCTGCCCGTCAGGCGGGTGGATCGCGGGGATGAGGCCCTGCCAGCGCGCCGCCCGCTCGAGCGAACGCTGACGCCCGCCCCCGGGCGTCGGTGCCCCGACGACCCACACGGGCGGGTGGGGACGCTGCGGCGTCGGAGGCGGGAGCATGAAGTCGTCGGGCCCGGCGCTGTAGTGCTCACCGGCATACGTGAAGGTCGAGGCGTCGCCGAGCAGGCCGGCGTAGATCGCCAGGCACTCGTCGAGCTTGCGGGCGCGCACCGCACGACCCTCGTCGGCCTCGAAGGCCGTCCACCCGGGGTGGAGAGCGCCGAGACCGACCGACATGAACGCCCGTCCGCCGCTGATCCGGTCGACCGAGCCGACGCGGGAGGCGAGGTCCCACGGGCGGTGGCGGGACGCCGGCGTCAGCAGGGTGCCGAGCCGGATGCGCTCGGTGACCATGGCGGCCGCGCCGAGCTGCACCCACGCGTCGACGCCGTAGAGCGCCTCCCAGCCGAGAGCGGCGTCCCATCCCCGCTCCTCGCCGAGCCGCGCCAGGTCGGCGAACTCGAGCTCGGTGGCATACGGGACGACGAAGCCGCTCTTCATCCTCCGTTCCTACCAAGGCGCGGTGACAGGCCGGCACAGGCGACGCGTTGCAAGAAGTTGCAGAACTTTCTTTGAGTTTTCGGCGTGATGCGGAACGATGGTGGCCCGTGACGCGATCAGCAACCCAGACCCTGAACCACCCGGCGCTCGACCTCGAGGTGCGCGAGGACGCCACCCCCGTGCACGCCGCGGACCGCCCGGACGCCGCCTGGTGGCGCCAAGCGGTGATCTACCAGATCTACCCGCGCTCGTGGGCCGACGGCGACGGCGACGGCATCGGTGACCTCCCCGGCATCACCTCGCGCCTGCCCCACCTGCGCGCGCTCGGCGTCGACGCCATCTGGCTCTCGCCGTTCTACACCTCGCCGCAGGCCGACGCGGGCTACGACGTCGCCGACTACCGCGACATCGACCCGATCTTCGGCACGCTCGCCGATGCCGACGCGATGATCGCGCGCGCCCACGAGCTCGACCTCAAGGTCATCGTCGACATGGTGCCCAACCACTCCTCCGACGAGCACGTGTGGTTCCAGGCCGCCCTGGCCGCCGGCCCCGGCTCGGCCGAGCGCGAGCGCTACATGTTCCGTGAGGGACGCGGTGAGCACGGCGAGCTGCCCCCGAACAACTGGGAGTCCGTCTTCGGCGGAGCCGCGTGGACCCGGGTCACCGAGGCCGACGGCAAGCCCGGCCAGTGGTACCTCCACATCTTCGACACGAAGCAGCCCGACTTCAACTGGCAGCACCCCGAGGTGCGCGCCGAGTTCGAGTCGATCCTGCGCTTCTGGCTCGACCGCGGCGTCGACGGCTTCCGCGTCGACGTCGCCCACGGCCTCATCAAGGAGCAGGGCCTGCCCGACACCGAGGAGGAGCGCACGACGATGCTCGGCCACTCCGAGCACGAGCACGGCCTCGAGGGGCTGCACGAGGCCGCCCCCGTCGAGGAGGCGCCGCGGATCGACCACACGAAGCGCAGCCCGATGTGGGACCAGGACGGCGTCCACGAGATCTACCGCGCCTGGCGCCAGATCCTCGAGTCCTACGGCACGCCCGACCGCATCCTCTGCGCGGAGGCGTGGGTCGAGCCGCAGGAGCGCGCCGTCGCCTACGTCCGTCCCGACGAGATGCACCAGGCGTTCAACTTCGACTTCCTCACCGCCTCCTGGACGGCCGAGGACCTCCGCGCCGTCATCACCTCGTCGCTGCACGCCGCGGACTCCGTCGGCGCCCCGTCGACGTGGGTGCTGTCCAACCACGACGTCGTGCGCCACGCCTCGCGTCTCGGCTTCGCACCGGGCACGCCCCGCATGAACGGCATCTCGGCGACCGACCCGCAGCCGGACCGCGCCCTCGGCCTGCGCCGTGCCCGCGCGGCCACCTCGCTCATGCTCGCGCTGCCCGGTGGCGCCTACATCTACCAGGGCGAGGAGCTCGGCCTGCCCGACTCCACCGACATGCCGGCCGAGTTCCGCCAGGACCCGACGTTCGCCCGCACCCACGGCGCCGAGACCGGCCGCGACGGCTGCCGCGTCCCGATCCCGTGGTCGGCCCACGGCCCGTCTCTCGGCTTCGGCCCGGGCGACAGCACGTGGCTGCCGCAGCCCGCCGTCTACGCCGACTACGCCGTCGACCGCCAGGAGGGCGTGGCCGGCTCGACCCTCGAGCTCTACCGCTCGCTCCTCGCCGCGCGCCGCGAGCTGTCTCTCGGGACCGGCTCGCTCACGTGGGTCGAGGGGTATGCCGGCGACGTCATCGCGCTGACCAACGGCTCGTCCCGGCGTGACCGGGTGCTCGTCGTCGCCAACCTCGGCGCCGAGTCCGTCGCCCTCCCTGAGGGCGCGGAGCTCATCGTGGCCTCCGGGCCGCTCGAGGACGGCCTCGTCCCGACCGACACGACGGTCTGGGCCCGCTGGTCCTGATGTCCTGACGACGGGTCCACGACCCGCCCGCACGTGAGGCCCCGTCCTGCTGGACGGGGCCTCACGGCATACCGGGGCCTGTGGATGACGCCGGAGACGGCGTCGCGGGCTCTCCTACGGTCGGGGCATGACGCGCTACGCCATCGACTCCGACGGGGTGTCCCGGGAGTGGCTCGCGCTGGCGCACGACCCGGCGGAGCTGCGCGAGTGCGCGTCGCACGTGGCTACGGCGACCGCCGGCGCGGTGGCCTCGACCGGCGACGAGGGCGACGTGCTGAGGGTCGAGCTCGACCGCTTCCGGGTGGTCCATGCCCTCGCACTCGACGCCGTCGCCGATGCTGCCGGCGCCTTGGCCGACCGGCTCGACCGGTCGACGCTCGAGGCTCGGTCGGTGGAGCTCTTCGTGACCGCCGGGTTCGCCGGTGTGACGGCGAGCAGCACTGTGAATCTTGGTGATCCGGTCAGCGCAGTGGTGCCGTGAGTCGCGTCCACGAGGTCGGCCACGCGTCTGCGGCGATTCCCGGCGGCGTTGCGCTTCCCCTCCCGACGGGTGACGTCGCGGGTCTTCGTGCCGCGGCGCGCTCGCTCGGCCAAGCTGCGTCCCGGGCGCGTGCGACGGCCACGGTGCGGGGGACGCTGGGACCGCGGCTCTCGGCCGTCTGGACCGGGGAGGCGGCGACCGCGGCTCGCTCGGAGGCGGACGAGCTGGGCACACGCGCACGCGGTGTCGTCGAGGCGCTGCCCGCCGCCTCCCGCTCGCTGCTGACGTATGCCGCCGCGCTCGACCACGCCCAGGCGCGCATCCGCTCGTTGCAGCGGCAGTGGGACGCTCTCGACGCCGAGCACACGCTGGCTCTCTTGCGGATCGCAGCACTCACCGATCCGACGGGTGCCATCGGGGTGCTGGTCACTGAGCGGGCTCGGTCGGAACAGGCGGAGGGGCGGGTCCGACTGAGCCGGACGTACGCCGGCGTCCTCGACGACCTGCGCGCGACGGCTCGGCGCTGCGCGGGACTCGTGGCGGCCGCTACCGACGTGACGTTCCCGTCCGGGGCCTCGGCCAGTACGGGACGGGTGCGCTCTGCTGTCACCGGCGGACTGTGGTTCGCCGACGGCGTGGTCGCAGCGCGGGCATCGCGCGACGCTGCTCTGGCCGACGGCCTGATGGCACGCACGGTCATGGCCGGGGGTCGCGCGTCGGGCGGGCTCACGGACGCCGAGGTGGCCGAGCTGGCGACGCACGTCCGTGCACGAGTCGACGACCCGGTCTACGCGCAGGCGCTGCTGTCGGAGATCGGGGCCGACGGACTCGCCAGGGTGCTCATGGCCGCCGGTGCGGCTCGGAGCGCGTCAGGTGCAGACGTCGACACCGTCCGTGAGCTCCTCGGGGCGTTCGGCTCGCTCGTCATCACGGCCACGAGTCACGGAGCGCCCGCCGGCACCGACCCGCGGACGCGCGCCCAGCTGGCCTCCGGGGCGGCCCTGCTCGCAGACGACCTCGTCGCCGCTGTCGACACGGTCCAGGTGGACCCCGTGGCAAGGGGCCGGGCGACCGGGGCGTGGCTGCTGGGCCAGCTCCTCTCGGGCGCTCGGGCCTCGGGTGACGACCGTCGCCTACCCGGGCGGTTCGCGCGACGTGCAGCCGCCGCGGCGGCCACCGCCGAGATCGCTGAGACGCGCGACGACGACGACGCCCTGGCGCACGGGACGACGCTGCGCGCCGACGCCGGAGCGACGTTCGCGTCGTGGTTCGACGACGGCTCGCGCACCGGTGACCCCGTCCACGCCCTGCTCGGGCACGTCGTTGACGATCCCGCCGAGACGTCGGCGCTGCTGGCCGAACCGCTGCCGGACTCGGAGGCTCCTGCCGGCGCCCTGGCCAACAGCCGGGGTGACCGGATCACCCTGGGCGAGTACCTCGTGCGTCGATGGGTCGCCTACGAGGCCAACGGGATCGAGAGTCACCCCGATCTTCGGCTCTCGACGGACGCCGACCTGGCGAGACTCCTCTCGAGCGTGTCGACCCCGACCGATGAGGGGGCTGCCGAGACCCGCACGCGCGTGATGCTCGAGGTCTCCCGCACCAGCACGCACGCGATGCTCGAGGCCTCGACGACGCACCTCTACTCGGGTGCCACCGCGCCGCTCGAGCACGTCGTCGCCGACTGGCTCTCGGCGATGCGTGAGAACGTCGACGCCACCCTCGCGACACCACCCCTGGGTGCAGCACCTGCCACGGGCTACGTCCGGCAGACCTCAGGGGGCATGGAGCCGTGGCTCGACGCCGAAGAGCTGACCGGAGTGCTCGCCGCCCTTGCCGTCGACACCGGGATGGGCTTGCGCGCCAAGGACGCCGGCGCGGCATACGGAGGTCTCGTCGACCGAGAGCTCCGAGCGGCACAGGACACCGCGGAACGTGGTGGCGACGTGCGTCGCGATGTCGTTCGGCTGGGCTTCCTCGACCAGGCGGCCTCCGCCGCGCTCGTGGCCGTCGCCCGCCGGCAGGACGTGCTGAACCGCTCGGCCTGGCAGGGACTAGCCGAGGCCGGTCACGTCATCGAGGAGATCCGTCGCGGGAGCCTGGCGGACTCGGCGTCGACGGTGCGCACCTACGTCGACGGCGGGACGATGCGCACGGCAGCCGACGACCTCGTCATCGCACTGGTCCGCTCCGACGTCGAGCTGGCGCAGACCGAGCTCGACGACGCACGACGGGCCCAGCTGGTGACGCGAATCTGTGAGGTCACCCGCGGTCGCGCCGACGTGCTCCCGGCCATGCAGCTCGGAGCCGCCCGTGCTCCCCTGCTCCCGACGGTCGCCGAGCTCCGGGCTGTCCGTGACGCCGAGATCCGCGCTGCGTTCGACGCTGCCGTCAAGGACAGCTCGCGAGGCGGCGCCAGCTCGGCCGCGGACCGCCTCAAGCAGCGCACCACCCCCACCGACCGCGTCCACGTCGTCCACCCATCCGACGGGAGCCCTGCGCGTCCACCCGGCACCGTCGACGAGACCCTTGCCAGGGACGTCGCCCCTCACGAACGAGCGACTGCTACGCGACTCGCGGCCCACGGATACGACGTCACGTTCCTACCGGCGACCGGGCAGGGCAAGTCTGCCGATGCTCTCATCAACGGTGAGCGCTGGGAGTTCAAAGGGGTGCAGGGGAAGGGCAAGAGCACCGTGGTCGGCCTGCTCAGACAGGGGCGCAGGCAATCCCCACGGATGGTCCTGGACATGGCGGAGTCAGAGTTGTCGCTCGAGGAAGTCCTGCGCCAGGTCGACTACACACTGCGTCGTTACGATGGCATCACCGCCATCCGTGTCATCACCAAGGACGAGCGCATCGTCGAGAGGAGACCGTGAAGTGTCCGGATGGATGATCAACATCGACCTAGCTGTCGACGAGGTCGTACCTCTCCTGCAGGCGATGCCGGGCGCCCAAGCGGGTGGAACGCCCCCACCTGATGCCGTGGTGTGGGAGGACGAGAGCTCGATCGAGATCTGGGACGCGTCACCTGATGCCGGTACGGACATCAGCGTCCATGACTTCACGGAACGACGTGGATGGGTGGTCTTCGACTTTCTGGTCGACCGCACCGCTGCGAACATCTGGATGATGGACGATGGCGGTCTGCTGTTGAGCGGGCGAGGTGTCGACCCGGACGGGCTGGGTCTGGACCTGGCGACGAACCGCACCCCGGTCGGGGTCATCCACCGCGACGACGACGGCGAGGTCTCCGAGTGGAGTCCGCTGAAGAACAAGCGGGACGGCATCCTCGAAGACACCGACCGCTGACGGGCCGGTGGATCGCGGGGCACTCCGGGTCGGGAGCCCATCGGTGCACCCGCTGGCGCGCTGAACGGCCCGAATGGCTCCACGCCACCCCCTGGTGACCCGTCCGTGACCCGCTCTCGCCACGCTACCCACGACGGTTCACTGAACGCACGCGGGGCGAGTGTCCTTGACCTAGCATGGGCCTGCCGCAGCGCGCGGCCAGCGGTTCGAGACGACTTCCGGGGGGCGGGATGGACCTGCGCGACCACGATCGAAGCAGTCTTCGGCGCGGGATGCGAGGAGTCGCGCTTCCTCCGAGTCGAGGCTCCGTGGCGGAAGCGGCTGGGCTCGCAGTGACATGCGTGCGAGCAACGGCTCGGTCTGGCGTGGCTCGAGCGTGAGTGCAGCCGACGGTCGACGGCGCCTCCACGCGTATGTCCTCGCAGCAGATCCCTGGTGGCTCGAGGAGAGCGTCTCGAGCTACTACGACATCGTGGATCGCATCGTGGTCTCCTACGATGAGGACTCCCTCTCCTGGACCGGCACCCCGCTGCCCGTCGCCGAATGCCTCGACCGGCTGCGCTCCGTCGATCCCCTCGGCAAGCTCGACTTCCGGCCGGGACGCTTCTCGCACTCCGACCGGACCGCGCTTGAGAACGACACCGCGCAACGGCAGGTCGCTCTCGACCAGGCATCCGATGGCGCGGACTGGGTGCTTCAGCTCGACACCGACGAGGTGCTGCTCGACCCCACTGCTCTCTTGGCTGCGATCGACGAGGCAGAGTCCCGCGCGTGCGGAGCGGTGGAGTACCCGGCCCGCTACCTGTACGCCCGGGCCCGCTCCGGATGGATGTTGGAGGCCACCCGCCCGTTGTGGCGACGACGTGCCGGCTACCCCGGGCCGGTTGTCGTCCGCCCCGGCGCCACACTCGTCCACTGCCGCCAAGGCACGCTGCCGATCCTGCGGGTCGACATGTCGGCGGTCAACACCGATCCCGCGCATGCGCGGAATGCAATCGTGCACCGGGTGGTGCGTCCGGACCAGGCCATCCTTCACTACAGCTGGGTGAGGGACGACGACTACATGACTCGCAAGGCCGCCTGGTCGGGCCACAGCGACACGTACACGAAGATGCTCCGCAGCTGGCGATGGCGCACGCGCAGTCCCCTGCTGGCCGTCGCGCTCGGCTGGCTGCGAGCGGATCACGAGTGGCACAGGATCACACGGCTGTCGCCGGACCGACGGTACTGGAGAGGCGAGCATGAGTAGCCGACTGGTCTTCGTGAACAACAGCCGCGAAACCTTCACTCCGACGCACAGCGGGGCGATCGCGACGTGCATACGGTCCGTCAGCGAGCGAGCTCTGCTTGATGGGGTCCGACCGACGATCATCACCCGAGCCCACTCGTCCGTGTTGCAGACCGTTCCGTGGGGCAGCACGGTGGTCCTGCCGGCGATTCCGTCACCCCGCAGCGGGTTGGTCGGCAACGTTGACCGTGCTGGACGTCGACTGACCGGTTGGGCGCGGCCGGATCAACGGTCCTACGCGAAGGAGGTCGCGAGGGTGCTCCGGGGCGAGGCGCTCGACAGCGTCGTCCTGAGCAACGACCCGGAACTGGCCGTGTACCTTCGACGCCGGTTCCCGACGGTGCGCGTCGTCCATTGGTTTCACAACTTGGAGGTCTCGTCGGACCGTTTTCGTCGGATGTATGCGGCAGACTCCGGCATCGTCTCGATGGCGGTCAGCGCCTACCTGGCGCGGGCTGTTGAGCAGGTGTACCGGTTGACGCCCGGTCGCGTCCAGGTCAACCTCAACGGGGTCGATGTAGCGCGCTTCGCGGGCGCTGAGCGGCCAGAACGGGTTCCCGTCATCGGATTCGTCGGCCGGATCGCCGTGGAGAAGGGCGTGGATGTCCTCTTGGATGCTGCGACGTTGATCTCTGATCGCGGAATCGCCTTCTCGCTTCAGGTGACGGGAGACACCAACTGGGGAGAGAGGCACAGGAACTCCTACCTCGACAGCATCGAAGCGCGTATCACGTCGCTGAGGGCCCGTGGCGTCACGGTCAACACGCTTGGTCACGTCACCCACGCGGAGCTCCCGGCCGCGCTCGCAGCATCCGACATCCACGTGCTCCCGTCGCGTTGGGACGAGCCCTGCGCACTCGCTCTCCTGGAGGGGATGGCAAGCGGTCAGCCCGTGGTCGCCAGCGCAACGGGCGGATCGCCGGAGATCCTGGCGGGATCGGGCGCTCTCTTCAGCCGGGAGGACCCGCGCGCACTCGCGGGTGACCTCGAGCGTCTGCTCCGCGATCCAGTTTTACGCCGCCGCCGCGGAGTCGAGGCACTGGTGCGCGCGCAGGAGCTGACGTGGCAGGCGACCTGGCAGCGCCTCCACGCACTGCTCGAAGGGAACTCACGATGAATCCCGACGCCAGTGCTCCTGACGTGTCGGTGCTCATCTGCACTCGCAACCGAGCGGCTCGTCTCGCTACGTCGATCGAAGCGGTACTGCGATCAATGGACGTGGCTCAGGCCTCCGGGATCTCCAGCGAACTGGTCATCGTCGACAACGGATCCACTGACGCCACAGCGAGCGTCGTCGCAGCCGCCGCGGCCGAGGATCCCCGCGTCCGCCGAACGGTGGAGGCCCAGGCCGGCATCGGCCGTGCCCGCGAGCACGGCTGCGCCGTCGCGCGTGCGCAGGTGATTCTCTTCACCGACGATGACGTCATTGTGCCGGGGCCGTGGGTGCTCACCATGGCTCGCGCGATGCTCGACGGTGACGCGGATGTCGTCAGTGGCGGCATAGCCATGTCGGAAGGACTGTGGCGTCCGTGGATGACACCGACGCTGGCGGCGCGGTACTTCGCCCACAATCCGACCCCGCCTCTCAGCAACCCCGGACTTGCGGGCGCGAGCATGGGCATCACGTCCGAGGTGGCGAGGCGGATCGGGTTCGATGATCTGCTGGGAACTGCCCGCTGGCCGGGGGCGGAGGACGTCCTGCTGTACGTGCAGGCGCTCGAAGCCGGTTACCGCGTTCGCGGAGTGCGCGACGCGCTGGTCGAGCACCGCTTCGACGAGTCTCGCCTCGACCCTCGGCGACTGCGTGGCATCGCCGAAGGCTACGGGCGGTGCGACGCCTACTACTTCCATCACTGGCTCCATGTTCGACTGGCGATGCCGCGGGTGCGGGAGCTGAGCCACCGACTCAGGTACGCCGCTCGATGCGCTGTCGCGGGCCGCGACCCGTACGACGAAGTTCTGCTCGACCGGCGACGATCGAGCGCCTTCCATCGCGAGCTGCGCCTCCTGCGTGACCAGCCCCGGCGGTACGCGTTCCGCGGGGTGGGCAGGGTCGGCCGGCCCGTGCCCGACGACGACCTCGCGGCGAGCTTCGAGGGTCCGACACGCTTCCGACAGTCTGGAGAGATCTGACATGCTCACCATCGCGGTCGTCATACCGACGTACAACCGACCTGGACGGGTGGTCGACTGCCTCCGCCACCTCGAGCAGCAAAGCCAGCGTCCGGAACGGATCGTCGTGGTCGACTCGTCGTCGGACAACCGGACCAGAGATGCCTTGAGGGCCTTCCCCCACGTGGTCTACGCCCGCAACCCCTTGGGTCGCGGTCATACTGCGGAGTCGCGAGCCATCGGAGTCTCGCTGTGCTCGGAGGATGTGATCGCCTTCCTGGACGACGACGCCAACGCGCGCACGGACTGGCTCGTCGAGCTCGTGCGGAGGTACGACGACGCCACGGTTGACGGCGTGGGCGGGAGCGCGCTCAACGGCTACCCCGGTGAGCGCGAGGAGGGCATCGGCTCCATCGGTTTGCTGCTGCCCGACGGACGACTGACCGGCTTCTTCGCCTCGGACCCGGGCCGCGACGTCGACGTCGACCATTTGCTGGGGGCGAACATGTCGTTCCGCCGGCGGGCCATCGAAGCCGTGGGCGGCATCCATGGGGGCTACCCGGGGACGTGCCTGCGAGAGGAGAGCGACCTTGCCCTGCGGGTACGCCAGCAAGGCGGACGCCTCGTCTACACCCCCGACGCGATCGTCGACCACCTGCCCGGCGAGTACGCCAAGGGGAAGCGGTTCGACCGACGTTACGTGTACTTCGCGAACCGGAACACCGTGGTCCTGCTAGGCAGGGTGTACGGGATGGGTTCGCCGATCGTGGGGAGGTATCTCGGACTCGCATCACGTGAAGTCCTGGATGAGCTACGACGCTCGGTCCGCGCGCTGAGCTCCGCTCCGCGTGTCGGGGCCACTGCGACGGCTCGGACCATGGTCGGCGGCGTCACGCGTGCCGCTGCGGTTGCCGCCGGGGTCGCGGCGGGTTTCCCGGCAGCCATGACCGGTATCCGACGCGACCGCGCCGCCATGCGGCCCTGAACGCATGCGCTTCACGTTCGTGTTGCCCGTCGACGAGTACTTCACGCCCGGCTGGTCGGGAGCCGTCGCGACGGTGACCCGGCAGCTCGTCACGGAGCTCGGCCGCATGGAACACGAGTGCGTCGTGCTCGCACCCGACGACGGCGAGGACGTGTATCCCGACGTGTCCGTGACGCGACTGGGCTTCGGGCCGGCACATCCACGGCCCGTCGTGGCCCGCAAGCTCGCCAGCCTGACGGCACGCGTGCGCGGCCTCCCCCGATGGGACTACGCCGCCTACTGGTCAGCGGTCCGACGGGGACTCGACCGAGCCCCGCACGGTGATGTCGTCATCGCGAACGACCCCGTCACGGCAACTCGGCTGGCTCGTCGCGATCGGAAGGCGCGAGTCGTGCTGTGGCTGCACAACTTCCCGGACAGGCAAGCCACCGAAGCGCTGCGCAACGTTCCCGACGAGGTGCTGGTCCTCGCCGTCAGCGAGGCAGTGGCGCGGGCGACGGCAACCGGCTCGGACAGCCGCGTTTCGCCACTGGTGGTCCACAACGGCGTCGACACGCGCCTGTTCCACCCGCCGAGCGAGCCGCCGGCTGGTCGCCCGCTGCGCGTCGTCTGCCACGGACGGATCGACCCGAACAAGGGCCAGGATGCGGCCGCACTCGGCGTGGCGATGCTGCGGCAGGAAGGCCATGACGTCGAGTTGACCGTCATCGGCGAGCTGCGCACCTTCGGGTTCGATCAGGCCGTCGCCGACGCGTACGCGTCTCGGGTCGCCGACGCGGTGGCCCTCGCAGGGGGACGGATGCTCGGATGGATGCCCCACGACCAGCTCGCCGTGGAGCTGCGGACGTACGACATCGCCTGCGCGCTGTCGCGCGTGGAGGAGCCGTTCGGCCTGGCAGCCCTGGAGGCAATGGCATCGGGATGCGCGGTCGTCGCGACCTCGAAGGGCGGGCTGCCCGAAGTCGTCGGATCGGCCGGGGTGATGGTCGCACCTGACTCACCGGAGGAGGTCGCCGCAGCGATCCGCAGCCTGAGCGACCTCGAACGGCTCCGCGACGTGCGGAGGGCGTGTTCGGAGCGCGCTGCAGGCCTGACGTGGAGTGCGACCGCGAACCGGTTCCTCCAGGTCCTCGACGAGCCTCGCCGGGCGCGTGCCGCCACGGGCGCAACAGACCGGCCCCGCACCGATCCCCTGAGCGGCGACGGCACGGGCACGATCGGGTGAGCGGACGACTCGGTGCGACCCAGCGGGGAGTCGACTCACGTTGTCGCGGGGGCCACGACGGGTTTGGCGCGCCCCCATCCGCTGGAGCGAGGCTGGAGTCGTGTGAACACCGCGCCGGACGGATCCGGAAGGACGTTGCGGTACCGATAATGTCGGCGGCATGGTGACGACACGGGCCTACCTCGCACACACGCCCGTGGCGCTGGCCCACCGAGGCGGCTCGCTCTACGCGCCGAACGTCGGGCTCGAGAACACGATGACGGCCTTCGGCAACGCCGTCGATCTCGGATACACCCACCTCGAGACCGACGTCCACGTCACCCGCGACGGCGAGCTCGTCGCGTTCCACGACACGAGGCTCGACCGGGTCAGCAACGCTCGCGGGCGCATCCGCGACCTGCCCTGGTCCGAGGTCTCGCACGCCGAGGTCGGCGACGGCGGCCACGTGCCGTTGCTCACCGACGTGCTCGACACGTGGCCCGACGTCAACCTCAACATCGACCTCAAGGCGCCGGGCACGGCCGAACCGCTCTGGCGCATCATCGAGGAGCGCGGGCTGCACGACCAGGTCTGCGTCGGCTCGTTCTCCCAGCGCAACATCTCGCACTTCCGCCGCCTGTCCCGCGGCACCGTCGCGACGGCGGCGGCCCAGGTCGGCACGGCGCTGGCCCGCTTCGGACCCGGCGTGCTGACCTCGGTCTTCCGCACGCCGGCGGACGTCTTCCAGGTGCCTCCGTCGATCCCGCTGCGCGGACGGTCGGTGCCGGTCGTCACCCGTCGCCTCGTCGACACCGCGCACCGCTTCGGCAAGCAGGTCCACGTCTGGACCATCGACGACGCCGACGAGATGCGGCGGCTGCTCGACCTCGGCGTCGACGGGCTGGTCAGCGACCGCATCGACATGCTCAAGGACGTCCTCCTTGAGCGCGGCGCGTGGACCGGGCACGCCTGAGCCACTTCCCCGCGCCACGTCGCGACCCCGCCGCACCCCCGACCGCGGCGGACGGCATACGCCATCGGGTCAGCGGACGAGGACGTGACCGCGCGACGTGCTGAGGCGCGTCCACCGGCCGTGGGCCGCGATCGACGCCGGCTCGCCCGGAGCCGTGAAGCCGAGCACGTGCGCACCGAAGGCGAGTCCCGCCGCGATGGGCGGCACGGTGTCGCTCATCGCGCCCCAGGTCCGCCGTCGGAGCGCGTCGACCGCGTGACCCCCGGCGTTCTCGGGGGTGCCCTCGGCGACCTGCGAGATGCCTTGGCGCGCAATGGAGTCGATGGTCCCACCGTCGAGCTGGCCAACCGGCTCCCAGCCGTCCCGCGGGGGCGTGAGCCCGCTCCACGGAGCGCGGACGGTCGTCGGCGGGACGCTCAGCACGGCGCTCGCGCCGTCGCGGGCGAGGCGGTCGGCGACCGACGCGAAGGACACGGTGGTGTCGACGGCGTCGGACGGCGCGATCGTCACGACGCGCATGCCGAGCACCGTGCCGTCACCCATGAGCCCGGTGCCCTCGATGACCGCCACCGTGGTGACGAGGAGAGTGCCGAGCACCTGGAGGCGCACGGCGCCGTCGGGGTTGGCGCGGCTCGCCCGGGCGAGGTAGGTGCCGAGATCGGCGAGACCCCGCGGGTCGCCGAAGTCGATCTGCGGCGTGCCGGTCACCGGCGTCGCTTCCGGAAGGGCGCGGGACCGCCGACGTGGGCCTGCACCGACGCGCGCTCGTCGGGGCGCATGCGCCGCGGCGCCTCGCTCGCGAAGTCGTAGAGCGCGAGCTCGGTCTCGGCGACGGCGTAGACCAGCCGCTCGCCCTCGCCGACACCGTCGGGGTCGGTGACGATGTAGGCGACGTCGAAACCCGCGCCACCCACTCGCGAGACCCACATCTGGATCTCGACCGGGGCGTGCCGGAAGCCGAGGGGACGGCGGTACTCGATCTCGTGGCGCGACACGAGCACGCCCTCGTCGAGCAGGGTCTTGTCGCCCGCTCCCCCGCCCTCGAACCAGTCGCGGAACGCGATGACGCGCGCATCCTCGAGCAGTCGCAGGAACTGCACGTTGTTGATGTGCGCGTAGGCGTCCATGTCGGACCAGCGCAGCGACACGTGGGCGGCATACGGCGTGGCCTGCGGTTCGGTCTCCGTCATGCCCCCATCCTTCCAGCCGCCCGTCTCGCCGCTCGTCCACATCCCGTTGGTGGGACGCGGGCCCCTCCACAGCCCGGGTATGCCGGTCGGCCCGGTCGGTGGGGACCCGTAGGTTGGGTGCCATGCCGTCACCCCCCGCCGCTCCCCACGTTGCCGACGTCGACCCCGCCCTGCGCGAGCGGGCCACGACCGCGCTGCGGCGCCTCGTCGGGCGCGACGACGTCGACTTCCGCGACGGGCAGCTCGAGGCCGTCAACGAGCTCGTCGCCGGTCGTCGGCGTGTGCTCGTCGTGCAGCGGACCGGGTGGGGCAAGTCCGCCGTCTACTTCGTGTCCACCGCGCTGCGCCGTGCCGAGGGTGCCGGGCCGACCGTCATCGTCAGCCCCCTCCTCGCTCTCATGCGCGACCAGATCGCTGCCGCCGAGCGCGCCGGCATCAAGGCCGTCACCCTCAACTCGACGAACGCCGACGAGTGGGGCGCCGTGTCCGGTGCCCTCGCCCGCGGCGAGGTCGACGTCCTGCTCGTCAGCCCCGAGCGCCTCAACAACCCCCGGTTCCGCGACGAGCAGCTGCCCGCCCTCGCCGAGTCGTGCGGGCTCCTCGTCGTCGACGAGGCCCACTGCATCAGCGACTGGGGTCACGACTTCCGCCCCGACTACCGCCGCATCCGCGACCTGCTCATGACCCTGCCTGAGCGCACTCCGGTCCTCGCGACGACGGCCACGGCCAACGCGCGCGTGGTGACCGACGTCGTCGAGCAGCTCGGCGCTGGTGGCCGTGACGTCCTGACCCTGCGCGGCCCCCTTGCCCGGGCGTCGCTGCGACTCGGGGTGCTGCCGCTCGCCGCACCAGAGCAGCGTCTCGCCTGGCTCATCGCGCACCTCGGTGAGCTGCAGGGGTCGGGCATCGTCTACGCCCTGACCGTGGCCGCTGCCGAGGACGTCGCGGTCGCGCTGCGCGAGGCCGGCCACAAGGTCGCTGCCTACACCGGCCGCACCGAGCCCTCAGAGCGGATCCGCCTCGAGGAGGCCCTGCGCGACAACGAGGTCAAGGCCCTCGTCGCGACCTCGGCGCTCGGCATGGGCTTCGACAAGCCCGACCTGGGCTTCGTCCTGCACCTCGGGGCGCCGTCGTCACCCGTCGCGTACTACCAGCAGGTCGGGCGAGCCGGCCGCGCCACGGAGCGGGCCGACGTCCTCCTCATGCCGGGGCCCGAGGACAAGGACATCTGGCGCTACTTCGCGTCCGCGTCCATGCCCAAGCAGGACCAGGCCGATGCCGTCGTGCGCGCCCTGTCCGAGTCCCCCCGGGCCCTGTCGACGGTCGCCCTCGAGTCCATCGTCGACGTGCGCCGCACGCGCCTCGAGCTGCTCCTCAAGGTCCTCGACGTCGACGGCGCCGTGCACCGCGTGCCCGGCGGATGGACCGCCACCGGTGAGCCGTGGACCTACGACGCCGAGCGCTACGGACGCGTCACCGAGGCGCGCGAGCGCGAGCAGCAGCTCATGGTCGACTACGAACGCACCGACCGCTGCCGCATGGCCTTCCTCCAGCAGACCCTCGACGACGACTCCGCCGAGCCCTGTGGCCGGTGCGACCGGTGCACCGATCCCTGGTTCGACACGACGATCCCCGAGGCCGCCGTCAACACCGCCCGCTCGCGCCTCGAGCGCCCCGGCGTCGTCCTCGAGTCCCGTGCGCAGTGGCCGTCGGGCATGGACCGTCTGGGCGTCCCGCTCAAGGGCAGGATCGCGCCATCGGTCTCGATGCAGGAGGGCCGTGCCGTCGCCCGCCTCAGCGACCTCGGGTGGGGTCAGCGGCTCCGTGAGCTGCTCCGCGGCGAGGACCGTGAGATCCCCGCCGAGGTCGTCCGCGCCTGTGTCGACGTGCTCGCCGGGTGGGGGTGGCAGGAACGGCCCGCGGCCATCGTCTCCGTGCCGTCGCGTCGGCGCCCGCTGCTCGTCGAGTCGCTGGCCGCCGGCCTCGGACAGCTGGGACGGCTCCCCTACCTCGGTGCGCTCGACCTCGTCGAGGGCGGCCCCGTCGGCGAGCCCGGCGGCAACAGCGCCTTCCGGCTCGCCAACGTGTGGGGTCGGCTCGCCGTCGGCCCCGAGCTCGCGGCCTCGCTCAACGGCATCCCGGGTCCCGTGCTGCTGCTCGACGACGTCAGCGACTCACGGTGGACGCTCACGGTCTGTGCCGGGCTGCTGCGCGAGGCCGGTGCGCCGGCCGTCCTGCCGATGGCCCTGGCGATGGAAGGGTGACGCGCGTCGCGGGCAGCAGCGAGCACTCGTCCGGGGCCACTAGGGTCGACCTGTGAGTGCCGACGCCCCCGCCGAACCGCGCCCGCTGCCCCCACTCGAGGACCTCATCGAGGTGCTGACCCTCCGTGACGTCGGCACCGCGCAGATCGCCGTCACCGACGTCCAAGGACGTGACGCCGCGGAGTCGATCGGCGCATCATCCGCCCGGGTCTTCGAGGGGCGCAGCCAGAAGATGCCCCACGGGCGCGTCTTCGGTGGTCAGGTCCTCGCCCAGTGCGTCATGGCCGCCGGCATCACCGTGCGTGACCTCAACGACGGCGACGGCGCGCGGCCGATCCACTCGCTGCACGGCTACTTCATGCGGCCGGGCGACGACACGCTGCCGATCCGCTTCGCCGTCGAGGAGATGCGCGACGGCAACTCGTTCTCGACCCGCCGGGTCCATGCAGTCCAGAAGGGCGCGCCGATCATGTCGATGGTGTGCTCCTTCCAGGAACGCGCCGGGGGTCTCGACCACCAGAACGGGATGCCGCAGGTCGCGGGCCCCGACGGGCTCACGTCGCTGGCCGACGCCTTCCGCGGCGTCGACCACCCCGGCGCCCGGCACCTCGCCGAGTCCCGACCGATCGAGCTGCGGCCTGTCGAGAGCAACATGTTCCTCGACGCCGGGCCCGAGCAGGTCGCGACGAACCACGTGTGGATGCGCGCCATCGACCGCCTGCCCGACGACCCCCTGCTGCACGCCGCGGTCCTGGCCTACTCGAGCGACTACTCGCTCCTCGAGCCCGTGTTGCGCCGGCACGGTCTGGTCTGGACCGACCGTCGCCTGCGGGTCGCGAGCCTCGACCACTCGATGTGGTTCCACCGCGAGGTGCGCGTCGACGAGTGGCTGCTCTACGCCCAGCAGTCTCCGTCGGCCGTCAGCGGTCGCGGCCTCTCGATCGGTGAGATCTTCAGCCAGGACGGCACCCTCGTCGCCACGACGGCCCAGGAGGGCATGGTCCGCGTCAAGTCGTGACGCACCGGGGTGGGCTCCGCCAGTTCGACGGGCAGCGGGCCCCGCTCGCTCCCTCGCGTAGACGCTCGGTCTCACTCGAGTGGCCTCTTCACCCCACGCCTACCACCGAGGGTGGGACCAGAGTGTCGTGGCGGCCACTCGAGCTGCTGGCGGTGGGACCCGGGAGACGTGGCGGCCACTCGCGTGGCGTCTGAGGTCAGGCGGTCGTGCGCAGGACGGCGACGTCGTGGCCGTCGAGGCTGACACCGTGCGAGTCGACGATCGGCGACCGCCCCCACGAGGCGAGCACGTGCTCGACCTCGCCCGCGAACGGGACGACGCCGGCGCGGCCCGCGAGGTTGGCCACCACGTGCACCGACCCGCGCGACAGGATCATCCAGCGGGCAGTCTCGTCGAAGGTCACCGTCGTGGCACGCAGATCACCGGAGGCGACGTCCGGCTGCGTGCGCCGCACCTTGATGAGCTCACGGTAGAAGTGGAGCATCTCGTTGTGGCCGGGCGCGTTCGGCTCGCTCCAGTCGAGCACGCTGTGCGCCCGGGTCGCGGGGTCCTGGGGGTCGGGGACGTCGGCCTCGTCCCACCCGTGGGCGGCGAACTCGGCACGTCGGCCGGAGCGCACCGCGTCGGCCAGCCATTCCTCCTCGAAGGAGGTGAAGAACGCGAACGGCGTGCTCGCACGCCACTCCTCGCCCATGAAGACCATGGCCGTGAACGGGGAGAGCAGGTAGAGGGCGGCGCCGATCGCCTGCTGCCCGGGCGAGACCTGGTCGCTGATGCGGTCACCCATCGCGCGGTTGCCGACCTGGTCATGGGTCTGCAGGTAGGCGAGGAACTCGTGCCCCGAGCGCGTCCCGGGGTCGACCCGCGCGCCCCAGAGCTCGCCCCGGAAGGTGGAGACCCGACCGTCGTGCAGGAAGGCGTCGGTGAGTGTCTTGGCCAGCACCGAGATGGCGCCGCCCTCCGGCCACGCCTCGTTGCCGCCGGCGAAGTCGGCGTAGTAGCCCTGTGTCTCGCCGGTCAGGGCGACGTGGAGGGCGTGGTGGATGTCGTCGTCCCACTGGGCCGTCATGCCGCGGCCACCCTCGGCGGTGGGCGTCACCATGACGGCGTCGTTGAGGTCACTCTCGGCGATGAGGTCGAGTGGCCGGCCGAGCTCCTCTGCGAGAGAAGCGGTCTCGCCGGAGAGCTGGGCGAGGATGTGTGGCTCGGACGTGTCGCGCAGCTCGTGCACGGCATCGAGCCGAAGCGCGTCGACGTGGAAGTCGCGGAACCACCGGAGGGCGTTGTCGACGACCCAGCGCCGCACCTCGTGGCTGCCGTCCGCGTCGAGGTTGACGGCGGGCCCCCACGGCGTCGTGTGGGCGTCGGTGAAGTAGGGCCCGAACTCGGCGAGGTAGTTGCCGGTGGGACCGAGGTGGTTGTAGACGACGTCGAGGCACACGCCGAGGCCCCGGACGTGGCACGCGTCGACGAAACGCTGGAAGGCGGCCGGGCCGCCGTACGCCTGCTGGACGGCATACGGCGCGACCCCGTCGTAGCCCCAGCCGTGGGTGCCGCCGAAGGCGGCGACGGGCATGACCTCGACGACGTCGACTCCGAGCTCGACGAGGTGCTCCAGGTGGGCGATCGCCGCGTCGAAGGTGCCCTCCGGCGTGAACGTCCCGATGTGCAGCTCGTAGACGACCCCTCCGAGGACGCCACGGCCGTCACGGGTGCCGCGCCACTCACCGTCACCCCAGGTGTGAGCCGCCGCGTCGAAGGTGCGGCTCGCCGCGTGGACGCCGTGCGGCAGCCAGGCACTCCGCGGGTCGGGTCTCGGGTCGCCTCCGTCGATGCTGAAGGAGTAGTCCAGGGTGACGTCGTCCGGGCGCGGCCACGTCCACCAGCCGCCGTCGCCGGCGGTCATGGCGTGCCGCTGCGCCGCCGAGGTCGGCTCGGCGCCGGACCCGTCGACCCGGGCGACGACGACGTCGACCCGTGACGCTGATGGCGCCCAGACGCTGAGGCTCTCGGGGGTCATGACTCGTCCCGTACCCGCACGAGCAGCGCGACGGGCAAGCCGTCGTCACCGACGAGGTCGGCGAGGCGCGTGCGCCCACCGTCGAAGGTGCGCGCGGACACGACGTCGGACCAGCGCCTCTCGGGCAGGGCGAGGGTGGCGTCCCCGAAGCCGCCGGCGTCGGCGAGCCGGCCGGCGAACCGCGTCACCACGGTCACGACCTCCACGTCGTCGCCCGTGCCCCGACCGAAGGCGACGGCGTGCTCGGAGCCGGTCGCGACCGGGACATACGTTGCGTCCTCACCCGTGAAGCACTCGGGCCACTCGCGGCGCGTGCGCAGGGCGGCCGCGGTGACGAGCAGCTTCTCGTCGTCGAGGTCCGCCGGGGCACCGCCGGCGTCGAGGCGGGCGAGCCGGTCGCGACGGTCGTCGTAGTCGACGGGCCGCCGGTTGTCGGGGTCGACGAGCGACAGGTCGACGAGGTCGGTGCCCTGGTAGACGTCAGGCACGCCCGGCATCGTCAGCTGGACGAGCTTCTGGCCGAGCACGTTGGCACGCGTCTCGCGCCCCGTCGAGTCGACCCAGTCCTCGACGTGGGCCACCATCTCCGGTGTCGTGACGACGCCCGAGACGAACCGCTCGACCGCCGACTCGTAGGCCTCGTTCGGCTCGGTCCAGCGCGTGAAGAGCTTCGACTCGCGGATCGCCTTGAGCGCGTAGGCCTGCAGCCGCTCCTCACTGATCGGCCACGCCCCGACGAGGGTCTGCCAGAGGAAGTACTCGGTGAGCGTGTCGAGCTCCTGGGCGCGGACCGGTGTCGCCAGCTCTCGTGCCGCGCGCACCCAGGTGGCCCACGCCTCCGGTCGTTCCGCGAGCACGAAGAGCCGCGCCCGCACGTCCTCGGACCGCTTCGTGTCGTGCGTCGAGAGCGTCGTCATCGACTGCGGCCACTCACCGAGCAGGTTCTCGGCGAACCCGTGGAAGGCGGACGTCGGCAGGCCCACCCGGGTCGGGTCGCCGCCGACCTCGTTGAGCCCCACGAGCCGGACGTAGCGGTAGTACGCCGTGTCCTCGATCGCCTTGGCCATGGCGGGACCGCACGTCTGCTGGAACCGCACGACGAACTCGTCGCGCGCCGCGTCGTCCCGGACGTCTCCCCGGCCGAGGCCGAGGTCGACGAGGCCCTCGACGACCGTGTCGTCCAGGGCACCCGAAGCGCTCTGTGCACCACGAGACGCGGCGGCCCGGAGCTCGGCCGCGTCGGCGCCCGCGATGGGGGCTCCGGGCCTCACGTAGACGCGGTAGCGGTCCATGCCGACGAGCATCGCCTCGAGCACCTCGCGAGCGGCGACCTCCTCGAGGTCCGGCCGCGCCCGCGCGACGAGTCGCATGAGCCGGCTCACCTCGGTGGCAAGCATGACCTGGACGACCCACCGCTTCGACTCGGTGACGATGTCCCCGAGGTCCTGCCGCTCTCCGAGCAGCTCGGTCGACAGGTCGTCGAGGGGCTCGGCCCCGGCGGGGTCGACGAAGAGCCCGCCGATGCGCAGCAGGGCGTCGTAGCCGGTGGTGCCTGCCGTCCGCCACAAGTGCGGCAGCTGCTCCTCGCCCTCGAGGATCTTCTCGACGACGACCCACGCGTCACCGGTCGCCTCGGCGAGCCGCTCGAGGTAGCCCTCGGGGTCGGCGAGGCCGTCCGGGTGGTCGATGCGCAGCCCGTCGATCGCGCCGGAGCGGATCCCGTCGACGAGGAGGGCGTGCGTGGCGTCGAAGACCTCGGGCTCCTCGACCCGCACCGCGATGAGCGACGTGACGTCGAAGAAGCGACGGTAGTTCAGCTCGGAGTCGCCGACCGTCCACGACGCGAGGCGGTAGTGCTGGGCGTCGAGCAGCTCACCGATCGGCAGCCGCGGGTCCGTGCCGGGCGCGAGCGGGAAGACGTGGTCGTAGTACTGCACGACCGCCTCACCCTCGTGCTCCCCCACGGAGATCTCCCCAGCTGCGAGCACCTCGTCGAGCGGCGCCCCGAGCACCGGCATGAGGAGGTGCCCGTCCTGGGCGTCCCAGTCGACGTCGAACCACGTGGCGTATGCCGACTGCCGGCCCTCGCGGAGCACCGACCACAGCGGGCGGTTGAGCGAGAGGGGCGTCGGTGTCGTCATGTGGTTGGGCACGACGTCGACGACGACGCCGAGCCCGGCCTCGTGGGCTGCCTCGACGAGGCGGCCGAAGCCGGCGTCGCCGCCGAGCCCTGCCGCCACCGACGCGTGGTCGGTGACGTCGTAGCCATGCTTGGATCCGACGGTGGCCTGCAGGATCGGCGACAGGTAGAGGTGCGTGATCCCCAGTGCCGCAAGGTGTTTCACCTGCGCGAGCGCGTCGTCGAGGGTGAAGTCCGGCTCGAGCTGGAGCCGGTGGGTCGAGACCGGTGCGCTGGCATACCTCACGCGGTGGCCTCCTCCGTGACGCCCGGGATGATGGGCGAGACGATCTCGCGTGGGCACCTCAGCACGACGATGCTGCGGGGCTGCACCTGGATCTGCCACGTGGCGTCGAGGTGGTTGGCCTCGACCTCGTGCAGGGCCGTGTCGATGACCGGGATCCACTCGGCCCCGTACTCCTCGTCGGGCAGCGTGAAGGTCAGCGGCTGGTCGTGGGCGTTGAACATCACGAGGAACGAGTCGTCGAGGATCTGCTGGCCGCGCGGGTCCGGCTCGGGGATCGCCGAGCCGTTGAGGAAGATCATGAGCGACTTGGCCAGGCCGTTGCTCCAGGCCTCCTCGTCCATGTGCTGTGCCTCGGGCGTGAACCAGGCGATGTCGCCGAGCTCGCTCTCGCCGCCGTGGTCGGCGTTGCCGGCGAAGAAGCGGCGACGACGGAACACCGGGTGCTCGCGCCGCAGCTTGACGAGCGACTGGGTGAAGACGAGGAGCTTCTGGTCGTCCTCGTCGAGGACCCACTGGATCCACGAGATGTCGTTGTCCTGGCAGTAGCCGTTGTTGTTGCCGCCCTGCGTGCGACCGAGCTCGTCGCCGTGCAGCATCATCGGCACGCCCTGCGAGAAGAGCAGCGTCGTGAGGAAGTTGCGCTGCTGGCGCAGCCGCAGGTCACGGATGACCGGGTCGGTGGTCGGCCCCTCGACGCCGCAGTTCCACGACCGGTTGTGGCTCTCGCCGTCGTTGTTGCCCTCGCCGTTGGCCTCGTTGTGCTTGTCGTTGTAGGACACGAGGTCGCGCAGGGTGAAGCCGTCGTGGGCTGTGACGAAGTTGATCGAGGCGATCGGCTTGCGGCCCGAGTGCTCGTAGAGATCGCTGGATCCGGTGAAACGAGAAGCAAACTCGCCGAGGGCACCACCCTCACCGCGCCAGAAGTCGCGCACCGTGTCGCGGAACTTGCCGTTCCACTCGGTCCACAGCGGCGGGAAGTTGCCCACCTGGTAGCCACCCTCGCCGACGTCCCACGGCTCGGCGATGAGCTTGACCTGGCTGACGACCGGGTCCTGCTGGATGAGGTCGAAGAAGGCCGACAGCTTGTCGACCTCGTGGAACTGGCGGGCCAAGGTGGCGGCGAGGTCGAAGCGGAAGCCGTCGACGTGCATCTCGGTGACCCAGTAGCGCAGCGAGTCCATGATGAGCTGGAGCACGTGCGGACTGCGCATGAGGAGGCTGTTGCCCGTGCCCGTGGTGTCGTAGTAGTGGCTGAGGTCGTCGCTGACGAGGCGGTAGTAGCTGTTGTTGTCGAGCCCGCGGAAGGCCAGCGTCGGGCCCATGTGGTTGCCCTCGGCCGTGTGGTTGTAGACGACGTCGAGGATGACCTCGATGTTCGCCGCGTGCAGCGCCTTGACCATGGCCTTGAACTCGAGCACCTGCTGGCCACGCTGCCCACCGGCGGCGTACTCGTTGTGCGGGGCGAGGAAGCCGATGGTGTTGTAGCCCCAGTAGTTGGACAGGCCGCGGTCGACGAGCGGCGCGTCCTGGACGAACTGGTGCACGGGCATGAGCTCGATGGCGGTGATGCCGAGGTCGCTCAGGTGCTTGATCATCGCCGGGTGCGAGATGCCGGCATAGGTGCCGCGGATCTCCTCCGGGATCTCCGGGTGGAGCATCGTCAGGCCCTTGACGTGGGCCTCGTAGATGATGGTCTCGTGGTACTCGTGGCGCGGCGGGCGGTCGTCGCCCCAGTCGAAGAACGGGTTGATGACGATGGAGTGCATCGTGTGGCGCACGTTGTCGTCGGTGTTGATCTTCGTCGTCGTCGCGGCCTTGGCGTCGCCGAAGGTGTACGAGTAGAGCGACTGGTCGTTCTCGGCCTGGCCCTCGATCGCCTTGGCGTACGGGTCGAGGAGGAACTTGCTCGGGTTGCAGCGGTGGCCGTTCGCGGGGTCGTAGGGTCCGTGCACGCGGAAGCCGTAGCGCTGCCCGGGCTGCACGTAGGGCACGTAGCCGTGCCACACGAAGCCGTCCGTCTCGGGCAGGTCGAAACGCGTCTCGTTCAGGTCGTCGTCGAGCAGGCAGAGCTCGATGCGTTCGGCGACCTCGGAGAAGACGGCGAAGTTGACCCCCGAGCCGTCGTACGTCGCTCCGAGTGGGTAGGGCTTGCCCGGCCAGATCTCCATGGACCTTCTTCCGTCGTTCGGTCGCGGCAGCGCCGCGGCGCCACGGCGTGGCGACCTGCGGACGACGGTGGCCGCACAGCGCATTCTCCCCTGCCCGGGCCCGTCGAGCGCAAGCGGCCGTATGCCGGTCGGCGCGCCGTGCCGCGACGCGCCGTCCGGGCGGGGTGGAGAAAGGGCTGCTCAGCCGGCGCGTCCCTGCTTCCAGTACCCCATGAAGGCGACCTGCGGACGGGGCATGCCTCCCTCGCCCACGAGGAGGCGCCGACAGGCCTTGACCGTGTCGGAGTCGCCGGCGACCCAGGCATACGTGTCGCGATCGCCTGGTCGGGGCCGCGCCCGCCCGGATGCCGTGACGTCGTCACCCGAGGAGCTGTGGGCCGGGGTCTCCCACACGGCGTCGTCCAAGTCGGCCGAGGGGCCGAGGGACGAGGCGTCGGCGACGGCACGCTCCGGGTGCAGGTCCAGGCACTCGCGCAGCACGGCGAGGGTCTGCTCGCCCCTGGGGCGGCCCCCGCGAGCGATCCAGTGACGCTCGATCCCGGCCGGGAAGCGGACGTCGAGGAAGTCCGTGGCGTCCGGCACCTCCACGACGGCAACGCCCCGGGTGCAAGCCGGCAGGGACTCGACGATCGACGCGAGCGCAGGCAGGGCCGTCTCGTCGGCGACGAGGAGCAGTCGCCCCGCGGCGCCCGGGTCGAACTCGATGCCCCCGAAGGCGTGTTCGTGACCGCGGCGCGGGGCAAGCAGGCCGACCTCGTCGCCGACGGCGGCTCGCGCCGCCCACGTGCCGGCGGGACCGGCGGCCGCGCCGGCTGCGCCGAGCGGGTTGGCCGCGCCGAGCGGGCCGTGACCGTGCAGCACGAAGTCGACGACGAGCTGGCGGTCGCCACCCTCCCCCTCGACGGCACGGGCCGTGTAGGTGCGCAGGTGACCACGGTCGGCCCCCGGCAGCGCCAGCCACGCGGCATACCACCCGTCGGGGTCGAGGAGCGCGCTCGGCGCCGGCTTCCCCGGCGACGGGATGAGCAGCTTGACGCGCTGGTCGAGCGTAGGCCCCTCGGGGCCGAGGTGCTCGAAACCGTTGCCGCCCAGACGGATCCGGACGAAGGACGGGCTGAGTCGCTCGACCCGGCGGACGACCGCCGTGAGGAGCAGGACGGGGCTGACGGCGGTCGTGGTCACGAGGTGGCTCCGCTCTGGTGGTGGGTCGAGGTGGGCACGACGAGCGGCGAGCCGGTGACGGGGTCGGCGATGACACGACTGCGGAGGCCGAAGACCTGCGCCACGAACTCCTCGTCGACGAGGTCCGCCGGTGCGCCGCTGCCGACGAGACGGCCGTCGCGCAGGGCGACGACGTGGTCGGCGTAGCGGGCCGCGAGGTTGAGGTCGTGCAGGACCATGACGACGGTCGTCCCCCGGCTGCGGTTGAGGTCGCGCAACAGGTCCAGGACGTCGATCTGGTGCGCGAGGTCGAGGTAGGTCGTGGGCTCGTCGAGGAGCACGACGTCGGTCTCCTGGGCGAGGGTCAGCGCGATCCACACGCGCTGTCGCTGGCCGCCGGACAGCTCGTCGACGGGTCGCTCGGCGAGCTCGAGGGTCCCGGTCGCCCGCATGGCCCTGGTGACGGCCTCGTCGTCGGCCCGCGACCACCGGCGGACCAGGGTGTGGTGCGGGTGTCGACCGCGGCCGACGAGGTCGACGACGGTGATGCCCTCGGGCACGGGCGGGCTCTGCGGGAGGAGCGCGACGTGGCGGGCGAACCCCTTGGGCCGCAGCGACCAGACGTCGTCGTGGGCGCCCTCGGAGGCGAGGTGGACGCTGCCCTCGGTGGGGCGCAACAGACGTGAGAGCCCGCGCAGGAGGGTCGACTTGCCGCAGCCGTTGGGCCCGACGACGACGGTGATCCTGCCGGCCGGCACGTCGAGGTCGAGGTGCTCGACGACCCGCCGACCGTCGTAGCAGAGGGTGAGGTCGCGGGCACGCAGGGCCTTGCCGTCCGTCGGGGTGGGGGCGAGGGTCGTGGAGGTCATGTCAGGCCTTTCCGGCTCGGCCCGCGGTGACGACGACCGCGAGCATGAGGGGTGCGCCGAGGGCGCCGGTGACGACGCCGACGGGAAGGTTGACGTCGGGGATGAGGTAGTCACCGGCGAAGTCCGACAGCACGACGACGACGGCCCCGACGAGGGCCGCCGCCCACAGCGAGGGACGCCCACCGCAGAGGCGTCGCGCGATCGGCCCCGCCAGGAAGGCGACGAACGCGATGGGACCGGTCGCGCTCGTCGCGACGGCGGCGAGGGCCACGGCGACGACGAGCCCGAGGCGAGCCCGACCTGCGGGCGCCCCGAGGGTCGCCGACAGGTCGTCCCCGAGCTCGGCGAGCCGCATCCACCGCGCGCACACCGCGAGCAGGGGCGCGAGGACGAGCACCGCGGCCGAGAGCAGCTCGATGACGGGCCACGTGGCGCGTGCGAGGCTCCCGGTGAGCCAGACGAGGGCAGCCTGCGCGTCCTGGATCGAGGTGCGCGTCATGACGAACTGGATGACGCTCGACAGGAGGGCGGCGACGCCGATGCCGACGAGCACCATGCGCTGGCCGGCGAGCGTGGTCCCCCGACCGACGGCATGCATGAGCAGCCCGACGGCCACCGCACCGACGAGGGCTGCTGCCGGCAGCCAGAGGCCCTGCGCGTCGAGGAACGTCAGGGCGATGACCGCTGCGGCGGACGCGCCGAGGCTGATGCCGATGATGTCGGGGCTCGCGAGCGGGTTGCGCAAGGTGGTCTGGAACATCGCCCCCGCCGCCCCGAACGCCAGACCCGCGAGGAGCCCCAGCAGGGCACGTGGCAGCTTGGCCTCCATGACGATGAAGGAGGCGCCCGGAGCGTCGGGCAGCGTCTCGCCCCTGAGGATGGGCAGCAGGTGGGTGAGCGCGACGACGTAGTCGCCGAGGAGCACACGGACGAGGACGGCGGCGACGGCGGCCACCGCGAGGGTCGCGATGACGAAGCGCACCCGACGCGTGGGCCGCCTGCGGGCTCGCACGACGCGGGTGAGGTCGGCGGGTTCTTCCGCGGCCACGGCACGCGGGTCGGCGCGGGCCCCGGTCGGGGCGAGCACGTCGGCGGTCACAGGCTCGCCATCCGGCCGCGGCGCACGAGCACGATGAAGAAGGGCACGCCGATGACGGCCGTCATGATGCCGGCCTGCACCTCGCTCGGCTGGGCCACGAGCCGTCCGACGGTGTCTGCGGCGAGCAGCAGGATCGGCCCGGCGGCCAGACACACCGGGATGATCCGCCGGTGGTCGGGGCCGACGACGGATCGGGCGACGTGCGGCACGACGAGGCCGAGGAAGCCGATCGGCCCTGCGAGCGCGGTCGAGGCGCCACAGAGGACGGCGACGCCGACGGCGACGGTGGCCCGGGCGACGAGGACGTTCTCGCCGAGACCGCGGGCCAGGTCGTCGCCCAGCGCGAGGGCGTTGAGCCGACGCACGGCGAGGAGGACGACGACGAGCCCCACGGCGAAGAACGGCAGCACGGTGACGACGAGGTCGAGCCCCCGGCCCCCGATCGTGCCGACCTGCCAGAAGCGGAAGGAGTCGAAGGACTGCTTGCTCGAGACGAGGACCCCGGACGACCAGCTCGCCAGACCGGCCGCGACGGCGGCTCCGGCGAGCGTGAGGCGCAAGGGCGATCCACGACCGGCGAGCCCGGCGAGCGCGTGGACGAGGACGGCCGCGAGACCGGCACCGGCCATCGCCCACCAGACGTAGCCGCTGAGCGAGCCGACGCCGAAGACCGAGATCGCCAGGACGACGGCCAGTCCGGCGCCGGCGTTGACGCCGAGCAGTCCCGGGTCGGCGAGGGGGTTGCGGGTCAGCCCCTGCATCGCCGCGCCCGCGACGGCGAGCGCCGCGCCGACGAGGACGCCCACGACCGTCCGGGCGACGCGAGCCTCGACGATGCCGCTGCCGGCCACGCCGTCGCCGTGGCCCGTCAGCACCTGCACGACGTCGCCGAGAGGAATCGCCTTTGATCCCAGCACGATCGACGCGACGACGGCCAGGACGAGCACGACGAGCAGGGCGAGCAGGAGGGCTGCGAGCCCCGGGAGGGTCGCGTCGCCGGAGGCCACCCGCCCTTCCCGTCCAGCGGTCTGGGTGGCGCTCATCAGGCGGCGTCGGCCTTGTCGGCCGCGGCCGCCACGAGGGGCACGAACAGCTCGGTCATGTACGGGATGGACAGCGGCGTCGGCGAGCTCATCGTCAGACCGACCTTCTGGTCCTTCGTCGCGACGAGCGCCCCCGCCTTGATGGCGGGCACCTGGCCGACGAGCGGGTCCTTCGTCATGACCACGACCTCGGAGTCCTCGGTGATGTACGTGAGGAAGACGTCGGCCTCGAGCGTCGAGGCACGCTCGGCGCTGACGGTCAGGTAGAACTCCTTGGAGCCCCTGGCCTGCTCCTCGACGACCGGCGCGTTCTTCATGCCGAGCTCGGTGAGCATCTGCGGCCGGAGGTCGCTCGGGGTGTAGAAGCCGATCTGCGAGAGGTCGGTCGGGGCGACGTAGCCGTAGATGAAGGTCTTGCCGGCGAGCTGCGGATACCTCGCCTTGGCCGCCTCGAGCGCCCCGATGGTCTTCGCCTCGACGTCAGCCGCCTGCTTCGAGCGCCCGAGCGCCTTCCCGATCGTCTCGAGCGAGACCTGCCACGGCGTGCCGTAGGCGACCTCCGGGTAGGCGACGACGGGTGCGAGCTTGCTCAGCTTGTCGTACTCGTCCTTCGTGATGCCGGAGTTCGTGGCGAGGATGAGGTCGGGCTGCAGCTGCGCGATCTCCTCGACGGGGTTGCCGTCGGCGTCGTCGAAGCGTGTCGGCGCGGTGCCGCCGAAGGTGGCCAGCTGCGCGTCGAACCAGTCCGTCGAGAGGTTCGCGTTGCCGCCCCACGTCACCGTGGGGGCACCGACGGGGGCCACCCCGAGCGCCGCCACGTGGTCGGCGTCGGACCAGCCGAGGGTGACGACCCGCTGCGGCTCCTTCGTGATGGTGGCCGTCCCGAAGGCGTCCTTGAGGGTGACGGGGTATGCCGTCGGGTCGGCTCCCGTGTCGCCGGCCCCTGCCGCTGCTGCGCCCGCGGGGGTCGGGGCGGAACCCCCGGTGGGTCCGGTGGTGCAGCCGGCGAGGACGAGCGCCGCGGCGACGGCGGCGAGGAGGGCGGTGCGAAGGCGCGACACGGGGGATCCTTCTGTCGAGTCGACGAAACATTAGGTGAGGCTTACCTTAGTAAGCCTCACCTAACTGATGTCAAACCCGGCCCGGAATGCGTCCGGCCCCGTGCGCTCGCACGGGGCCGGACGGCATACATCGTCGGCGAATCGCCTTGCGGCGGAACGGATCTCCTAGAGGGCGCCACCCAGGGTGACGCCACCGTCGATCGTCAGCGTCTGACCGGTGACCCATGACGCGTCGCTGCTCAGCAGGAAGCTGACGGCGCCCGCGACGTCCTCGGGCAGGCCGAGGCGCTTCATCGGGTAGGCGCGGACGACCTTCTCCTCGCGCCCCTCGTAGAGCGCCTCGGCGAACTTCGTCTTGACGACCGCGGGGGCCACGGCGTTGACCCGCACGTCGGGACCGAGCTCGTAGCCGAGCTCGGTCGTCAGGTGGATGAGCGCCGCCTTGGACACGCCGTACCAGCCGATGACTCCGCTCGCGCCCTGGCCGGCGACGGAGGCGAGGTTGACGACCGACCCGGGGTGGGCCTCGTCGCCGAGCCCGGCCGCGACGGCCTTCTTGATCCACGAGAAGGCGGCGACGACGTTGACGTCGAGCACCTTGCGCGCGATGTCGAGCCCGGTGTCGAGCATCGGCCCGTAGACAGGGTTGATGCCGGTGTTGTTGACGAGCAGGTGCAGCCCGCCGAACGTCTCGCGCGCCGCGCTGATGACCTCGTCCTGGTGGTCCTCGTCGGCTGCGTTGCCGGCGATGCCGAGGGCGTGCTCCGGACCGCCGAGCGTGGCGACCGCCTCGGCGAGCGCGTCCGGCTTGCGGGCCGTGATGACGACCTTGGCCCCCTCGGCGACGAGGCGCTCGGCGATGCCGAGACCGATCCCGCGGCTGGCGCCGGTGATGATCGCGACGGCACCCTCGTGGCGGCCGCCGCGTGCGTCGGCCGCCATCAGAAGCCGAGGTCCCGGCCGATGAGCTCCTTCATGATCTCGTTGGAGCCGGCCCAGATCTTCGTGACGCGGGCGTCGCGCCAGGCGCGGGCCACGCGGTACTCGTTCATGAAGCCGTAGCCGCCGTGCAGCTGGACGCAGTGGTCGAGCACGTCGTTCTGCACCTCCGAGCTCCACCACTTCGCCTTGGCGGCGTCGACGGCCGAGAGCTTGCCCTCGGCGTGGGCCGCGATGCAGTCGTCGACGTAGGCCTCGGCGACCTCGATCTTCGTCACGAGCTCGGCCATGAGGAACTTGTTGTGCTGGAAGGCGCCGATCGGCTGGCCGAACGCCTTGCGGTCCTTGGCGTACTGGATCGTCTCCTCGAGGATCGCCTTGGCGTGGGCGACGTTGGAGACGGCGGCGCCGACGCGCTCCTGCGGGAGGCGCTGCATCATCGAGATGAAGCCCATGCCCTCGGGGCCGAGGCGGTTCTCGTCGGGGACGCGGACGTTCTCGAAGAAGAGCTCGGCCGTGTCGGACTCGTCCATGCCGACCTTGTCGAGCTTGCGGCCGTTCTCGAAGCCCTCCATGCCGCGCTCGACCATGAGCAGCGTGATGCCCTTGGCACCCTTGGACGGGTCGGTGCGCGCTGCCACGATGACGAGGTCGGCCTGGTAGCCGTTGGTGATGAAGGTCTTGGAGCCGTTGAGGATCCACGAGTCACCGTCCCGGACGGCGGTCGTCTTGAGCGCGGCGAGGTCGGAGCCACCGGAGGGCTCGGTCATGGCGATGGCGCAGATGAGCTCACCGCTCGCCATCCCGGGCAGCCAGCGCTGCTTCTGCTCCTCGGTGCCGAGGTCGACGATGTAGGGCGGGCACACGTCGGAGTGGATGCCGAAGCACGAGCTCGTCGCGGCGTTGAAGCGCGACATCTCCTCGGCGACGACGGCGTTGAAGCGGTAGTCGTCGACGCCGGCACCGCCGAACTCCTCGGGGATGTCGAGGCCGAAGAAGCCCTGCTTGCCGGCCTCGAGCCAGATGTCGCGCGGGATCGACTTGCCCTCGATCATCTCCTCGGCGCGCGGCGCGAGCGTGCGGGCGACGAACTCGCGCGCGGAGGCGCGCATCGCCTCGTGGTCCTCGTCGTAGATGTTGCGGGGCATAACGTCCTCCATCGGGCGTGCTCACGGGTGCGACGCGCTGGTACCCGTCGGTAACTAAGCGCTTGCTTAGTTTCCCTCCCCTGCGGCATGCTGTCAACGTGCCGCAGCCCACCACGACCCCGCCGTCCGTCGGCGCCCGGACGTCCGACCCCGACGCCTCGACCGTCGAGCGGCTCCTGCAGGCCGCGGCCCACGCGTTCGCCGACAAGGGCTTCCACGCCACGACCACCCGTGACATCGCCTCCGGGGCCGGGCTCTCGCCCGCCGGGGTCTACGTCCACTTCGGCTCCAAGGAGGAGCTGCTCTTCGCCCTGAGCCGCAGCGGGCACGAGTCCGCGCTGCGCCTCATGCGCTCGGCCATCGCCGAGGGCTCGACGCCTGCCGAGCAGCTCGTCACCGTCATGGCGCGCTTCACCGAGTGGCACGTCGAGCAGTACCAGGTGGCCCGCGTCGTGCAGTACGAGCACCACCACCTGACCCCCGAGCACCACGCCGAGGTCCTCAAGCTGCGCAAGGAGATGGACTCCCTCGTGCGTGACGTCCTCGACCGTGGGGTGGCCGACGGGACGTTCTCCGTCGACGACAGCGCCGACACCGCGCTGGCCCTGCTCTCGATCGTCGTCGACGTGGCCCGCTGGTACTCCCCGACGATCCGACGCAGTCCCGCCGAGATCGGCGCGACGAACGCCGCCCTCGCGCTGCGGCTCGTTGGCGCCGGGCACTGAGCGTGCCGCCATCATGACCTCGGCCGTCACCGGCCACTCGGTGCTCCAGGTGCCGGTGCCGGTCCTCGAGCCGTTCGTCCTCGCCCGCACGCGGCACTACGACGCCGACTACGTCTCGGCAGACCCGGACTTCGTCCACGCGCACGTCACGGCGCTCGCGCCGTTCCTCGACCTCGAGTCCCTGACGCAGACAGCGCTCGACGTCGTCGCCGAGATCGCCGCAGCGACAGAGCCTTTCGCGTTCACACTCGAGGCCGTCGACACCTTCCCCAACGGGATCGTCCACCTGCTGCCCGAGCCGTCGGCGCCCTTCGCCACCCTCACGTCGCGGCTGCGGGAGGCCTTTCCCCAGTGCCCGCCGTATGCCGGTCGCTTCGGTGACGTCGTGCCGCACCTGACGCTCGACGCCCTCTCCGACGTGGTCACCGAGGAGTCGACCCGCAGGCTGGCCGCCCCCCGTCTCCCGGCCCGCTGCCGGGCCGAGCGACTCGACCTCGCGTGGTACGAGCCGGGCGCCTGCAGGGTGCTCCGGTCCTGGCCCCTCACCGGCGCCTGAGACGTCAGCTCGTCGTCGAGCCCAGCGCCGACGTCGGCGTCACGGGGGCGGCGCCCTCTTCGGGCGCGGCGCCGTCCTCACGCGGGGGCGCTCCCGCAGGGGCGAGGTCGATGGTCAGCCGGGGCAGGAAGAACTGGACCAAGGGGCCGATCGTCACGGCATACAGCACGGTGCCGAGGCCGACGGGTCCACCGAGCAGCCAGCCGACCGCGAGCACGACGACCTCGATGGTGGTGCGGACGAGCCGGATCGACAGCCCGGTGCGCCGCGCGAAGCCCGTCATGAGCCCGTCACGGGGGCCGGGACCGAGCTGGCTGCCGATGTAGAGGCCACCGGCGACGCCGTTGAGCACGATGCCGGAGGCGAGGAGCGCCACCCGGGCCCACATCGCCTCGGGCGGCGCGATGAGCGCGAGGCCCGCGTCGGCGGCGAGGCCGATGACGACGACGTTGGCCACGGTGCCGAGACCTGGCCACTGCCGCAGCGGCACCCAGAGCAGCAGGACGAGCGCACCGACGATGATCGTCACCTGCCCGAAGGTCAGCGACACGTGCGTGGCGATCCCGGCATGGAAGACGTCCCACGGGTCGAGCCCGAGCGTCGAGCGGATCATCATCGCCATGGAGACGCCGTAGAGCACGAGTCCCACGAGGAGCTGGACGACGCGGCGCGGGAGGCGGCCGGCACGCAGCTGCTGCCGCGGAGTGAGGTTCGCGAGGGGGACGTGACGTCTCATACCGTCCATGATGCCGACCAGTGGACTGCCTTTTAAGGGCCAGTCGTGGGACAGTGGACCGGTGCGCACCATCTCGGCCCGGTCACTGGCCCTGCTTCTCGGGTCCGGTCCTCTCCCCCGGCCGGCCTATCGCGGTCTCGCCGACGGCATCCGCCGACTCGTCTCCGACGGACGGCTCCTCGTCGGGACGCGGCTGCCGAGCGAGCGCACGCTGACGACCGAGCTGGGCCTGAGCCGCACGACCGTCGGTGCGGCCCTCGACGCCCTGCGCGACGAGGGGTTCGTCGCGACGCGGCGCGGCTCGGGAAGCGTCGTCTGCCTTCCGGCCGGGCCCTCGGGCCTCGCGCTGTCGCAGGCCGGCCTCATCCCCACGGACGTGCCGCCCGACGTCATCGACCTCACGTATGCCGCCCTCCCGGCCGCCGCCGGTGTCACCGCGGCCTACGAACGGGCCCTTCTCGAGCTGCCGCGCTTCCTCGCGACCGCGGGCTACGACCCACGCGGGCTGCCGGAGACGCGCGCCGCGGTGGCCGACTGGTTCGAGGGCCGGGGGCTGTCCACCTCCCCCGACCACGTCGTCATCACGTCCGGTGCGCACGGTGGACTGTCGGCCGTGCTCCGCTCCCAGCTGGACATCGGTGACCGGGTCCTCGTCGAGAGCCCCACCTACCCGAACGCCATCGTGGGGGTGCGGCGTTCGGCGTACCGCGCAGTGCCCGCGCAGCTGACGGCGACGGGGTGGGACGTCGAGGCGATCGAGGTCGGGCTGCGTCAGAGCGGCGCCCGGGCGGCATACCTCATCCCCGACCACCAGAACCCGACCGGACTCGTCATGGATGCGCCCACGCGACAGGCGCTGGCCGGCGTGCTGGCCCGGGCGAACACCGTCCCGGTCATCGACGAGACGTTCGTCGAGCTCGGCCTCGAGGACCCGGACGGCGCGGCACGAGCTGCGCCCTTCGCGGCCTCCTCCCCCGCCGCCCACACCCTCGGCAGCGCCGGCAAGACGTGGTGGGGCGGCCTGCGCGTCGGCTGGGTGCGAGCACCCCGCGGCGGTGCCGAGGCCGTCATCGAGGCCCGCCACAGCCTCGACCTCGGCACGGCGATCCTCGAGCAGCTCGTCGTCACCGACCTGCTGCGGCAGGGTGAGTCCCTGCTGACCGAGCGCCGGCGCGAGGCGCGCTCCCGGCGCGACGCCCTCGTCACGGCTCTTCGCCAGCACGTCCCCGACTGGCGCCTCACGGTGCCCTCGGGCGGCCTGAACCTCTGGTGCGAGCTGCCGGAGGCCAGGGGCGACGAGCTCGCTCGGGTCGCCGAGTCCGCCGGCGTCCGGCTGGCCCGCGGTGGACAGTTCGGGGTCGAGGGCGGTTTCACCCGCTGGGTCCGGGTGCCCTTCTGCGTCGCACCCGACGAGGCCGACGAGGTCGGCCGACGGCTCGCCACCGCCTGGCAGCTCGCGCTCGGCGAACGCCCCACGACTCGCGAGGTCACGCCCCTCATCGCCTGACCGTGCCAGCGCCTCGGGGCTGCGAGACTGGCCCGGTGAGCAACGACGGAACCGGGCGCATCACCTCCTGCCGGTGGGAGCACGGCAAGGTGGTCGACGAGGGCTTCCCGCTCGAGGACGTGTCCGAGCTGCTGGGTCGCGAGGACTCGCTCATCTGGGTCGACCTGTGCGAGCCGGACCACGCCGGCCTGCGCGCCCTGTCCGCGGAGCTCGGGCTCGACCCCCACGCCGTCGAGGACGCCGTCTCCGCCGGCGAGCGACCGAAGGCGACCCGGCACGCCAAACACACCTTCCTCACCGTCTATGCCACCCGGCTCGAGCCCGGCGGCACCTCGACGGGCGCCAACGGTCCCGAGCCCCTGGGGCCGGAGTCCCGCCTGCGCACTGCACGGATCTCGGCGTTCGTGCTCCCGGGCGGCATCATCACCGTCCGCGGCACCGACGAGGTCGACATGCAGCAGGTGCTCGACCGGTGGAACGACGACCCCGAGCTGCTCGCGCTCGGCGTCGGAGCACTCGTGCACGGGCTGCTCGACACCGTCGTCGACGGGCACTTCGAGGCGATCCAGCAGCTCGACGACGCGATCGAGGACCTCGAGGACCTCCTCTTCGACGAGAGCGGGCGCATGCACGCCGTCCAGGTGCGCACCTACCGGCTGCGCAAGGAGCTCGTCGAGCTGCGACGTGTCGTGCTGCCGATGCGCGACGTCGTCAACGCGGTGCTCCGTCACCGGGGCGAGCTCGACCAGCGGCACACCGAGCTCGACGGCTTCTACGACGACCTCTACGACCACGTCCTCCGGGCTGCCGAGTGGACCGAGTCGCTGCGCGACATGGTGACGACGATCTTCGAGACCAACCTGTCGCTGCAGGACGCCCGGCTCAACACGGTGATGAAGAAGCTCACCGGCTGGGCCGCGATCATCGCCGTCCCGACCGCCGTGACGGGGTGGTTCGGCCAGAACGTGCCCTACCCCGGGTTCGGTCGGCCCTGGGGCGTCCTCTTCAGCGCGGCCGTCATCGCCGGCGTGGCCGTCACGCTCTACGGCGTCTTCCGGCGCAAGGGCTGGATCTGACGCGAGAGGACCGGGATGCGTGCATCCCGGCCCTCTCGTCGACGGCGTCGCCGTCGCTCGCGGTCAGTCGCGCGTCAGCTTGCGGTAGGTGACGCGGTGCGGACGGGCGGCCTCCGGACCGAGGCGCTCGACCTTGTTGGCCTCGTAGGACTCGAAGTTGCCCTCGAACCAGTACCAGCTGGCGGGGTTCTCCTCGGTGCCCTCGTAGGCGAGGATGTGCGTCGCGACGCGGTCGAGGAACCACCGGTCGTGGGTGATGACGACGGCGCAGCCGGAGAACTCGAGCAGCGCGTTCTCGAGGGAGCCGAGGGTCTCGACGTCGAGGTCGTTGGTCGGCTCGTCGAGGAGCAGCAGGTTGCCGCCCTGCTTGAGCGTGAGCGCGAGGTTGAGACGGTTGCGCTCACCACCGGAGAGGACGCCAGAGAGCTTCTGCTGGTCGGGGCCCTTGAAGCCGAACTGCGACACGTAGGCCCGTGAGGGGATCTCGACGTTGCCGACCTTCATGTGGTCGAGGCCGTCGGACACGATCTCCCAGAGGTTCTTCTTCGGGTCGAGACCCTCGCGGCCCTGGTCGACGTAGGAGATCTTGACGGTCTCGCCGATCTTGACCTCGCCACCGTCCGGCTCCTCGAAGCCGACGATCGTCTTGAAGAGGGTCGACTTGCCGACGCCGTTGGGGCCGATGACGCCGACGATGCCGTTGCGCGGGAGGGAGAAGGAGAGGTTGTCGATGAGGACGCGCTCGCCAAAGCCCTTCTTGAGGTTCTTCACCTCGATGACCGTCGAGCCCAGACGCGGGCCCGGCGGGATCTGGAGCTCCTCGAAGTCGAGCTTGCGGGTGCGCTCGGCCTCGGCCGCCATCTCCTCGTAACGGGCCAGACGTGCCTTGCTCTTGACCTGACGACCCTTGGCGTTGCTGCGGACCCACTCGAGCTCGGTCTTGAGCCGCTTGGCCAGCTTGGCGTCCTTCTTGCCCTGGATCGTCAGTCGCTCGGACTTCTTCTCGAGGTAGGTCGAGTAGTTGCCCTCGTAGGGGTAGAGGCGACCGCGGTCGACCTCGGCGATCCACTGGGCGACGTTGTCGAGGAAGTAGCGGTCGTGGGTGACCGCGATGACGGCGCCGGGGTAGCCCTCGAGGTGCTGCTCGAGCCAGAGGACCGACTCGGCGTCGAGGTGGTTGGTGGGCTCGTCGAGCAGCAGCAGGTCGGGCTTCTGCAGGAGCAGCTTGCAGAGGGCGACGCGGCGACGCTCTCCTCCGGAGAGGTTGGTGACGGGCGAGTCCGGCGGCGGGCAGCGCAGGGCGTCCATCGCCTGCTCGAGCTGGCTGTCGAGGTCCCACGCGTCGGCGTGGTCGATGTCCTCCTGCAGCTTGCCCATCTCGGTGAGCAGCGCGTCGTAGTCGGCGTCGGGGTCGGCCATCTCGGCCGAGATCTCGTTGTAGCGGTCGAGCTTCGCCTTGATCTCGCCGGCGCCCTCCTCGACGTTGCCGAGGACCGTCTTGTCCTCGTTGAGGGGCGGCTCCTGCAGGAGGATGCCGACGGTCGCCCCGGGGGCCAGACGCGCCTCGCCGTTGCTCGGCTGGTCGAGTCCGGCCATGATCTTGAGGATCGTCGACTTGCCGGCGCCGTTGGGGCCGACCATGCCGATCTTCGCGCCGGGGTAGAAGGACATCGAGACGTCATCGAGGATGACCTTCTCGTTGTGTGCCTTGCGCGCACGGGTCATGGTGTAGATGTACTCGGCCATGCGCAGAAGGCTATCTGTCTGCGAGCGCGGCACCGAATCGGTGTCCGCGCTCGCGGACCTTGTCGACGTCAGGCCGTGAGCCGCTCGACGACCTCGTAGTCGTCGGTCTCGGGATCACCGGTGGCGAGCACCCCGCCGGCGTCGTCGCGCGCACCGTCGGCCGGGTCCGCGCCGGGGTCGTAGTCGTCGTCGACGACCCCGTCCGCGTCGACGTGGGCGGGGCGCTGGTCGGCAACGGCTGGCTCGCCCTCGGCCAGGGCGCGCACGGACGCCTGGACGTCGGGGTCGGCCGTGCGGTCCTGGCCGAGCGCGGCCGCGCGGCTGACGCGCTCGAAGCTCGCGCGTCCCCACGACAGGTCGTGTCCGACGTGGTCGGCGTCGATCTCGGGCGAGGTGCGCGGCTGGCCGTCGTTGCCGACGTACTGCTTGATCGACAGGTTGCCCTCGACGATGACCGGCTGGCCCTTGCGCAGCGCCGAGGCCGCGTTGGCCGCGAGCGCGTTGAACGCGATGACGCTGTAGAAGCTCGTGTCGCCGTCGACGAAGCGACCGTCGGCAGTGCGGCGGTAGGGCGTCGTGGCGACGCGGAAGGTCGTGAAGATGCTGCCGTTGCGGCCGTGTCGCTCGACGGGCTCGGTCACGACGTTGCCGTGCACGGTGATGCGGGTCTCGTTCATCGCTGCTCCTCGGAGGGTTCCAGGGGCGGCCTCGCGCCGCCTGCACCCACCCTCGGACGCGACGGGCCCGGCCGACAGCGGGCGTCAGCCGCCTGTGGACACCAGGACACCGGGCCGAGGGGATGTGGACAGCGCCCCCTGCGCCCGGGGCGCGTCAGCCGGCTGCGGCCTCGAGGTGCTCGCGGGTCTCTCGGTGACGCAGGAGGACCTCGTCGACGGGGATGAGGATGTGCTCGTCGGCCACGGCCGCGACGGACTCGGTCAGGCGCTTGCCGACGACGGTGCGCCGGTGCCGAGCACCGACGCGCGCCCACCACCGGGACAGGATCCCGAGCCCGACACCGATCAGCACGCCGACGATGAGCATGACGAGCGGGAGCGGCAGGATGCCGACGGCGGGGGTCTCAGGGCGCGGGAGCTGCAGCAGCGCGAAGGCCCACAGCACGGCATACCAGATGAGCCCGGCCAGGGCGACGAGTCCCAGCACCCACTGGAGGATGTTGACGACGAACCACCAGACCGGGCGGCGCGCGCGCAGGGAGGTGCCGATGACGGCACGGTCGAGCGAGTCGCTCAGCGCGCCGTCGCCGCCGTCGACGGCGTCCTCGACGGCGTGGGCCCAGCGGACCGGCAGCCCCTCGGACGCGTCGCGCACGAAGCTGCGCGTGGCGAGGTCGACGGCAGAGGCGGTCGACACGGTCGGGGCCGGGATCGACGACCGGCCGAGCACGGCGCGCACGTCGGCGCCGTCGATCTCGACGGGGATCGGCGGCCGTCCGCCGGTGCGGTCGAGACGGAGACGACGGAGCGGGTCCGAGGCGAAGCCCTTCGTCCATCGGGCGAAGAGCCAGCCGGTGTGCGCGAACGCCTCGCGACGGTAGTCGCGCGCGACGGCGTCGAGCACGATGGGGACACCCGCTGCGCGAGCCAGCGAGGCGTCGAGGGCCTCGCGCGGGACACGGCCCACGTCCGCCTCGGAGTCGGCGACCCCGGGACGCAGCTTCGTCGCGGCACCGACGACATCGGCCTTGAGGCGCTGACGCGAAGCAGCATGTCCGGCAACGGCATTCGCCAGTCGCTGCTTGAGCTCGGGAATCCCCTGACCGGTCAGGGTGGAGGTCGCGAGCACCTTGGCGTCGGCGACTCCGTCGGCCAGGAGGAGCTTCGTGAGGTCCTGGGTGAGGACCGTGACACCCTCGGCGGTCAGACGGTCGGCCTGGTTGAGCACGCCGAGGGTGACGGCGTCGTGGTGCGACAGGAGGCTCACGAACTCGTCGTGCAGTCGGGCGTCGGCGTACTTCTGCGGGTCGGTCACCCAGACGAAGACGTCGACGAGCTCGAGCACGCGCTCGGCCTCACGACGGTGCTCGAGCTCGCGGGAGTCGAAGTCCGGCAGGTCGAGGAGCACGAGCCCGTCGAGGGAACCGGCGACCTGGACGGGCCCGTCCCCCGCACCGGCCGACGTGTCGACGACGTGACGGGAGGCCACCCCCAGCCACTCGAGCAGCTCGGACGCGTCGGCGTCGCCCCAGAGGCCGGCCGTCGGGCGGGAGGTCGTCGGGCGACGGGCACCGATCGTGGCGACGTCGGCGCCGACGAGGGCGTTGAAGAGCGAGGACTTGCCGCTGCCCGTCGCCCCGGCGAGCGCGACCACCGTGTGGTCACCGGCGATGCCGGAACGCTCGACGGCCCGGTCGACGACCCGTCGCGCGACCTCGACGCCCGAGGGGTCGAGCTCGTCGGCACCCGACACGAGCGCCATCGACAGCTCGGTCGTGCGCGTGCCCAGCTCAGCCGCCGAGACCGTCGCCACCCGGGCGCGGCCCATCCTGATCGGGCTCATCGCGCTGCCTTGACTGCGGCACCGGCCGCGGACAGGTGCTCGGTCTGGTCGGTGTCGACGTGCAACGTCGTGACAGCTCCTTCGTAGCGGGCGAGCTCGGCGGCATACAGCGCGTCGACGCGCGCGGTGAGCTGCTCGCGGGCCTGGCGCGCGAGCTCTCGGACAGCCTGGTCGCCGAAGACGGCCTCGAGCAGCTTCTGGCCGACGACGGCCGTGCCGCCCGCGATGCCGACCTCGGCGCCCGTGATCCCAGCCGTGCTCGCGAAGGTCACGAGCATGAGGACCACGCCGAGACCGTTGACGCCGTAGGCCATGATCCGGGCCGTCGTGCGGCGGTCGCGACCCTCGTCGCGGACCATCTGGAGGATGTCGCCCTGCCAGTCGCGGACGAGGCGCTGGATCCGCTGGTCGAGGTCGGTGCCCGAGCGCGCGAGGGTCGGGTCGGCGGTGAGCAGCTGGTCGCCGCCGGGCAGGGTGCGCCACGAACGCGAGATGGCGCCCGCCGCGAGCTCGGCGCGGTTGACCACGAGGGACTCCACACCGGACTGGAGCGCCTCGCCGAGGTGGTCGGCCCGGGCCGGCTCGCCCTTGAGGAACGACGTGAACCGGTCGCGCACCCTCGAGACGGTCGACTCGACCTGCCGGAAGAACTCTCCCGTGCCGACGAACTCCTGCCACCGGGCGAGCACCTCGCCGCGGAGCAGGGTGCCGTCGAGCATGCCCGCGTGGACCTGCGCCCTCGCCTCGTCGTAGGCCGCTGCGGCCGCGTCGACGAGCGCCCGGCCCGCCGCGGTCTGGTCCTCGGAGGCGGCCACGAGCGACTGGGTGCGGGTGTCGAGCGAGACGAGCGCCCCCTGGAGCGTCTGGCGCACGACGTCGGCGCGAGCCTGCGCATCGCCGGCGAGAGCCGCGAGCCAGCCCCGCAGCCGTTCGGTCTGGTCGGCGGGCAGCAGGCCGTCGACCAGCTCGGACTCGACGACCGTGAAGATCGGCGCCTGGTCGAGCCCCTGCTCGCGCAGCATCGACGCGAAGTGCGTGCGGATCTCGTCGACGGCGGCGGCGGGCACGCGGTCGAGGACGACGGCGACGGCGGTGCCGCGTTCGAAGGCCTCGCGCAACAGCTCCCACGGGACGGCGTCGGCGTAGCGGGCGGCCGTCGTGACGAAGACCCAGAGATCGGCGGCCGCGAGCAGCTGCGTCGCCAGGTCACGGTTGGCCTCGACGACGCTGTCGATGTCGGGCGCGTCGAGCAGGGCCAGCCCGGCGGCGACCTCGTCCGTCGAGACGAGGCGCACCGCGCCCGGGCCGTCCGACGACGAGTGGCGACCGGTGATGCGGGCCAGGGTCGGCAGGATGCGCGGACCCGAGAACCACGCGGCGTCGGAGGGGTGGTGGATGAGCACCGGCGAGCGGGTCGTCGGCCGCAGGACGCCGGGCAGGGTCACCTCGCGCCCGACGACGGAGTTGACGAGCGTCGACTTGCCGGCGCCGGTCGAGCCGCCGACGACGGCGAGGAGCGGGGCGTCGAGCGAGGTCAGGCGCGGGATGACGTAGTCGTCGAGCTGGTCGAGCAGACGGGTGCGCGCGAGGCGCGCAGCCGGGGCCGACGACAGGTCGAGGGGCAGGGAGGCGTCGGAGACGGCAGACCGAAGTGCCTGAACGCTCGCGAGGAGACGGGCATTGCCCACCCCTGAATCACCTGCCACGCCCGTATCCTTCCGTGTCGCACTGGCACAACCAAACTGAAAGGCGGCGCGCCTCTACGACATACCCCGAGTCGTGACCTGAGAGTGCCACGCGGGCACCGGATCCGCCCGGTGGACACGGGCGTCCGGCCGCTCACTCGTCCGGCCGACCGGCCCGTTCCCGGCGCTCGGCCGCCACGGCACGGGCGACGTTGCCGTGGAGGTGGTCGGCACCGAGCCGTTCCATGACGCCGTCGAGCTCGAGCGTTGACCGCACCGAAGCCTTGAGCCTGGCCAGCCGCAGGACGACCCCGGAGTCCTCGGCCAGATCGAGCACGTCGGCCAGCTTGGCCGACCCCTGGGAGTCGACGTAGTCGATGCCGCCGCAGTCCAGGACGATCCCCTTGACAGCCGGGTCCTCGTGGATGACCTCACGGACGCGGTCCTCGAGGGCGTCCGACGTGGCGAAGAACAGCCCGCCGTCCATCCGGATCACCACGATGCCGGGGACCGTCTCACCGTCGGGGTGGTCGGCGAGGTCGCGGTAGACGTCCGTGCCCGGCTCGCGTGCGAGCGTCGGGATGTGCGGTCGGGTGGAGACCTTGATGAGCCAGAAGATCGACAGCGCCACCCCGATGATGACGCCGGCCAGCACGCCGAAGACGAGAGCGCCGAGCAGCGCCGCGACGGCCACCGCGAAGTCGAAGCGCTTGACACGGAAGAGGCGTCGCATCTCCGGGAGATCCATCATCCCCATGACGACGGCCTCGATGATGATGGCGGCCAGCACCGGCTTGGGCAGGTCGGAGAAGAGCGGCGCCAGGAGCAGCAGCGTCAGAAGGACCGCGAATCCCGTGGTGAGCGAGGCCAGCCCCGACTTGGCGCCGGAGTGGTCGTTGAGCGAGCTCGCCGACAGGCTGGTCGAGACGGGCATCCCCTGCAGGACGCCCGAACCGGCGTTGGCGAACCCCTGCGCGACCGACTCCTGGTCGATGTCGATCTGGTAGCGGTGCTTGGCGGCGAAGGCGCGCGCGTCGCCAGCGGTCTGGGAGAAGCCGATCAGCACCAGGGCGAAGGCCGCCACGGCCCCGACGCCGACGTGGTCCCACATCAGCTGCATGTCGGGCAGGACGAGGGTGGGCAGACCTCTCGGCACGTCTCCGACGAGGGCGACGCCGTGGTCACCCAGACCCAGTAGCCACGAAGCGAGCAGACCGCCGACCACCAGCACGAGCGCACCCGGCACCCTCGGCGCGACGACGCGCAGACCGAAGACGACGGCCAGCGAGAGGACGCCCACCAGCACCGTCGTGCCGTGCGCGTCGCCGAGCGTCGTGAACCACGACCGCAGCTCCTGGAGCGGGTTGCTCCCCGACACCTTCGTGCCGGTGAGCTTCGGCAGCTCGCCGATGACGACGTCGATCGCGGCCCCGAAGAGGAATCCGGTGACCACGGCACGGGAGAGGAACTGGGCGATCCACCCCATCTTCAGCACCGCGACGAGCAGGTAGAGGACCCCGGACGCGAGGGTGATCCCCGCGACGAACGACGCGACGGCCTTCTCGTCGGCGATGCCGGCCGCGAGGACGGCGCTCGCCGCGACGGCCGCGAGTCCCGAGCTCGGCCCCACCGAGATCTGCCGGCTCGTGCCGAAGATCGCGTAGAGGATCGCCCCGGCGGCTGCCGCGTAGAGGCCGTTCTGCACGGGAATCCCTGCGATGCCGGCATAGCCGAGGTTCTTCGGGACGACGAGCGCGAGGACGGTGACGCCCGCGATGAGGTCTCCCCTGAGCCAGCTGCGGTCGTACGAGCGCAGCCAGCCGATGATGGGGATCCTGCTGACTCCCGAGGCTCGATCCGACATGAGCGCGCCGCCCTCCCGTCAGGCGCGCGGACGACACCGGGGCGGTGCGATCCATCACACGCCGGCTGACGCCACCAGCATCGCAGCCGATGACGGAGCGCGCCGAGTATTCCGGCAGGCCGGTGCACAGTGCCCCCGGCAGGACTCGAACCTGCGACCAAGAGATTAGAAGGCTCTTGCTCTATCCGCTGAGCTACAGGGGCGGGTCGCCCGATCCGGGCGCCGTCCAATGATAGGCACCGCTAGGCGCCGCGCCGGCTCAGGTCACGGGCGAGCCGACGAAGTCACGACGGTGCGACGTGATCGCCTCGAGCAGCACCATCTCGCGCTCCGACGCCCCGTCCTCGGCGGTGCCGTGGACGAGCCGCGAGCGCAGCAGCGCCAGGTCGCTCGCGCTGTCCTGGAAGGCGTCCATCGACCGCTTCGCAGGACGACCGCCGTTCTGCCGCGCCCAGGCCCGCGCCGCACGACGCAGCCGCAGGTGGGAGAGCATCGTGACCTCGGCGTGGGTGAGCCAGCCGGCGTCGGCGTACGGCGAGAGGTAGCGACCGATGAGCCGACCCTCCCGCCGACGCAGCCAGAGGAGGAAGCCGATGAAGGCGAGGAAGAGCGGCACCTGGTAGGAGACGTACGCCGCGAAGAAGCCGTCCATCCCGGCGAGCGCCGAGAGGTTCCAGAGGCCGTGGAGCAGCATGGCGCAGAACCACCCGGCGAGGATCGAGACGACGCGCACCACCGGACGTCGGGCGGACACGGCGATGCCGATCCCGATGCCGGTCAGCGACGTGAAGAGCGGGTGACCGAACGGACCCATGAGCCCACGGACGAGGAAGGTCGACGTCAGGCCCTCACCGCCGTACTCGTTGTAGGCCTGCCCGAGGTAGAGGATGTTCTCGCTGAAGGCGAAGCCCGCTCCGATGAGCCCGGCGTAGACGATGCCGTCGATGATCCCGTCGAACTCGCGCCGACGGAACAGGTAGATGAGCAGGATGCCCAGGCCCTTGAGCGTCTCCTCGGTGACCGGCGCGAGGTAGACGGCACCCGTCTCGAGCGGGTCGGTCCAGCGCGCCTCGACGAGCATCTTGAGGCCGAAGGTGTTGAGGAAGAAGGCACCGACGACGGCGACGAGCGCCCCCCAGAGGAAGGCGAAGACGATGTACCGCGCCGGCTCCGCCTCGTAGCGGTCGAGCCAGAGGAAGGTCGGCACGATGACGAGCACCGGGATGATCGCCATGAGCGCCGACGTGACGATCGTCTGGGTCGTGAGCCGGTCGCCGAGGATGCCGAGCAGGATGAGCAGGCAGACGAGGAAGACCGATGCCGCGACGCCGATGGTGAGCGCGGTGCGGAGCATCGGCCGTCGGGTCGGGTTGCGCGCCGGACTCCATTGCTGCGCCTGCCCGCCCGGGCTCGCGCCAGTCCCCTGTGTCGTCACGTCCCCTGAGGTCATGAGGGCAGGCTAGTGCAGCGCTGTGGCCGCCGACCGGGGCTCGTCCCCCTCAGCCTCTATGGTGGACCGGTGAGTGACACCAACCACCGAGCCATCGCCGACCGGATCATCTGGATCGACTGCGAGATGACGGGCCTGTCCCTGAAGTCCGACGCCCTCGTGGAGGTGGCCGCCCTCGTCACGGACTTCGAGCTCAACCAGCTCGGCGACGGCATCGACGTCGTCGTCAAGCCGCCGGACGAGGCCCTCGAGCAGATGGACGACTTCGTCCGCGACATGCACACCAGCTCGGGCCTCATCACCGAGCTCGACTCCGGGGTCACGCTCAAGGAGGCCGAGCACATCGTCCTCGACTACGTCCGCACCTTCGTCCCCGAGCCGCGCAAGGCCCCGCTCGGCGGCAACACCGTCGCGACCGACCGCGGCTTCCTGTCGCGCGACATGCCCGTGCTCGAGTCCTACCTCCACTACCGCATCATCGACGTCAGCTCGATCAAGGAGCTCTCGCGCCGGTGGTACCCCCGGGTCTACTTCAACGCCCCGAAGAAGTCCGGCGGGCACCGGGCGCTCGCCGACATCCGCGAGTCGATCGCCGAGCTGCGCTACTACCGCCAGGCGGTTTTCGTGCCGCAGCCCGGCCCCGACAGCGCCACCGCCAAGGCGCTCGCGTCGCCTCACGTCATCGAGCACTGAGCGCTGTGGAGCAGCCCTTCGGGCGATGGCGTATGCCGTCAGCGGTGCCGTCGACGGGGTGGTCACGAGCACCTCACGAGAGCCTGTAGCATTGTCGACGCCGTGACACGGCGCCGAGCCCTCGGGCCCGGCTCGTGTTGTGCATGGTGGGTGTAGCTCAGCTGGTAGAGCACCTGGTTGTGGTCCAGGTGGCCGCGGGTTCAAGTCCCGTCACTCACCCCAACGGTCCTGCTCGTCAGGATGAACGCATGGCCCGGCTCCCCGAGGGGAGCCGGGCCGTGCTGCATCTCGGACCGGTCCCGGGCTGAGGCAGTCCGGCGCCGATAGGCTCGTCCCAGCCGCTCACACCGGCCCGCAGCCCGCAACGCTGCTCTGCGGTCGCTTCCCCGACGACCCCGAGGTGACCCATGAACGACCCGAGCGAGCCGTCGGTGGACGCGCGGTTCTCACCGTCTGCCGGTCAGACCCTGGGCGTCGAGTGGGAGATCGGTCTGCTCGACCCGGCCACGCTCGACCTCACCTCGCGCGCCGTCGAGCTGCTCGGCCTCGCCAACGGACCCGAGGACACGGGTCACGCCCGACCGACGAAGTCGCGGTCGACCGTGACGCAGGAGCTGCTGCGCAACACCGTCGAGATCGTCACCGGCGTCTGCGCGAACGCCGAGGAGGCAGCCGCGGACCTCGCCGACGGACTGGGGCGCGTCCAGCGCGCGGCCTCCGAGCTCGACGTCCTGCTCTACGGCGGCGGGGCGCACCCGTTCGCCCGGTGGGAGGACCAGCAGGTCACCGAGGGCCAGCGCTACGCGACCCTCATCGACCGCACCCAGTGGTGGGGCCGGCAGATGGTGATCTTCGGGGTCCACGTCCACGTCGGCGTCCGATCCGCCGCGAAGGTCTGGCCCCTCGTCAACGCCCTGCTGACCTACCACCCGCACCTCACGGCCCTGTCGGCGTCCTCCCCCTACGGCTCGGGGGCCGACACCGGCTACGCGAGCAACCGCACGATGCTCTTCCAGCAGCTGCCCACGGCCGGCCTGCCCTTCCAGTTCGAGACGTGGGCGCAGTACCGCGCCTACCTCCACGACGTCTTCACGACCGGGGTCGTCACCGACGCGAGCGAGCTGCGCTGGGACGTCCGGCCGTCGCTGCGCCTCGGCACCATCGAGGTCCGGGCCTGCGACGGCTTCTCGCGCCCGCAGGACGTGGCCGCCGTCGCCGCCCTCATCCACTGTCTCGTCGCTCACCTCGAGCACCAGCTCGACGAGGGCGTCCTCGCACGCCCGCTGCCCCCGTGGCACGTGCAGGAGAACAAGTGGCGGGCGGCCCGCTACGGGCTCGACGCGATCATCATCCGCGACGCCGACAACGCCGAGGTCCACGTCGTCGACGACATCCACGACCTCCTCGAGCAGCTGCAGCCCACCGCGCGGCGCCTCGCGTGCACGCGTGAGCTGACAGGGATCGAGGACATCCTGCGCGACGGCGCCGGCTACCAGCGGATGCGCGCGGCCGTCATGGACGACGGCGCCGGCGACCTGCGGGCCGCCGTGCGCGCCATGCTCGTGTCAGACGGCCCGTGACGTCCGACGGCGGCCCGGCGGGAGACCGCCGCCGCTACTCCCCGACCGTCGCCATCGCCGTGCGTGCGGTCTCGCCGTCGGTGTCGGGCGGGAGCACCGTGAGGACGAGCCTGCCGTAGTTGCTCAGGGACAGCAGGACGTGGTCGGGGAAGCGACTGTGCTCGAACCAGCCCAGGTGCGTGATCCCGATCGGGCTGCGCACCGTGCGAGGTCCGTCCTCCCACCCGGCACGCTCGTAGCCGAACCGTGCGATCCGAGCGCGGGTGCGGTCGTGCACGGCGACGTCGAGCAGCGGCACCTCGACGCGCAGGTCGCTCGACCTCGGCCACCACACACCGTCGGAGGCACTCACCCCCAGATGGGGCGACAGGGCGAGGCGACTCGTGAGGTCGTCGGGCGGTGGCCCGGCGGCGGCCTCCGGTAGGGAGGTGTCGGTGGGCGGGGACAGGGGCATGGCGTTCACGGTGGCTCCTCCGGGAGCATGACGAGATGGGTGGCCGCGGCTCGCTCGTCACTTCCTGCCCTGGAGGACCGACGCCGCGCAAGGGTCGGGTCCTCTCCTGCCGACGGGGCACCCTGACCGGGTGACCCTGTCTCCACTTCAGCGTACGCCCGCGGCGCCGCACCGGCGCCTCCGCGGCATACCGCACAATGGGGTCATGCTCATGGGGAACAAGAAGGCCCAGCGGATCACGGTCGGTGTCATCATCGGCGTCATCGTCGTCAGCCTCGCGCTGTCACTCATCTCGACGGCGAGCGCGACCCCGTAGTCACGCGAATCCGCCCGCAGCACCGGGCCGCCCGGCCCCTGCGAGGGCCCAGGCGCGGGACTCGGGACACCTCCGGGCGACCGATTTTGTCCCGGCGCGGGACGGCTGCTAACGTTTCCCCTCGTTGCGCCGCTAGCTCAATTGGCAGAGCAAGTGACTCTTAATCACTGGGTTCGGGGTTCGAGTCCCTGGCGGCGCACTTCAAGACCCCCGTTCGGAGCGATCCGGACGGGGGTCTTCCCTTTGTCCCTCTTGATTCGCGTATCAGGCTGACAGCGCCGCGCCTCCCTTGGACGATGGAGGTTCCACCCGGGGCGCGGGTGACCGCGTCGCCGGCTCGAGGGGAGATGCGATGAGCGGCTGGGACGACGAGCTGGACCGAGGCGACCAGGGCGAGCGGGAGGTCATGCCCGACCTGCCGTGGACCGAGGAGCCCCCACCGCCGGGCGGCGGCGACCGCGGCGTCACCGTTCGCGGGCCGGGAGCGAGCGTCGGCAAGGCGCGCGCCTTCACGACGTACCTTCCGGTCGGGATGTGCTGCAACTTCGTGTGGAACTGCATCGCCGCTCCGCACACCTTCGGGCTGGCCGACGCCAACGCCGCCTGGGCACGCGCGGCGCAGCGCCGCGGTGGTACCGACGCCCCTGCGGGCGCCCCCGTCTACTGGGCGGGCGGCAAGCACGGCCACATCGCCCTGTCCGTCGGCGCAGGCCGGGTCCGTTCGACGGACTGGCCCGCCAAGGGCAAGGTCGGCGAGGTCGACATCGACGTGATCACGAAGGCCTGGGGCATCACCTACCGAGGCTGGTCGGCCGACTTCGCGGGCACCGCGATCCCCGGGCTGGGCGCGGGCCAGACCGCGCTGGCCGGTGGTGGCGGTGCCGTCGACGACGAGGCGATCCGGCCGGGCAAGCGCAACCCCTCGGTCCGGCGCTTCAACAAGGCGCTGTGGGACTCGATGCCCGCCGACTACCGCGCCTCCCACCAGAAGGTGTGGATGAGCGAGGCCTCCGACCTCTACGGACCGGTGTCGCAGCAGGTCTGCTTCGACAAGTACGTCATGCTCAACCAGAAGGACGCGAAGAAGTGGCCACTGCCGAGCAAGCCGGTGTGGCCCGGTCCGGGACTGCTGCGCAAGCTCGGGCTGCGCCCCGACTGACGCCCGACCGACGCCCGACCGACGGAGCGAGCCTCAGAGGTAGAGGCCGGTCTGGCCGTCCTCGACGCGTCGCGCCGCGACGGCGTGGATGTCGCGCTCGCGGAGCAGGACGTAGTCCCTGCCGTGCAGCTCGACCTCGCCGCGGTCCTCGGGGTCGAAGAGGACGCGGTCGCCCAGCTCGACCTGGCGCACGTTGGCGCCGGTGGCGACGACCTCGCCCCACGCGAGGCGCTTGCCCACCGACGCGGTCGCGGGGATGAGGATGCCGCCGCCGGAGCGCCGCTCGCCCTCGTTCTCGAGGGAGACGAGGACGCGGTCGTGCAGCATCCGGACGGGCAGTCGGGCCGCCGCTGCGGCAGCATCCTTCCTGGCCACGGCAGTGGGTGGGCCGGCCGGCCGGATCAGCGCCGGCGACGCAGGAAGCCGACGGCGACCACGACGACGACGGCTGCCGCCACGACGGCGCCGATGCGCTCGATACGCAGCTCGCCGTCCTCGGTGTGGGTGGCCGCGGCGAGGCGCAGCCTGAGGCCCTGCACCTGACGCTGGGCGATGACCTGCGGCTGGGCACGGTAGGCCAGCTCGTTGACGGTGCCCTCGAGGCGCGCGCGGGCGGCCTGGATGTCCTGCTCGATCCGTACGGTGTCGCTCATCTGGCTTCCTTTCGGGGGACGGTTGCGACTCTAGTCGGCGATGCCGAGGTCGCGACGGAGCTTGGCGACGTGGCCGGTCGCCTTGACGTTGTAGAACGCGTGGCTGACCTTGCCCTCCTCGTCGACGACGAACGTCGACCGGATGACGCCCTCGACGGTCTTGCCGTAGAGCTTCTTCTCACCCCAGGCGCCGTATGCCGTGTGGACCGCGAGGTCCTCGTCGCTGAGCAGCGGGATGGTGAGGTGGTCGCGCTCGCGGAACTTCGCCAGCTTGGCCGGCGTGTCCTTGGAGATGCCGACCACCTCGTAGCCGTCCTTCTTCAGCGAGTCCAGCGACTCGCTGAAGTCGCAGGCCTGCTTGGTGCAGCCCGGCGTCATGGCGGCCGGGTAGAAGTAGACGATGACCTTGCGGCCCGCGAAGTCGGCGAGGCTGACGGTCTGGCCGGTGTCGTCGGTGAGGCTGAAGGCAGGCGCCTGCTCGCCGGGCTCGAGTCGTGCGGTCACGATCTGCTCCTTCGTCGTCATGTCTGCGGGGCTCGTACCCGTTCCGGACACGAGGTCGGTCCGGCTGGTGCGGACGGCGGGACTCGAACCCGCACACCTAGGGCACAGGAACCTAAATCCTGCGTGTCTACCAGTTCCACCACGTCCGCTCGCGGGGTGCGCGGCCCCCACTGTAGTTGGCGGCGCCCGGGTATCAGGAGCCGCCGTCCGCGCTCCGTCTCCCATGACCCACGGACGAGGAGGTGCGTCATGGACAGGACGAACGCATCGGTCGGGGCCGCGCTCGACACGACGACGTGCCCGGAGTGCGGAGCCCTCGCCGAGGTGACGGAGCGCGCGGTGCTCGAGAGCACCGACGGGCCCGTCGAGCATGCACGGATCCTCTGCGTGGCCCGGCACTGGTTCCTCCTGCCGGCCGCGTCCCTGTCGAGCCCACCCGCACGCTCACCGGTCAGGACTAGCCTGCGCTCATGAGGCGCAACATCGGCACGGGCGGTCCGTGGGAGGGCGTCGTCGGCTACTCGCGGGCCGTCCGCGTCGGGGACACCGTGCACGTGGCGGGGACCACGGCGATCCGCGAGGGCCGGGTCGTCGCGCCCGGCGACGCGTACACGCAGGCGAAGGTCGCGCTCGAGATCGTCGTCGAGGCGCTCGCGGAGTGCGGGGCCTCGCCCTCGGACGTCGTGCGGACCCGGATGTTCGTCACCGACATCCGTGACTGGGAGTCGGTGGGTCGCGCGCACGGCGAGGTCTTCGCCGACGTGCGGCCGGCCTCGACGATGGTCCAGGTGACCGCCCTCATCGACCCCGACCTGCTCGTCGAGATCGAGGCCGAGGCCGTCGTCGGCTCGGGGACCCCCGACGTCACTCCACCCTGACGTTGACGACGTGGATGCCGGTGGCGCCGTCGGGTGCGGGCGGCTCCTCGAGCGGCGACTGCACCTGCCCCTTGGCGTCGTAGGCGCGCACGCGGATGTCGTGGCTGCCCGGCGTCGCGTCCCACTCGTAGACCCACTGGCGCCACGTGTCGATGCTCGCGTCGGCGGCGAGGCGAGCCTCGGTCCAGGGCTGCTGGTCGACCTGCACCTCGACCTTGGAGATGCCGGTGTGCTGCGCCCACGCGACCCCGGCGACGGCGACCGTGCCGGCCTTGACGCTCGCCCCGGCCTTGGGGACGTCGATGCGCGAGGCCGTCTTGATCGGTCCGGTCGCCGACCAGCCACGCGGCGTCCAGTAGGCCACGTCGGCGGCATACGTCGTCACCTTGAGCTCGGTGACCCACTTCGTCGCCGAGACGAAGCCGTAGAGGCCCGGCACGACGACACGCACGGGGAAGCCGTGCTCGAAGGGCAGCGGCTCGCCGTTCATCCGGATCGCGAGCAGGGCGTTGCGGTCGTCGGTGAGCGCGCCGAGCGGGGTCGAGGCGGTGAAGCCGTCGGTGCTCGTCTGGAGCACCATGTCGGCACCGGCCTTGGGGCCGGCCATCGCGAGGAGCTCGCGCACGGGCCAGCCGGTCCAGACGGCGTTGCCGATGAGGTCGCCCCCGACCTCGTTGGAGACGCACGTCAGGGTGACCAGCGCCTCCTGCATCTGCTTGCCCTGCAACGTCTTCCAGTCGATCTCGACCTCACGGTCGACCATGCCGGTGACCTTGAGCTTCCAGTCGTTGGCGTCGATGCGCGGCACGACGATCGCCGTGTCGATCCGGTAGAAGTCGGCGTTCGGGACGATGTAGGGCGTCAGACCCGGCACCTTGAGATCGGCGCCGGCGGGGATGGCGAGCTTCGTGCCCTTGAGCGGCGTGCTCTTGAGCGCGTCGCGCGAGACCGTGGCGGCCGCCGAGTCGCCCCCGAGGTAGCTGCCGGCGTATGCCGCGACGGCGCCGACCGCTCCCCCGATGACCCAGCGTCGGCCGGGACCGGCAGCGCCCGTCGAGCTGGACGAGGGGGCCGAGGCGCGGCTGAGGAACCAGATGCCGGCAGCGGTGCCGAGGATCGTGGGCAGGACGTCTGCCGGGCCGGCGCCCGGACGGGTGAGCACCGCGGCCGCGCCTACGACCCCGACGACGGCGAAGACGACGAGGCCGGCGACGAGGTGGCGGCTCGCGAGCACGCCGACCGCGGCGCACGCCAGGGCGAGCACGACGACGGTGCCGACGAGCAGGGCCCGCTTGTCGTTGGTGCCGAAGGTCGCGATGGCGAAGTCCTTGAGCCACGGCGGCGTCCGGTCGATGAAGGCCCCGCTGACCGCCGCGATGGGGGCCGGCTGGCCCGAGGACTGGCCGACGGCCGTCAGCAGCGCTGCGGCGAGCGTCGCGAGCCCGACCGTGAGCAGCCCGGCCACCAGCCCGTCGACGGCGCCCCACCAGAGCGGACGGGCCGGCTGCTGTGGGGCGGTCTCGGGACGGGTTGCCGGGCTGGTGGTGGTCATGGCCTCAGGTGCTCCTTCAGGTGTGGCACGAGTGCACGGAAGGCGAGCGCCCGGTGCGAGACGTGGTTCTTCTCGTCGGCGTCGTACTCCGCCAGTGTGCGTTCGTTGCCGTCCGGCTGGTCGGATGGCAGGAAGATCGGGTCGTAGCCGAAGCCGTTGGTGCCCCGCGGCTCGCGGCCCACGGTGCCGGGGAAGCGCCCGAGCTCCGCGGCCGAGCGTCCGTCCGGCAGCACGATGGCAGCGGCACAGACGAAGGCGGCGGCGCGGTGCTCGTCCCGGACGTCGCCGAGCTGTGCGAGGAGCAGCTCGAGGTTGGCGCGGTCCCCGCCCCCACCCGACCAGCGGGCGCTGAAGATGCCGGGCGAGCCGCCGAGCACGTCGACGGCCAGGCCGGAGTCGTCGGCGAGGGCGGGCAGGCCCGTCACATGGGCCGCGGACGCGGCCTTGAGGATGGCGTTCTGCTCGAACGTGACGCCGTCCTCGACGACGTCCGGCGCGTCGGGGAAGCCGTCGAGACCGACGATCTCGAGCCCGAGGTCGGCGCTCACGTCGGCGAGGATCTCGCGCAGCTCCTCGACCTTGCGGGCGTTGCGCGTGGCGAGGACGACCTGCGTCACGGGGCAACCTCCCCGGCCAGGGCGGCGTGCTGCCGCTCGGTGAGGTCGGCGCAGCCCTTCGTGGCGAGGTCGAGCAGCTGGCCGAGCAGGTCGCGGTCGAAGGGCGCACCCTCGGCAGTGCCCTGGACCTCGATGAAGCGGCCGTCGCCGGTCATGACGACGTTCATGTCGGTCTCGGCGGTCGAGTCCTCGGGGTAGTCGAGGTCGAGGACGGCACGGCCCTCGACGATGCCGACGGAGACGGCTGCGACCGAGCCGGTCAGCGGCTGGGCCTTCTTGCCGACGAGGCCCTGGGAGCGGGCGTGCTCGACGGCGTCGGCCAGGGCCACGTACGCGCCGGTGATGGCGGCGGTGCGGGTGCCGCCGTCGGCCTGCAGCACGTCGCAGTCGAGGACGATGGTGTTCTCGCCCAGGGCCTTCGTGTCGATGACAGCGCGCAGGCTGCGCCCGATGAGGCGGCTGATCTCGTGGGTGCGGCCGCCGATGCGGCCCTTGACGCTCTCGCGGTCGGAACGGGTGTTGGTGGCGCGGGGCAGCATGGCGTACTCGGCGGTGACCCATCCGGTGCCCTTGCCCTTGAGCCAGCGCGGGACGCCCTCCGTGAAGGACGCCGCGCACAGCACGCGCGTGCGCCCGAACTCGACGAGGACGCTGCCCTCCGCGTGGTCGAGCCAGTTGCGGGTGATCCGCACCTCTCGGGTCTGGTCGGGGGCACGGCTGTCATGTCGGTCAGTCATGCCCACGAGGCTAGCCATGACTCCACGCTAGGCCTCAATCGCGGGTGCGGGGACGGGCCCGGACGGCTCGTTCGTGAACCGTAAGGACCCGTCCCCGCGGCGCGATGACGGGCTGATCAGTCGAGCGTCTCGGCCGAGAGTCGCTCGACCTCGTCGGCCGACAGCTCGAGGTCGACGGCCTGCACCGAGTCCTGGATGCTCTCCGGACGGGAGGCGCCCGGGATGGGCACGACGGTCGGCGCGAGCGCCAGCTCCCATGCGAGGGCCACCCGCTGCGGGCTCACGTCGTGGGCCTTCGCCACCTCCGCGAACGCGTCGTGCCGGCTACCGAGGTCACCAGCCCTGCTGATGCCGCCCAGCGGGCTCCACGGCAGGAAGGCGATGCCGAGCTCGGCGCACAGGTCGAGCTCCGCGCGGCTGCTGCGGAAGGCCGGCGAGAACTGGTTCTGCACCGACACGAGGCGGCCGCCGAGCACGTCCTGCGCCTCGCGGATCTGGGCCGGGTCGGCGTTGGAGATGCCGGCCATCTCGATGACGCCCTCATCGAGCAGGTCCACGAGCGCACCGACGGACTCGGCATACGGCACGTCGGGGTCGGGCCGGTGGAACTGGTAGAGCCCGATGGCGTCGCCGCCGAGCCGCTGGAGCGAGGCCTTGGCGGCCTCCTTGAGGTGGTCGGGGCGCCCGTTCTGGGTCCAGGACCCGTCCCCCGGGCGCAGGTGGCCGCCCTTCGTGGCAACGAGGACGTCAGCCGCACTGCCGGACCACGACGAGAGCGCCTTGGCGATGAGGGACTCGTTGTGGCCCACCTCGCCGGCGTCACGGTGGTAGGCGTCGGCCGTGTCGATGAGGGTCACGCCGGCGTCGAGCGCGGCGTGGATGGTCCGGATCGAGCGGTCCTCGTCGGGCCGCCCCTCGATGGACATCGGCATGCCGCCGAGACCGATCGCGCTGACCTTCCTCGATCCGATGGTTCGCTGCTGCAACGGTGCCTCCTTGGTTCGGTCGTTCCGGTCGTCGGCGGACGTCCGGCGACTGCCGGGCGCGCGACGCACCGTCACGGTCCATACCCGGCTTCGGGGGCCGTCACCCGCAACCGGAACGGTCAGAGGCGGTAGGTGGCGTCCGGCTCGGCGAGCTCGACGCAGCCCGGCCACACCGCGGCAGCCTCCGCCCGACACACCTCGGCGTCGTTCCAGGCCGGGATGTGGGTCAGCATGAGGCGACGCACTCCCCCGGCCCGGACGGCCGCCTCGGCGGCGCGCCGACCCGAGAGGTGGATGTCGGGCACCGTGTCGCGGCCCTCGACGAAGGCCGAGTCGGCGAGCACGAGGTCGGCACCCGTCATGAGCTCGTCGAGCTGGTCGCACGTGTCGGTGTCGCCGGTGTAGGCGAGCACACGACCGTCGGCCTCGACCCGGAAGCCATAGGCCTCGACCGGGTGGTTGACGTGCACCGGCGTGATCGTGAACGGCCCGACCGTCACCGGCTCGCGGTGGCGCAGGTCGTGGAAGTCGAAGACGGACAGGACGCCCTCGGCCTCGCCACCGCCGTAGGCGCGGGCGAGGTGCACTCCGGTGCCCGCGGGGCCCCAGACCGGCATCGTCGCGCGCCCGGGTCCGCCGGGGAGGTAGCGCATCATGACGTAGAGCCCGCACATGTCGATGCAGTGGTCGACGTGCAGGTGGCTGAGCAGCACCGCGTCGACCGCATACGGCTCGATGTGGCGCTGCAGGGCGCCGAGGGCGCCGTTGCCGAGGTCGAGCACGATGCTCCACGTGCGACCCTCGTGCTCGGTGCGGACGAGGTAGGACGAGGCGGGCGAGCGTGGACCCGCGAAGGATCCCGAGCACCCGACGATCGTGACGTCCACGTGACGAGCCTAGGTGCCGGCACCGACTCCGGCCCGGCGACATGGCGTCGCGTGCGTCACACCGTGCCGTCCGGGCGCCGGCCTTCGTCGTCGTCGACGTCCTCCTCGAGGTCGTCCTCGACGTCGTCGTCGTATGCCGCCACGACGTCACGCAGGTCGGTTCCCATGAGCGCGTGGGTAAGGGTCTCCTGCAGCCAGGTGAGGAAGTCGTACCACGCCATGGCGTAGCCGAGCGGGTCGTCGTCGTCGATGTCGTCCATCGCGGCGTGCAGCGCCTCGGCGTCCTCCTCGGTGCGCATGCCCATGCGTTCCCCGAGCAGCAGGCGCACGTCGGTGAGCGCCATGAGGAAGGCCGGCGCCTGCGACTCGTCGAGCACGACCCGGTTGCCGACGGCCCCGTCGACGCACGCGAGCGCGACGTCGAGGTTGCCGCTTTTGCGCTGGCGCAGGCCCTCCTCGGTGAGGCGACGGAACTCGGCCGCGATCTCGTCGTCGCCGCGATGGGCCGTCGGCAGGAGCCGGTCGAGAGCCGGGTCTCGGTCGTCGAGCGACGCCGAGTCGGTCTGCTGGTCGGCTGCGCTCAGCGACAGGCCCATGGACGCCACGAGGTCGTCGAACGCGTCACCGGTCGGCTCGATCTCGGGCGAGAGCAGCAGGCGCGTCTGCTGCATGAGGCCGAGGAGCACCGTGCGCTCGGCGGACTCGAGGAGCGCGACGTAGTGGTCCTTCTCGCGCAAGAAGGCGCGGGCCATCAGCTGTCCTTCTCGAACGTGGCCCAGAGGCCGTAGCCCTGCAGCGCCTCCGCGTCGCGCTCCATCGACTCGCGGGGGCCGTTGGAGACGACGGCGCGGCCCTTGACGTGCACGTCCATCATCAGCTTCTCCGCCTTCGGACGGGCGTAGCCGAAGTAGGTCTCGAAGACCCACGTCACGTACGTCATGAGGTTGACGGGGTCGTTCCAGACGATCGTCACCCACGGCACGTCGGGTGCGACGACCTCGTCCGTGGAGGTCACCTCCTGCTCGACGGGAGCGAGGGAGAGGGTGGCTGCGGTCACAGGGCCACCCTAGGTCCACCGAGGGCGCGGGGCAGACGGTCCGCGAGGGTCGCGACACCTAGGGTGGGCACGTGAGCCCGACGAGCCCTCGCGCCTCGAGCACGGCGCTGCTGACCGACCACTACGAGCTGACGATGCTCCAGGCCGCCCTCGCCTCGGGCGAGGCGCACCGGCGCTGCGTCTTCGAGGCGTTCGCCCGCCGGCTGCCCGACGGACGCCGCTACGGGGTCATCGCGGGAACGGGCCGGGTGCTCGAGGCGCTCGAGCAGTTCCGCTGCGGCGACGACGAGCTGCGCTTCCTCTCCGACCGCAAGGTCGTCGACCGGGCCACCGTCGACTGGCTCGCCGACTACCGCTTCTCCGGGGACGTCAGCGGCTACGCGGAGGGCGAGTGCTACTTCCCGCAGTCACCGGTGCTCGTCGTCGAGTCCACCTTCGCCGAGGGCGTCATCCTCGAGACTCTCGTGCTCTCGATCCTCAACCACGACACGGCGATCGCTTCCGCTGCCTCGCGCATGACGACCGCCGCGATGGGCAGGCCCTGCATCGAGATGGGCTCACGACGCACCCACGAGGAGTCGGCCGTCGCTGCCGCTCGCGCGGCCTACGTCGCCGGGTTCGACGCGACGAGCAACCTCGAGGCCGGGCGTCGCTACGGCGTGCCCACGACGGGCACGGCCGCGCACGCCTTCACCCTCCTCTACGACTCGGAGAAGGAGGCCTTCACCGCGCAGGTCGAGTCGCTCGGCAAGGGCACGACCCTCCTCGTCGACACCTACGACGTCCGGACGGCCGTCGCCCTCGCCATGGAGATCGCCGGGCCCGAGCTGGGGGCAGTCCGGCTCGACTCGGGCGACCTGCTCATCCTGGCCACCGAGGTGCGCGCCCAGCTCGACGCGGCGGGCAACACCGACACCCGGATCATCGTCACCTCCGACCTGGACGAGTACGCCATCGCGGGCCTGGCTGCCGGACCCGTCAGCGGCTACGGCGTCGGCACGGCCCTCGTGACCGGCTCCGGGGCCCCCACGGCATCCATGGTCTACAAGCTCGTCCAGCGCGAGGACGCGTCCGGGCAGATGCAGGGCGTCGAGAAGAAGAGCAAGGACAAGACGTCGGTCGGGGGCCGCAAGTGGGCCATGCGGCGCCTTCGCGACGACGGGATCGCGCAGGCCGAGGTCATCGGCATCGGTGAGCAGCCGCGCGACGACGGCAACGACCGCCGGCTCATGATCGACCTCGTCCGCGCCGGCGAGGTCGTCGACCACCAGGACATCCACGAGGCCCGCGCCCGCCACGAGGCCTCGCGCGCGGAGCTGCCCCGAGCGGCGGCCCAGCTGTCGCGAGGCGAGCCCGTGATCCCCACCGTCTACGAGAAGGACTGAGCCATGGCCGGACCCACGCACACCGACGGCGCACGGGCGCTGATCATCGTCGACGTCCAGAACGACTTCTGCGAGGGCGGGTCCCTCGCCGTCACCGGCGGCGCCGACGTCGCCCGCGAGGTGAGCGAGCACGTGGGCCGGCACGCCGCGGACTACGACCACGTCGTCGTGACGGCCGACTGGCACGTCGACCCCGGTCCGCACTTCTCGTCGACCCCCGACTTCGTCGACTCGTGGCCGGTGCACTGCGTCGCGGGCAGCGAGGGTGCCGAGTTCCACCCGAGGCTCGCCGGCGCCCTGGGTCACGTCGAGGCGGTCTTCCGCAAGGGCGAGCATGCCGCTGCCTACAGTGGATTCGAGGGACGGTCGGTCGACGACCAGCACAGCACCCTTGCCGCATGGCTCACCGAGCGCGGCGTCTCCCGCGTCGACGTCGTCGGCATCGCCACCGACCACTGCGTGCGGGCCACCGCGGCCGACGCGCAGCGTGAGGGCTTCGAGACCACGGTGCTGCTCGACCTCACCGCGGGCGTGTCCCGGCCCACGACCGACGCGGCGCTCGCAGAGCTGCGCGAGGAGGGCATCCGGCTGCTCGGCTCACCACGAGTCGGCGGCTGACTGCGCCCGCCCCGCTCGAGCGAGTGCATCGTCCCATCTACGTTGGGTTGCAAGGGAATCCGCGCTCATTCGACCCGGTTGGGCACTCACTCTTCGGGAGGAGCGCGAGGGGTCAGCGAAGGACGGCTCGGAGGGCGCGGGCGGCGTGCTCGAGCCGCGGACCCACGGTGCGCACGTCGAGCGGCTCGAGCGAGACGACACCGACCGAGGCCTCGACGCCACCCGGGGCCGGGTCGGTGCGGGTCGACAGCGACACCGCGAGCCCGTGCGCCCCCGCCTGCAGCTCCCCGTCGGTGCCGACGACACCTCGCTCCCCCGTCCGACCCGCGAGGATCGCCCGTCCCGCAGCGCCCTGGTCGAGCCGGTGCCGGGCGCCCGAGCGGTAGGCGACGTGGACGTCGGTCCACGACGGCTCGACGACGACGAGAGCCAGGGCCTCGTCCCCTTCGGCGATCGTCAGGTGTGCCGTCGCCCCCACGGCGTCGGCGAGCTCGCGCAGCACGGGCCGGGCCTCGCTGCGCACGACGGGAGTCACGGCCGAGGCGAGTCGACTGATCCCCAGGGCGAGACGCACCCGCCCGTCGGATGCCCGGGAGACGAGGTGGTGGTCCTCGAGCGTCGTCACGAGGCGGTAGACGACCGGCCGTCCGACGCCGAGGCCTGCCGCGAGCTCGGTGATCGTCAGACCGGCCGACCCCTCGGTGCCCGCCAGCGTCTCGAGGACGCGGATGCCGCGGTCGAGGGTCTGGGAGGACTCACCTCGAGGGACGGCCGGACCGGGCACGCGGTCAGCCCTCGGAATGGGCGCCGCCGGGCGTCCTCGCGCGGCCCGCCCCCTTGGACCACGACATCGCGTAGAGGCCGTCGTCGACGGCCACACCGCCCTCGCCGAGCTCGAGCGGACGGAACGTGTCGACCATGACGGCGAGCTCGTCGAAGCTCTCGACGCCGATCGAGCCCTCGGTCGCACCGGGCTGCGGGCCGTGCGGGTGGCCGCCCGGGTGCACCGAGACCGACCCCTTGCCGATGCCCGATCCCTTGCGGGCCTCGTAGTCGCCGTCGACGTAGAACATGATCTCGTCGCTGTCGACGTTCGAGTGGTAGTAGGGAACGGGGATCGCGAGCGGGTGGTAGTCGACCTTGCGGGGCACGAAGTTGCAGATGACGAAGTTCCAGCCCTCGAAGACCTGGTGCACGGGCGGCGGCTGGTGGATGCGGCCGGTGATCGGCTCGAAGTCGCGCACGTTGAAGACGTAGGGGTAGAGGCAGCCGTCCCAGCCGACGACGTCGAGCGGGTGGAAGGGCAGCGTGTGGATCGTGCCGACGACGCCACCCGGGCCGTTGCCGCGGTGCTTGATGTAGACGTCGGTCTCCTCGTCGGGGCTCGCGCCGACGTCCTCGGCGAGGAGCGGACCCTCGGGCTGGCGCAGGTCGCGCTCGCAGTAGGGGGCGTGCTCGAGGAGCTGGCCGTACTTGCTGAGGTAGCGCTTGGGCGGCGCGATGTGGCTGTTCGCCTCGATGCAGTACGCCCGCAGCGGCTCGTCGCCGGAGACCTCGGGGAGCCATCGGTGCGTCGTCGCCCTGGGGATGATGACGTAGTCGCCCTCGGCGACGTCGAAGGCGCCGAAGACCGTCTCGACGCGAGCCCGGCCGCGCTCGACGTAGACGCACTCGTCGCCGATCCCGTTGCGGTACCACGGGCTCGGCGCGCCGGCGACGGCATACGAGATGCGCACGTCGCCGTTGCCGAGGACGAGGCGGCGACCCGTGACGACGTCGGTGCCCTCGACGGACGCGGCGTCGAAGAGGTCATGGAGCTTGAGGTGCCGAGGTGTCAGCGGGTGGTTCGGCGTCGTCGACTGGTCAGGCACCTCCCAGACGGCGGAGCCGACCGTCGTCGACGGGATGTTGCGGTGGTAGAGCAGCGAGCTGTCGGAGCTGAAGCCCTCTTCGCCCATCAGCTCCTCATAGTAGAGCTCGCCCGGGGCGCTCCCCGTGCCGGGCCGGCGGTGCTGGGTGTGCCGCTTGGGCGGGATGCTGCCGACCGACTGGTAGTGCGCCATGGGCGAGGGCCTCTCCGTCGAGCGCGTCCGATGAGCGGACGCTTGTGTATCGCTATTCCAACAGTGGAGTACGCTCCCGGTCATGTCAAGGACGCCGTTCGCGCCCCTCTTCGACCGCCTCGTCGACGACGCCGCGGTCTTCCCGCCAGGGCTGGCCCCGCTCGACGTGGCCGTGCGCGAGCACCTCGACCGACGCACGGGTCCGTATGCCGTCCACATCGGGCCGCTGCTCGTCCCCGCCGCGTCGGCGGGCGAGCTCGCAGCCTTTGCCGCCACGGACCCGCGCACCGCCCAGGCACCGCTCGAGGTCAGCCTCGTCGTGCGCCCCGGCAGCCCGGCGCGGCCCCTCGTCGACGCCCTCACCTCGCTGCGCGACGACGAGCGGGTGCTCGTCACGGCGGCTGAGCTCGGCTGGTCACCCGAGTGGCGGCAGGTCCTCGACGCCGGGATCCCTGTCGTCGTCGAGGTGGGCCTCGGGGACGACCAGGCTCGCGGCCTCGACGACATCGCTGCCGCCGTCGACGAGCAGCACGACGTGACGGCCAAGTTCCGCACCGGGTCGACCCCGACGTGGCCGTGGCCCGACGAGGCGACGCTCGGCGGCTTCCTCGATGCCGTCGTGCTGCACGGCCTCCCGTTCAAGCTGACCGGAGGCCTGCACCACTCGGTCCGGGGCAGCCACGGCGGCGAGCCCATGCACGGGCTGCTCAACGTCCTGCTCGCGACGCACGAGGCGCTGGGCGGTGCCGAGGCGCACGACCTGGCCGGCATCCTCGCTCGTCACCACGCCGAGGTGCTCGTCACCGCTGTCTCGAGCCTGTCCACGGGGGACGCTGAGCAGGTCCGCGAGAGCTTCACCGCCTACGGCTGCTGCGGCGTGCTCGACCCCCTGACCGAGCTCGAGGCACTCGGGCTGATCACCACCGAGGAGTCCCACGCATGACGCCGTCCACCCGGCCGAGCACCTGGCTCGACGTCCCCGCCGACCACCCGTTCGGCATCGACACCCTCCCCTACGGCGTCTTCAGCACGGCCGGCGACCCGGACCGGCGCGTCGGGGTGCGCATCGGTGACCTCGTGCTCGATGCCGGAGCCGTGGCGGCGATCGGCCGCGATGCCGGGCTCGTGGGTGACGGACCCGATCTCGCGACGGCCTGGCAGACGCCGAGCCTCAACGCCTTCCTCGCCCTCGGCCGCCCGGCGTGGACCGTCGCCCGGGAGTGGCTGACCGATGTGCTCCGCGACGAGGTGCACCGCGACGGCGTCTCGCCGCACCTGCACCCCGTGGAGGAGGTCACGCTCCACCTGCCCGTCGAGGTCGCCGACTACGTCGACTTCTATGCGAGCGAGGACCACGCGAGCAACGTCGGCCAGATCTTCCGCCCGGACAACGCCGCGCTCCCACCCAACTGGAAGCACCTGCCCATCGGCTACCACGGCCGCGCCGGCACCGTCGTCGTGTCGGGCACCGACGTCGTCCGCCCGACGGGCCAACGCAAGGGCCCGAACGACCCCGCGCCCGTCTTCGGCCCGAGCATCCGCCTCGACATCGAGGCGGAGCTCGGCTACGTCGTCGGCGGCGCGACCACTCTCGGGTCACGGGTCTCGGTCGACGACGCGCCCGACCACCTCTTCGGCGTGGTCGTCCTCAACGACTGGAGCGCTCGCGACATCCAGGCCTGGGAGTACGTCCCGCTGGGCCCGTTCCTCGGCAAGTCCTTCGCCACGTCGGTCTCGGCGTGGGTCACCCCGATCGAGGCGTTGACCGCGGCCCGCGTTCCTCTTCCGGGACAGTCGGATCCGGAGGTGCTGCCGTATCTGCGCGGTGACGCCTTCGGTCTCGACGTGCACGTCGAGGTCAGCCTCAACGGCACGCTCGTCTCGCGCCCCGAGCACGCCGGGATGTACTGGTCGCCGGCACAGATGCTCGCGCACCTCACCGTCAACGGCGCCTCCCTGCGTGACGGCGACCTCTTCGGCTCGGGCACGATCAGCGGCCCGTCGCGCGACACCCGGGGCAGCCTGCTCGAGCTGACGTGGAACGGCACGGAGCCGCTGATGCTCGCCGACGGCACGACCCGCGGCTTCCTCGAGGACGGCGACACGGTCACCATGACGGCCTGGGCGCCGGGACCGGACGGCTCGCGCATCGGCCTCGGCGAGGTCACCGGCACCATACGACCCGCCCGCTGAGGGCTCTGGGGGCCGGCCTCAGTGGATGACGACCGGCGCCGCCTCGGCCTGGTCGTCGAGGAAGTGCGACTCCTCGTGCTTGCGGGGCAGGAACGACGCCGGGATCAGCGTCAGCGCCACGAGGATCGCAGCGACGAGGAAGGTGGCGCCGAACGCGTCGGCGGCCTCGGCCAGGCCCTGTTGCACCGCGGCCGGCCCGCCGACGTCGTCGACGAGGGTCGGGTCGTGCAGCGCCGCGATGGCCGGGCCGGCCAGCGCCGAGGCACTGAGGTAGTTCGTGAAGACCACGGAGATGACGGCGACACCGACCGAGCTCGCGATCTGCTGGGTGATGTTGAGCAGCGTCGAGCCGCGAGCGACCTGGTGGCTCTGCAGGGTCTTGAGCGCCGAGGTCATGAGCGGCATCATCGTGCCGCCCATGCCGAGACCCATGACGAAGAGCACCGGGACCATGAAGCCCCAGTACGGGGTGTCGACACCCACCTGTGTCAGCGCGAACATCCCGCCCGTGATGGCCAGCAGCCCGAAGGGCACGATGCGGCCCACCGGGATGCGGTCCGAGAGGGCGCCGGCGATCGGCATCGTCACCATCGCGCCGAGGCCCTGGGGCACCATGAGGAACGCCGCGTGGAGCGTGTCGAGTCCCCGCACCTGCTGGAGGTAGGTCGGCACGAGCAGCAGGCCACCGAAGAAGGCCGCGGCGAAGAGGAACATCGTGATCGTCGCGACGCTGAGGCGGCGGTTGCGGAAGAGCCGCAGGTCGAGCAGCGGGTGCTCGGGCCGGAAGCTGTAGAAGACGAAGGTGACGAGCATGACGAGCCCGATGCAGAGCGGGACGAGCACCTTCGTGGAGATGATCGTGCCCTCGCCGGGGATCGAGCTGATGCCGTAGAGGAAGAGCGCCAGGCCGGGCGACATGAGCAGCATGCCGACGACGTCGAAGGACTCGGACGGCTCAGGCGCGTCGGAGGGGAGGGCCCACAGGGCGTAGAGCACGGCGACGATGCCGATCGGCACGTTGATGAGGAAGATCCAGTGCCAGCTCGCGACCTCGATGAGCCAGCCTCCGAGAATGGGTCCGAAGATCGGGCCGAGCAGCATCGGGACACCGAGGATCGCCATCAGCCGGCCCATCCGGGCCGGACCGGCGGCGCGCGTCATGATCGTCATGCCGAGTGGCATGAGCATGCCCCCGCCGAGTCCCTGCAGCACGCGGAAGCCGATGAGGAACTCGATCGACCCGGCGGTGGCACACAGGGCCGAGCCGGAGGTGAAGAGCGCGACGGCGAGGACGTAGAGCCGCTTCGTGCCGAACCGGTCGGCGGCCCAGCCCGTGAGCGGGATGACCGTCGCGAGTGCGAGGGTGTAGGCCGTCACCGTCCACGCGACGGTGGAGTAGGGCAACGGCTGCTCGGGGCTCTCGGCGAAGACCGTCTGGAAGGTCGGCAGGGCGATGTTGACGACGGTGATGTCGAGGATCGACATGATCGCCCCGAGCACGACGACGCCGGCGATCTTGAGGACCGGCCCATCGATCTTGTCGGGGTAGCTGGGCTGGCTGGTGGCGCTGGGAGCAGACACGATGACTCCGGGGGACGAGGGGTGCGCGACGGCATCGGCGCCGTGGGCGCGGGACTACCCGCGCAGTTTCCATTGTCGCGCCGACCACCGACGACGGCGCAAGGGAGTTACGCCGCCGGCCGAGCCGTCAGGGCGTCAGCCCTGCTTGCGCGGCTGCTTCCCCTCGACGACCTGGGTGCTCGCGACCTTGTCGTGCAGTGCCTGGCGCTTGTCGTCCCACAGCGGCCAGAGGCCGTCGAGCAGGGACAGGAACGGGACGAACTGACCGGCCAGCGGGACGAGCCGACGCATGACGGCGGTACCGAGGGGCAGCGGGCCGGGCTCGGCGGCACGGCGGACGCTGATGCCGAGCGCCATCTTGCCCGGCGTCTGCGCGATCGTCGTCCAGAACACGAGGCAATAGGCCGTCGCCACGAGCCACAGGAAGAGCGAGAACTGCACTGCGGGTCCGGTGAGCTCGTTCTGGATCTCGACGAGGCGCGCCTGGTCGCCGGCCTGGGCGGCCGTCACCATCTGGGAGAAGAGCTCGGACAGTCGAGGCGTCGCGAACCACGAGATGATCCCGCCGACGACGGCGAGGATGAGCCCGTCGACGACCCACGCCGCAAAACGCTTGCCCCACGGGGCGAGGGGCACCCCGTCGGCGGTCGTCTTGATGTTGTGCATCCACTGCGTGTTGGCGGGGGCCTGCTGGTAGTAGCTCTGCTGCGCCGGTGACTGGGTCTGCCAGCCGCTGCCCTGCGGCATCGGTGTCGTCGGCGTCGGGACGCCGGTGCGGTCCGGCGGGACCTGTCCCTGCGGGCTCTGCGGGCTCTGGTGCGGCAGGCCGATGGTGCTCTGCGCGATGGTCGGCGACTTCTTCGGGGCGGTGTGGTTGGTCCACGACACGCCGTCCCAGTAACGGAGCATGTCGGTGTTGCTGGGGTCGTCGTACCACCCGGAGGGCTGCTGGCTCATGCCCCAACTGTGCCACGGCATCGGCGTTCCCAGACCAGCGGCGCCCCGACTGGTGGCGGGTGCGCCTCGGCCCCGGCCCGTTCCCGCCCGAAGGCAGGGACCGGACCGGGGCCGAGGGTCACGTCGGTGCGACTCAGAGGTTGCCGCGCTTGTCCTGCTCGCGCTCGATGGCCTCGAAGAGCGCCTTGAAGTTGCCCTTGCCGAACCCGAGCGAACCGTGCCGCTCGATGAGCTCGAAGAAGACCGTCGGGCGGTCGCCGAGCGGCTTGGTGAAGATCTGCAGGAGGTAGCCGTCCTCGTCGCGGTCGACGAGGATCTTGCGCTTCTGCAGCTCCTCGATCGGCACCCGGACGTTGCCGATGCGCTCGCGCAGCTCGGCGTCCTCGTAGTACGAGTCAGGGGTGTCGAGGAACTCGACACCGTTGGCGCGCAGGGCATCCACCGAGGCGAGGATGTCGTTCGTAGCGACGGCGAGGTGCTGCGCGCCGGCGCCGCGGTAGAACTCGAGGTACTCGTCGATCTGGCTCTTCTTCTTCGCGATGGCCGGCTCGTTGAGCGGGAACTTGACGCGGTGGTTGCCGTTGGCGACGACCTTGCTCATGAGCGCGGAGTAGTCGGTGGCGATGTCGTCACCGATGAACTCGGCCATGTTCACGAAGCCCATGACGCGGTTGTAGAAGGAGACCCATTCGTCCATGTGGCCGAGCTCGACATTGCCGACGATGTGGTCGAGGGCCTGGAAGAGACGCTTGGGCTGGCCCTCGCGGCGGACGATCGACGACGCGGTCGGGACGTAGCCGGGAAGGTACGGGCCGGCATACCTCTGCCCGTTCACGGCGCGCTGGACGAGGGTGTGGCGGGTCTCGCCGTAGGTCGCGATGGCGGCGGTGCGCACCGTGCCGTGCTCGTCGGTGTGGTCGGTGGGCTCCTCGAGGACCGTCGCACCGGCCTTGACGGCCTGGGCGACGCACTTGTCGACGTCGGGCACCTCGAGAGCGATGTCGACGACGCCGTCGCCGTGGCGGCGGTGGTGGTCGGCGAGGGGGCTGTCAGGGTCGACGGCGCCCTTGATGACGAAGCGGATCGAGCCGCTCTTGAGGACGAACGCCTTGTGGTCGCGGTTGCCGTTCTCGGGCCCCGAGTAGGCGACGAGCTCCATGCCCCAGGCGCTCTGGTAGTAGTGCGCGCTCTGCGTGGCGTTGCCGGCGACGAAGACGATCGCGTCCCATCCGGTGACGGGGAAGACATCGGTGTTCTCGTCGTACTCGACGAGACCGACGAGCTGCTTGAGCTGGTCGAGGTCGAGGTCGGCCTCGCGCTCCTGGTCGGTGAGGTCGGCGGCCGGAGACGGCATCGTGTCGGTCATGGAGCGAGAGTGACCGAGAGCATCGAGGTGTGCAACAGCAGCCTTCGCCGCTGAGCACAGTGCACAAAGTGTTGCCCGTATGCCGTGTGGTGATGGACACTCTGTCCATGACCTCAGCAGCCGGACCGTCGGCGCGCGCACCGGTCGACGCGCTCGACTGCCGCATCCTGCTCCTGCTGCTCACCGAGCCGGGCATCGGCGTGCTCGGCGCCTCTCGCCGGCTGGGCGTGGCCCGCGGCACCGTACAGGCCCGGCTGGACCGGCTGCAGCGCACCGGCGTGCTCCGCTCGATGGCACCGGACGTCGACCCGGCCGCCATCGGCTACCCGGTGACGGCGTTCTGCACCCTCGAGATCCGGCAGGGTCGCGGTGGGCACTCCCCCGTCGTCGACCACCTCGCCGCCATCCCAGAGGTTCTCGAGGCGCACACGATCACCGGCTCCGGTGACGTGCTCATCCGCATCGTCGGTCGCGACAACGCCGACCTCCAACGGGTCATCGACCGCGTCGTCGACGACGCGCACGTGACGCGGGCCTCGACCGTCATCTCGCTCGCCACGCGCCTCGACCACCGCACGATCCCGCTCGTCGAGCACCTCCTCGACACGTCGTCCTGACGTGCGACGCTCGCACCGCCTGCAGCACCGGAACGCCCCACCGCACCACTCATCCCACCGAGCCGGACCAGGAGCCACCCGTGACCGCCAACCCCTACGCACCGCGGCCCGACGTCGAGCTGACCCACCCGGAGTGGAGCCGCAGCGCGACGATCTACCAGATCAACCAGCGCCACCTCACGCCCGAGGGCACGTTCCGGGCCGCCGAGGCGCACCTGCCCCGCATCCGCGACCTCGGCATCGACATCGTGTGGCTCATGCCGGTGCACCCGATCGGGGAGCTGAACCGCAAGGGCGTGCTCGGCAGCCCGTACGCCGTCCAGGACTACCTCGGCGTCAACCCGGAGTTCGGCACGCTGGAGGACCTGCGTCACTTCGTCGACACGGCCCACGGTCTCGGTCTGCGCGTCATCCTCGACTGGGTCGCCAACCACACCGCGTGGGACAACCCGCTCGTCGAGGAGCACCCCGACTGGTACGCCCGTGACTGGAAGGGCGATCTGCGCCCCACGCCCTGGTGGGACTGGGACGACATCATCGACCTCGACTACGACAACCCCGACCTGCGTCGCTACATGACCGAGGCGATGAAGTTCTGGGTCCGAGATGTCGATGTCGACGGGTTCCGTTGCGACGTGGCCGGATTCGTGCCCGTCGACTTCTGGGACAACGTCCGCCGCGAGCTCGACGAGATCAAGCCGGTCTTCATGCTCGCCGAGTGGGAGTCGCGCGACCTGCACGTTCGCGCCTTCGACATGACGTACGGCTGGAGCTGGAACGAGACGCTCCACAAGATCGCCCACGGCAAGGCCGACGTCGAGGCCCTCAAGGTCTACTACGCGTGGAACGACCGCTTCTACCAGCGCGACGCCTACCGGATGCTCTTCGTCAGCAACCACGACAAGAACGCGTGGGAAGGCACCGAGTACGAGCAGTTCGGCGACGCCCTCCTTCCGGCGATCGTCCTGTCCGTCGTCAGCGAGGGCATGCCGCTCGTCTACAACGGGCAGGAGGCGGGCAGCGACAAGCGGCTCATCTTCTTCGACAAGGACGAGATCGAGTGGCGCGAGGACGCGCAGGGCGAGCTCTACCGGCAGCTCTTCGCCCTCAAGAAGGCGCACCCCGCGCTGTGGAACGGCGCCGCGGGCGGGCGCATGGTGCGCGTCCCCAACTCGGCCGAGGCGGCAGTGCTGAGCTTCGTGCGAGCCGTCGGCGACGACCGGGTCTTCGGGGCGTTCAACTTCAGCGACGAGGACCGGACCGTGACGCTCGGCGACGGCCCGCAGGCGGGCTCGTGGCGCGACGCCTTCAGCGGCGAGACCCTCGAGCTGGCGCAGGGCCAGCAGTACACCCTGCCGGCCTGGGGCTACCAGGTCCTCGTCGGCGCCTGACGCGACGGAGCAGGGCCTCGGGCGCTCCTCCACGGGCGGCCCGAGGCCCCGGACGGCACAGGGGTCGTGTCCCGTCGACTGGTAGACGATCGAGCGCCCAGATCATGACGTGATCCCGTCGAAACCGTGCACGCGGCGACCCTCGATCCGCGAGAATGGAGATGCGTACCCGTCGGTGCTCCCCTGTCCCGGCGGGTACGCCTCTGCCGTGCCGACGTCCCACCAACCGGTCGGCCGGGACGGGGCGTCCCGCTGAACTCCCAGGCGGCGGGACGCCCCCCGAGCGGCCGCCGGAGCAGCCGCCGGCACGGGTCAGCGGCGGCGCGCCTCGACGAGGTGTCGCGTCGAGTGGGCGAAGAGCCACACGACGGCACCCACGTCGTACAGCTCCATCCGGCACCGCGCGGTCTGCAGGTCGACGACGTCGAGGCCCGCCGCGCGGGCCTCCCGGGCCTCGGCCTCCGGGTCGCGACCCAGCCGCTCCCGCGGGAGCGGGCCGAGGAACTGCTCGATGAGCTCGAACGCCGAGGCCGGGCCGACGTGCTGGGCGAGGTAGGTGCCGCCGTCGACGAGCACCCGCGCGATCTCGTCCCAGGTCCGCCGCAGCCGAACCCCCAGCCGGTCACGTCGGCGTCGACCGCCTCGTCCACGAGCTCCTCGAACGCACGCAGCCGCTCATCCAACCGGCCCATCGGTCCGGCCTCCACCGGATGACCGCCGACGGCACCGGCCCGGCCGGGACATCCCGGCCGGGCCCGCGACGTCAGGGCGTGACGGTGATCGGGCTCCCGTTGGTGACGAGCTTCCAGTCGATGCTCGAGAAGGCCGCCGGGTCGATGACCTTGTTGGCGGTCGCCCAGTCGATGAGCAGCTGGCGGATCTCGATCTGACGGTTGTAGACGACCGGGGCGGCCACGACGCCCGGGAAGTTGCCGCCTCCCGACTGGCGGTAGTTGTTGATCGCGACGACGAAGCGCGCGTCCGGCGCCACCGGGCTGCCGGCATACGCGAGGTTCACGATCCGCGAGCCGACCGCCTTGGCGAGGTCGATGTCGTAGGTGAGGTCGGCGTCGAGCCCACCCATGACGTCGTAGTTGTAGTCGGGGGTCGCGTTGGCGTTGGTGATCGTGTCGGCGGCGACCGGGCCCGTCGTCGTGCAGGGCTTGAAGTACTCCGCGCTCTTCTCGAGGTACGCCTTGACCTGGGCTCCGGTGAGGACGATGCCGAGGAGGGTGTTGTCGTAGATGTAGAGGCCTGCCACGTCGCGGATCGTCACGTCGCCGGCCGGGATCGCGGCGAGCTTGTTGAACGGCGCGGCGATCGACAGCACCGGCAGGGACGCCTCGGGCGTGCCCGCGAGCGCCTTCTTGACCGCGTCGGCCTGGACGTAGTTGATGAAGTCGATCGCGGCGGTGTCCTCGTAGCGCGACGTCGACGCCGACATGGCCTGCGTGCACGTGCCGATGACGCCGTTGACGTAGGTCAGCACCTTCTGGTGGGCGGCTGCGACGGCGCCGGTCACGGCGGGGTCCTCGGGCGCGACGTTGGAGTTGTAGAGCGTCGCCTCGGAGTGGACGACCTGCCACTGGCCGCGCACCTTCTGGACGTCGATCGACATCCGCGTCACGCGCATGCCCCAGTAGTAGGGCTCGGAGAGGAGGACCTTCTTGCCGGTCTGCGCGTTCGTGACGTAGCGCTGCGGGATCTCGAGGTGGGCGTGGCCGACGAGGACGGCGTCGATGCCGGGGACCTGCTCGGCGAGCAGCGCGCTCGCGTTCTCGACGTAGGGCAGCGCGTCGCCCCACGACGACTTGCCGCTGTCGCCGGAGTGGCACGCGACGATGACGACGTCGGCCCCGGCGGCCTTGAGGCGGGGCACCATGACCTTCGCCTGCTCGATGATGCCGGGGAACTTCACCTTGCCCTCGACGTTGGCCTTGTCCCAGATCGCGACGCCGGGCGTCACGAGGCCGAGGATGCCGACCTTGATCGCCTTGGTGTCGGGCAGCTTGACCGTCTTGATGACCCACGGCTTGAAGACCGGGGCACCGGTGTTCCAGTCGACGGAGTTGGCCGACAGGAGCGGGAAGTTCAGCTGCTTCTCGAAGGCGCGCAACGTGTCGAGTCCGTAGTTGTACTCGTGGTTGCCGAGCGCGGCGGCGGCGTAGCCGACCTGGTTCATCGCCGCGGCCATGGGGTGCGTCGAACCGCCGGTGATGGGGTCGATCTTGGCGTAGTAGTACGCGAGCGGCGTGCCCTGGATCGTGTCGCCGGCGTCGATCGTCAGGGTGCGCTCTGCGCCGACCTCGGCCCGGATCGCCTTGATGATCGAGGAGGCCTTGGCCACGCCGATGTCGTTGGCCTTGGCGTCGGTGTACTCGGCGTTCTTGAAGTAGTCCCAGTTGTAGACGTTGCCGTGCAGGTCGGTCGTGCCGAGCACGGTCAGCCGGACGACCTCGCCGTTGGTGCCCGCGCCGGGCGCGGCAGCGGCCTCGGCGGGCGCGGCCGAACGCACGGCCGCGAGGCCCGCGCCGCCGACGGCAGCGAGGGCCAGCAGCTGGCGACGGGTGGTGGAGGATCCGAGGAGGTCAGGGGTGGGGTCGGTGCTCATGTCGTCCTTCGCTGTCAGGTGCTCGATCGGAGCAGTCCCGGTACACGGTGCGCGGCTCGCCCCCGAGGCGCAGTGCACGACCATAGCCGGACACTTCCGCCCATAGGCCGACAGCACCGGTCGGTTTCGTGAACCCTCAGCGTCGGCCGACGAGCCAGAGCCGGATCTTGTCGATGCGCTCGGTGACCTGCTCGGTCGAGGCGGCCGCGAGGTCGGGTCCGCCACAGACACGCCGGAGGTCCATGTGGACGTTGGCGTGCGGCAGCCCCTTCTGACGGGCGTACGTCGAGACGAGCGTGTTGAGCTCCTTGCGCTGTGCAGCGAGGGCCCGGTGGGCGGCGACGGGCATGGGGGCGGTGGCGCCCTGGGGGGCCTTCTTGACCTGACGGCTCTGCCGCTCGCGGAGCAGCGCCGACACCTGGTCGGGCTCGAGCAGGCCCGGCAGGCCGAGGTACTCCTCCTCGTCCTCCGACCCGATCTGGGCGTGCATGCCCCACTGCTGCTTGTCGAAGAGCACGTGGTCGAAGTGGGCGTCGGACTCGAGCGCCTCGAAGGCGCCCTCGTCGAGGGCCCCGCTCGCCCTGTCGGCGCGGTTGGCCTCGTCGAGCAGGCTCTGCTCCTCGGCCCACATCTGGCCGATGTCGTCGGGGTTGGGCTTGCGGTCGAGGGCGTGGTCGCGCTGCTCCTCGAGCCGCGCGGCGTGGTCGAGGACCACGGGCACCGAGGGCAGGAAGACCGACGCGGTCTCACCCCGCCGGCGGGCGCGGACGAATCGTCCGACGGCCTGGGCGAAGAAGAGCGGCGTCGAGGTGGACGTCGCGTAGACCCCGACCGCGAGGCGCGGCACGTCGACGCCCTCGGACACCATGCGGACGGCCACCATCCAGCGTTCGTCGCTCGCGCCGAAGTCCTCGATGCGCTTGCTCGCGCCGAGGTCGTCGGAGAGGACGACCGTCGGGGCCTCGCCGGTCAGCGAGCGGAGGATGGCGGCATACGCCCTCGCCTGGGTCTGGTTGGACGCGATGACGAGGCCACCGGCGTCCTCGACGTGACGGCGCACCTCGGTGAGGCGGCGGTCGGCAGCGGCGAGGACGGCGGGGATCCACTCGCCCTTGGGGTCGAGCGCCGTGCGCCACGCGTGGGCGACGAAGTCCTTCGTCATCGGCTCGCCGAGGCGCGCCTCGAGCTCGTCGCCCGCCTTGGTGCGCCAGCGCATGCTGCCGCCGTAGGCCATGAAGAGGACGGGTCGCACGACGCCGTCGCGCAGTGCCTCGGCGTAGCCGTAGGTGTAGTCGCTCGAGCTGACGAGGGTGCCCTCGGCGTCGAGCTCGTACGTGACGAACGGGATCGGCGAGGTGTCGGAGCGGAAGGGCGTGCCGGTCAGCGAGAGCCGACGGGTCGCGGGCTCGAAGGCCTCGCGGATGCCGTCGCCCCAGCTCTTCGCGTCACCGCCGTGGTGCACCTCGTCGAGGATGACGAGGGTCGAGCGTGACGTCGTCAGCTCGCGGTGCAGCGACGGGCGCGAGGCGACCTGCGCGTAGGTCACGGCTACACCGTGGTAGTCGTCGCTGTGCCGGCCGATGCTGTTGCTGAACTTCGGGTCGAGACTGATGCCGACGCGTGCGGCGGCGTCGGCCCACTGGGTCTTGAGGTGCTCGGTGGGGGCCACGACGGTGACGCGCGAGACGATGCCAGCGCTCAGCAGCTCGGTGGCCACGCGCAGGGCGTACGTCGTCTTGCCGGCGCCCGGTGTGGCGACCGCGAGGAAGTCACGCGGCGCCTTGCCGAGATAGAGGTCGAGGGCCTCCTGCTGCCACGCTCGCAGCTTGCTGGCGGTACCCCACGCAGCCCGCTCTGGGAAGGCGGGTGGGAGGTGGAAGGCGGCCCCTGAACTCATAGAGAGGCCACCGTAACGAATCCCCGAGGACGACATGCCGAGGCCCCGCCTTGCGGGCGGGGCCTCGGCCTGGATGGTATGCCGCTCAGTCGGTTTCGCGACGTCGAGCAGCAGGCGCGCTGGTGGTCACCGACCGGCGCGGTACGCCGTCCACTGGGCCTGCATGCGCGAGACCTGGCCCGCCGTGAAGGTGTTCATGCAGGAGTCGTACGTGTAGTCCATGAAGTTCTTGATCGGGTCGAGGCCGGGGCTCGTGCACGTGTCGCGGCCGGTCGGGCACTCGTAGGCGGCGCTGGCCTCGGCGGGTGTGTCGCCGACGTAGTCGCCGTTGCCGTTACAGCCGCCCTGGAAGGTGTGGTAGAGCCCGACCCAGTGGCCGACCTCGTGGGTGGCCGTGTCGCCCTGGTTGTAGTTCGTCGCGCTGCCGCCGGGCAGGGAGGCCGTGAGGATGACGACGCCGTCCATGGCGTCGTACGTGCTCTTCGGGAAGGTCGCCCAGCCGAGCAGCCCCTGGCCGATGTTGGCCGAGTAGAGGTTGAGGTCGGCCATCGTGCCCTTGCGGAGCGTCGTCTTCATGCTCTTCTCGGCCGCTGAGCCGGGCGTCACGGTGTACCAGGACGAGTTGCTCGTCGAGTCGGAGCCGGCGAGGCTGAAGCTGAGTCCGGTCCCCGAGTAGGCGTTGTTGAGGACGCTGATCTGGCTGCTGATCGCGCTGCCGCTGACGGCGCCCTGGGTGCCGTTGGTGATGGTGTGCCAGTAGACCTTGACCGTCGTGGGGGCGAAGGTGCTGCCCGTGCCCGGCTTGCCCTTCTGGCCCTCCCTGACGACCTTGCCCGACGAGTCCCGGGTCAGGCCCTTGGCCTCGAGCGCCTTCGTCAGGGCGGCCTCGTTGGCGCGCACCTGTGCGTCGGTCAGCTCGTGCGGGTCCTTGGCGGTGCCATGGGTGCCACGGGCTCCGACCGCGCCCACGGCCGCCGGGTCGAGACACGCGGCGCTGCCGTGCCCCTCCATCACGGGTGCGGCCTGCGCCGGCGCGCCTAGGGACGCTGCGGCGAGTGCGAGCGGTGCCGCGAGCATCAGGGAGCGAAGCTTCATGGGGTGACCTTTCTCGTCCGACACGACACCCGATCGGGCGACGATCCCAGCGACTGTAGGTACGCGACAGTCAGTGGCGGAGCCGGGGCGAGTAAAGAACCCTTAAGGAAAGCCCCTCGGTCGGGCGGTGTGGTCAGGCACCCGCGGACGCGTCGCTCAGGACTGTCCGCCGCCGCCCTGGTCGCCGTCGCCGCCGTCCTGGGGGTCGCGAAGACCTTCGTAGATCTCCTTGCAGACCGGGCAGACCGGGAACTTCTGGGGGTCGCGGCCCGGGACCCAGATCTTGCCGCAGAGGGCCACGACGGGCTCACCCGACAGCGCGCTCTCGAGGATCTTCTCCTTGCGCACGTAGTGCGAGAAGCGCTCGTGGTCACCGGGCTCCTGGAGCTCCTCGCGGACCTCCTCACGCTCGATCGTGGCCGTGCTCGTGCGCCGCAGCGGCTCGGGCTCGGGCTCGAACGGGTCGGGAGGCATCGTGCTCATGACGAGAGTGTATGCCGCCCTGCCGCCCCCCGGAGGAGCCGCTCCCCCGCGGGATAAGCCCCCCACGACGCCGGGAGCGCACCGGGTCGGCCGCTCAGCAGCACCGCCTCGACGCCGGCCTCCGGGGCGTCCGGCGCCGGCTCGAGGCCGAGGCGCCGCAGGGTCTGGCGGGCCACCGCGACGGGAGAGTCGTGGATCGTCACGCCGTCCCCGAGGGCCGCGACGATCCGGTCGACGACGAGCCCGTAGTGGGTGCACCCGAGGACGAGCGAACGCACGCCCGCGGGGGTCTGCGACGCGGCATACGCGATGCAGGCGTCGACCGCGTCGGGGTCACCGGACTCGATGGCCTCGGCGAGTCCCAGGGCTGCGACGGCATACGTCTCGACGTCGGCGGCGAAGGCGTCGACGAGGCCCCTGAGGTAGTCGCTCGACGTCGTGGCAGCCGTGGCCCACACGGCGACCGGCCCTCCCCCGGCGGCCGCCGGGCGGATGGCCGGCACCGTGCCGATGACGGGGACGGCCGGCTCGAGCTCGGCGCGGAGGGCGCCGAGCCCGTGCACCGAGGCGGTGTTGCACGCGACGACGATCGCGGCCGGCTCGTGGGGAAGGGTGGCGCGCGCCGAGGCGAGGATCAGTCGCTGGACCTCGGCGGGCGTGCGCGGGCCGTAGGGCATGTTGTCCGGGTCGAGCGACAGCACGAGCCCGAGGTCGGGCCGCAGCGCGTGGAGGGCGTCGGCGTACCCGAGGAGCCCGAGACCGCTGTCGACGAAGGCAACTCGCCTGGTCGACCTCGGCATCCCGGGATGCTCCTCGGTGTCGGGCCGCACGGGCCCCGTGGCGGCCACGTCAGTTCATCGACGGGTCGTCGGGGAAGTTCGCGACGTACGCAAGGCTGTCGCGCTGGCGTCGGAGCACCTCACGCCACAGCCCCTCCGGCCGCGGCGTGAAGGCGTCGCGCACCTCCGCGTCGACGACGTACCAGTCGCCGCGCACCACCTCGTTCTCGAGCTGGCCGGACTCCCACCCGGAGTAGCCGGCGAAGATCCGCAGCCCCGCCAGCTCGGCCGCGACGACAGGGGTCGGCACGTCGAGGTCGACGAGGCCGATCGAGCCGAAGAGGCGCTTGACCCCGAGCGGCTCCGGCTCGTCGCCCGGCACCGTGACGAGCCCCAGCGCCGACGACGTCGACACCGGCCCGCCCTGGAAGAGGACGTGCGGGGCGGTCACGACACGCTGCCAGCCCGGCAGCACCGAGTCCACCTCGGCCGACAGGGGCTTGTTGAGCACGACGCCCTGGGCGCCGCCGTCGTCGTGGTGGAGCATGAGGATGACGGACCGATGGAACACGTCACCCCCGACGGACGGCGTCGCCACGAGGAGGCGGCCGGTGTGGAACGTCGAGCTCACGGGCCCAGCCTTCCACACCGGCGACTGCTCAGAAGCGCGCGCCCCGCTGACCACGGCGGTCGTCGTCGCCCCAGCGGGACACGAGACCGTCACCGCGGTCGGTGCGACGGCCTCGACGGTCCTCGGAACGACCGCCACCGTGCTGCGGACGCGAGCCGCTGCGCTGGACCTGGCGCGGACCGCGCGGCCCGGCCGGCCCACGACGGTGCGCCTTGGGACCGGCGATGAGGCGCTGGAACTCGTCCTCGGCGATCGCGACACCGCTCGGGGTCGTCGCACCGGTCGCCGCGATGATCGCGTCGCCGGGCGTGGCCCGCACGGGCGAGATCTCGAGACCGGCGTCCTTGAGCTGACGCTCCATCGTCCGACGCTGGTGCGGCAGGGCGAGGGTCACGACGGTGCCCTTGTCGCCGGCGCGAGCCGTACGACCGGAGCGGTGGAGGTAGTCCTTGTGGTCGGCCGGCGGGTCGACCTGCAGGACGACCGAGACGTCGTCGACGTGGATGCCGCGGGCCGCGACGTCGGTCGCGACGAGCACCGGGAGGGTGCCGTCACGGAACGCGCCGAGCACGCGGTTGCGCTGGCCCTGGTTGAGGCCACCGTGGAGCGCGGCCGCCATGACACCCTGCTCGCGCAGCTGGAGCGCGATGCGGTCGGCGCCGAGCTTGGTGCGACAGAACACGACGGTGCGGCCCTCGCGGTTGGCGACCTCGGCCGTGATGACCTTCTTGTGCTGCGGGTCGATGAGCAGGACGTGGTGGTCCATGCCCTCGACCGACGCGGTGGCGTCGTTCGTCGAGTGCGTCACCGGGTCGGTGAGGTACTTCTCGACGAGCGCGTCGATGCCGCGGTCGAGCGTCGCCGAGAAGAGGAGGCGCTGGCCGTCGGACGGGATCTTGTCGAGGCTCGTCGTGATCTCGGCCATGAAGCCCATCTCGGCCATGTGGTCGGCCTCGTCGAGCACGGTGATCGCGATGTCGTCCATCTCGACGGCGCCACGCTCGAGCAGGTCGTTGAGACGGCCCGGCGTCGCGATGAGGATGTCGACGCCCTTGTTGAGCGCGTTGATCTGCGTCGTGTAGCTGAGGCCACCGGCGACGAGCTTGTGGCGCAGGCCGGCGACGTGCACGAGCGGCTCGAGCGCGTCGGAGATCTGCATCGCGAGCTCGCGCGTCGGCGTCAGGATGAGGGCGTGCGGCTTGCGCGGGCGACGCTTGAGGTCGGCCTCGAGCAGCCGGGCGATGAGCGGCAGGCCGAAGGCAAGGGTCTTGCCCGAGCCGGTCTGGCCGCGGCCGAGGACGTCCTTGCCGGCCAGCGCGTCGGGGATCGTCGCGGTCTGGATCGGGAACGGCGAGGTGATGCCCTCCCGGGCGAGGCGCTCGACGAGCCGCTCGGGCAGGCCGAGAGCGGCGAAGCCGTTGTCGGCGGCGACGTCGACGGGTCCGTCGGACACGTCCGCGCGGGTCGACTTGGTCCAGGTGTCGGCGTCCATGCGCTCGGCCTCGGCGTCGTCGAAGCTCACGGGAGCCCGGTCGGCGGAACGGTCGGCGAAGCGGTCGGCGCCACGGTCGTCGCGGCGCTCGAAGCGCGGGCGGTCCTCGCGGCGCTGGAAGCCACCACGGTCGCCACCACGGTCATCGCGGCGCTCGAACGACGGGCGGTCCTCACGGCGCTGGTAACCGCCACGGTCGTCGCGGTCGCCACGGGGCCGGTCGAACGACGGGCGGTCCTCGCGACGCTGGAAGCCGCGGTCACCGCGGTCGTCACGACGCTGGTAACCGCCACGGTCGTCGCGGTCGCCACGGGGACGGTCGAACGACGGACGGTCCTCGCGACGCTGGAAACCACGGTCGTCACGACGCTGGTAACCGCCACGGTCGTCGCGGTCGCCACGGGGACGGTCGAACGACGGACGGTCCTCGCGACGCTGGAAACCGCGGTCACCACGGTCGTCACGACGCTGGTAACCGCCACGGTCGTCGCGACGCTCGAAGCTCGGGCGGTCGTCACGACGCTGGTATCCGCCACGCTCGTCGCGACGCTCGAAGCTCGGGCGGTCGTCACGACGCTGGTATCCGCCACGCTCGTCGCGACGCTCGAAGCTCGGGCGGTCCTCGCGACGCTGGAAACCACGGTCGTCGCGGCGCTGGTAGCCACCACGGTAATCGCGGCGGTCATCGCGGCGGTCATCGCGGCGGTCGTCGCGGCGGTCCGAGGAACGGTGCTCGTCACGCGGGGCTCGCCACTCGCGGCCACCGACGTGCGAGGAGCCCGACGATGCCGGGCGGGAGGTCCTGGGCCCGGAGAAGGAACCGGAGGACTTCTGTCCACCCTGTCCGCGGTGCGGCTTCTTGGTCGCGGCGGCCTTCTTCTCGGTGGACCAGCGGGCCTTCTTGGGCGCGCCGGAGGAGGTGTGCTTGGGCATTGCGTATTCAACTCTCTTGACTCGATGCAGACTTCGCCTCGAGCCGTGAGTCACACCACGACCATGCAGACGAGCCTCAGGCGCAGGAATCTCTGCGCCCCATGTGTACCGGTCCCCGGCATCTGTGCCGTCCGGTGTTCGGATCCGCTCCGCGTCGGTGCCGGGCCGCGCCGTCTGCGCTGTCTTCCGGTAGGGGTGTCACCTCGTCGGACGAGCCTGCCCGCCGGGCATCCCCGGCGCCATCTCTTCCGTCGTGATCCGAGGAGACCTCGGAGTCGGATGCCGCCAAGTCTACCAGCGACGCAGCCGGGCCCCGACCACGAGCACGGCCGCCCCGAGCGCCACGCCGACGAGGTCGACCACCGCGTCCCACACGTCGCCGGAGCGCCCGGGGAGCAGGAAGTGCTGCACCAGCTCGCTCACCGGCGCATGGATCGCGAAGATGACGACCGCGGTGCGCACGGAACGCAGGGCCCGCCCCACGGCATACGTCGGCACGGCGAAGACGAGAAGGTGCACGACCTTGTCGGTCCAGCTCACCGGGCCCTCGACGGTGACGACGGGCCAGTAGAGGACGAGCAGCTGCGTCACGACGGCCGCGACCGCCAGGCCGACGACGCGGCGCGAGGTGGGGGCGGACCGTCGCGGGAGGCTCGTCATGGCACCGCAGTCTAGGTAGGTTGCGACGAGGGCCCCGACCCGCTCCGCGAGGGCCGCGACGAGAGGAACCCCATGGGCAAGCGCACGGTCACCGTCAACGGCGCCGGGAGGGCCGCCGTCTCCCCCGACGTCGTGCGCCTCGACCTGCGGGTCGGGCACGACGCCGACGACGTCGCGGCGGCCCTCGCCGGGGCGGCCGAGGGCATCACGAAGGTCGGGGCGGTCGTGCGCGACCACGACGTGGCCGACGCCGACATCCGCACCCTCGACGCGGGCGTCAACCAGCGTTGGGACAACACCGGTGTCCCGGTCGGCTTCACGGCCCAGCAGCGGCTCGCCGTCACCGTGCGCCGGCTCGAGTCGGTCGGCGAGATCCTCGAGGCCGCCGCGTCAGCCGTGGGCAACGCCCTGCTCGTCGACCAGGTGCGACTCGACGTGTCCGACCGCAGCGAGGGACTGCGGCGCGCCCGGGAGGCAGCCTTCGCCGACGCCCACGACAAGGCGCAGCAGTATGCCGCCCTCTCCGGCGCCGAGCTCGGCGCAGTCCTCGGGGTGGCCGAGGCGGGCGCCATCCCGGTCCAGCGCCGCGAGATGAATCTCATGGCGGCCTCGATGGACGCCGGCGGCATGCCCGTCGAGGGCGGTGACCTCGACCTCGGGGCCTCCGTCACCGTCACGTGGGAACTGCGCTGAGGGCGGAATACCCGTCACACACCGATCGTTGGGAGAGACATGGCTACCACTGACCTGACCGCGCAGTCCTTCGAGAAGACCGTTCTCGACAACGACATCGTCCTGGTCGACTTCTGGGCGTCCTGGTGCGGCCCGTGTCGACAGTTCGCCCCGGTCTACGACGCCGCCTCGCAGAGCGGTGACAACGAGGGCATCGTGTTCGGCAAGGTCGACACCGAGGCCGAGCAGTCCCTTGCGTCGGCGGCGAACATCACCTCGATCCCCACCCTGATGGCCTTCAAGGAGGGCGTGCTCGTCTTCGCCCAGCCCGGTGCGCTGCCGCAGTCCGCGCTCCAGGACGTCATCGAGCAGGTCAAGAACCTCGACATGGCCCCGATCAAGGAGCAGATGGCGGCCGAGGCGGCCGGCGCCCCCAGCACCGACCCGGCCTGACGCAACGCCTCGCCGGCGACATGCTCCCCAGGCGAAATGGTCGACTGACACGTCGGCCGTTTCGCTTCGTCCGCGGCGCCCGATGCCGATACTGATCGGAGAGGGCATCGCCGGTGAGGCGGAGCCAAAGAGGCGGAGGTGCGCATGCGCATGCGAACCGTTGTCTACGCTCGCCGTGGCGTGGTGGCAGGTCTGGCGGTGATGGCTCTGGGGGGCTGCACCCAGGGCATCCCGGCGGCGCCACCGACCGTCACGCAGACGGTGACGCCACCACCGTCGATCATCGAGTTCAACCCGGCCACGAGTGGCAAGATGTTGGCGGCCCGCATCGCTGCCACCGCGAAGGCCAGGCGCCCTGCCGACAAGATCGGGGCCATCAGCTGTGCGAACTTCCCCGACCTCAAGGTCGGAACGCACACGGACTGCCACCTGACGATCAACGGCGTGAGGGTGGGCGTGCGCGCGACGTTCACCCAGCGCGACGGACACTACGTGCTCGCGCGCATCAAGTCCTAGACGGGACACCACACTCGCAGCGACCCGCCGCTCGTACCGAGCCCGGTACACGGACGGCATACACGAAGAGGGCGTCCCGCGACGGGACGCCCTCCTCGTGCTTGTCAGCGACAACGTGACGTGGCCACCACGTGAGTGGTGGAGGTGGCGGGAATTGAACCCGCGTCCGATGACGAGAAACCAGGGCTTCTCCGGGTGCAGTGCGCTATGGCTTTTCTCGGCCCCAGGGCTCGCACGCACGCGTCCCCTGACAGGCCCAGTTGAGTAAGAGTCCCGTGCAGCCCCCCAACATGACTGCACAGCAAGTTTCCTAGCTGATGCCAGACACTGAGTCGGAAACTAGCTCAGGCTGACAGACTTCGAGGCTCGCTCAGGCGGCGAGGGCGAAGTCGGTGCGCTTGGAATTGGCACCTATGGTTTTGCAAGGAGCGTTTACGAGATAACCCTGCATCCTCGACCCGCTTCCCCTGACATGTCGACCACCGTCGAAACCGATCACCCCCATGAGGGGTGTCCACGTCACGCTGTTCACTTGTCAAGCTGCTCTGCGCTCCACCGGGGTGGAGTCCACAGTATGCAGGAGGAACGCTCGGGCGGTCCAAGCCATTCCCGTCTCGGATGGGAACACCCCTCTCGGGAGCGACACGCCCGCCACTAGGCTGCCGACCGTGGTCGACGCGGACCACACCCGTCGCCCCCGGCACCCTGGAGGTCCGATGTTCCGCAAGGTTCTCGTCGCCAACCGAGGCGAGATCGCCGTCCGAGCCTTCCGGGCCGCCACCGAGCTCGGCGCCCGCACGGTCGCCGTCTTCCCCTACGAGGACCGCAAGAGCGAGCACCGGCTCAAGGCCGACGAGGCCTACCAGATCGGCGACGAGGGCCACCCGGTCCGCGCCTACCTCGACCACGAGGCCATCGTCGCCCAGGCCGTCGAGGCCGGGGCCGACGCGATCTACCCCGGCTACGGCTTCCTGTCGGAGAACCCCCTTCTCGCCGAGGCGTGCGACGCCGCCGGCATCACGTTCATCGGTCCCCCGGCCTCGGTGCTGCACCTCACGGGCAACAAGGCCCGCGCCATCGCCGCCGCGCGTGACGCCGGCCTGCCGACGCTGCGCGGCTCCGAGCCCGGCACCGACCTCGACACTCTCGAGGCCGCGGCCGAGGACATCGGCTTTCCCGTCTTCGTCAAGGCGGTCAGCGGTGGCGGCGGTCGGGGCATGCGGCGCGTCGAGGGCCGAGAGGGCCTGCGCGACGCGCTCGAGGCCGCCCAGCGCGAGGCCGAGTCGGCGTTCGGTGACCCGACGCTCTACCTCGAGGAGGCCGTGGTCAACCCGCGCCACATCGAGGTCCAGGTGCTCGCCGACAGCACGGGCGAGGTCGTCCACCTCTACGAGCGCGACTGTTCGCTCCAGCGCCGCCACCAGAAGGTCGTCGAGATCGCGCCGGCGCCCAACCTCGACGCGGCGACGCGCGAGAGCATGTGCGCCGACGCCGTCGAGTTCGCGCGCTCGATCGGCTACGTCAACGCCGGGACGGTCGAGTTCCTCCTCGGCGAGGACGGGCGCTACGTCTTCATCGAGATGAACCCGCGCATCCAGGTCGAGCACACGGTGACCGAGGAGGTCACCGACATCGACCTCGTCGTCATGCAGATGCAGATCGCGTCGGGCGACACCTTCGCGTCGATGGGCCTGCGCCAGGACGACATCCGCACCAAGGGCTTCGCGATGCAGTGCCGGATCACGACGGAGGACCCGGCCAACGGCTTCCGCCCCGACGCAGGCACCATCACCGTCTACCGCTCGGCCGGCGGCAGCGGCGTGCGCCTCGACGGCGGGACCGTCTTCGTCGGTGCCGAGATCAGCGCCCACTTCGACTCGATGCTCGTCAAGCTCACCTGCCGTGGGATGACCTTCCCGATCGCCGTGCGCCGGGCCCAGCGCGCCCTGGCGGAGTTCCGCATCCGCGGGGTCTCGACCAACATCCCCTTCCTCGAGGCGGTCCTCAGCGACCCGGTCTTCCAGAAGGGCCTGGCCACGACCTCGTTCATCGACCAGCGTCCCGAGCTGCTCTCCGCGCGGATCAGCGCCGACCGCGCGACGAAGCTGCTCAGCTACCTCGCCGACGTCACCGTCAACCAGCCCAACGGCCCGGTCACGACGCGGATCCGCCCCCGCACCAAGCTTCCCCAGCTCCCCGACGCGCCCCTGCCGCCCGGTGCCCGCGACCGTCTCGTCGCCGCCGGCCCGGCGGCCTTCGCGCGAGCGCTGCGCGAGGCGAACGACGTCGCCGTCACCGACACGACGTTCCGCGACGCACACCAGTCGCTCCTCGCGACCCGCATGCGCACCCGCGACCTGCTTCACGTCGCCAAGCACGTCTCGCACCTGACGCCGCAGCTGCTCTCGATGGAGGCGTGGGGCGGCGCGACCTACGACGTCGCGCTGCGCTTCCTCGCCGAGGACCCGTGGGAGCGGCTCGCCGCGCTGCGTGAGGCCATGCCCAACATCCCGCTGCAGATGCTGCTGCGCGGGCGCAACACGGTCGGCTACACCCCCTACCCGACGGCCGTGACCGACGCCTTCGTGCGCGAGGCCGCGTCGACGGGCGTCGACATCTTCCGCATCTTCGACTCGCTCAACGACGTGTCGCAGATGCGCCCGGCCGTCGAAGCGGTGCTCGAGACGAACACCGCGGTCGCCGAGGTGGCGCTCTGCTACACGGGCAACCTGATGAGCCCCGGCGAGAAGCTCTACACGCTCGACTACTACCTCCACCTCGCCGAGCAGATCGTCGACACCGGCGCCCACGTGCTCGCCATCAAGGACATGGCCGGGCTGCTCCGCGCGCCGGCCGCGGCGCGGCTGGTCCGCGCGCTGCGCGAACGCTTCGACCTGCCGGTGCACCTGCACACGCACGACACCGCGGGCGGCCAGATCGGCACGCTCCTCGCCGCCATCGACGCCGGGGTCGACGCCGTCGACGCCGCCACGGCGACGATGGCCGGCACGACGAGCCAGCCATCGCTCTCGGCCCTCGTCGCGGCAACCGACGACACCGACCGCCCGACGGGGCTCGACATCGAGAACGTCTTCGCGCTCGAGCCCTACTGGGAGGCCGTCCGTCACCTCTACCGGCCCTTCGAGTCGGGACTCGACTCCCCTACCGGCCGGGTCTACTTCCACGAGATCCCCGGCGGCCAGCTGAGCAACCTCCGGCAGCAGGCGATCGCCCTCGGTCTCGGCGACCGCTTCGAGGCGATCGAGGACATGTATGCCGCGGCGAACCGGATCCTCGGCAACGTCGTCAAGGTGACGCCGAGCTCCAAGGTCGTCGGCGACCTCGCGCTCGCGCTCGTCGGCGCCGGCGCCGACCCGCAGGACTTCGAGGACGACCCCCAGCGCTTCGACATCCCGGACTCGGTCATCGGCTTCCTCAACGGCGAGCTCGGCGACCCTCCCGGTGGGTGGCCAGAGCCCTTCCGCACCAAGGCGCTGGCCGGCCGCCAGTCCAAGCCGCGCCTCACCGAGCTGACGCCGGAGCAGGAGCAGGCTCTCGTCGAGGCCCCGCGACGCACCCTCAACGAGCTGCTCTTCCCCGGACCGACGAAAGAGTTCGAGAGCTCGCGCGAGTCCTACGGCGACCTGTCGGTGCTCGGCACCGTCGAGTTCCTGCACGGCCTCGAGGCAGGCGAGGAGTACGAGGTCGAGATCGAGCCGGGCAAGCGGCTCATCCTCGGGGTCCAGTCGATCGGCGAGGCCGACTCCAAGGGGATGCGCACCGTCATGTGCACCCTCAACGGGCAGTTCCGACCCATCACCGTCCGCGACCGCTCGGTCGAGGCAGACGTCAAATCCGCCGAGAAGGCCGACGCGGGGGTCACGGGCCAGGTCGCCGCGCCCTTCGCCGGTGTCGTCACCCTCGCAGTGTCCGAGGGTGACACCGTCGAGGCCGGCGGCGTCGTCGCGACGATCGAGGCCATGAAGATGGAGGCCAACATCACGAGCCCCACCGGAGGCACCGTCTCGCGGGTCGCCATCGGCGCGCACCAGCAGGTCGAGGGTGGCGACCTGCTCGTCGTCATCGGCTGACATCAGCCGCGTCAGCCGCGTCAGCCGCGTCCGAGTCCACGCACGAGGCCCAGCGCCTCCTCGACCGACCCCGTGACGTCGGGGATCGGGAAGAGGGTGGCGCGCACGACACGGTCCCGGTCGACGACGAGTGTCTGGCGCTTGAGCCGGGTCGTGCCGCCCGCACGGAAGGTCGGCAGGCGCAGCGCGGTCGTCAGCTCGAGGTCGGCGTCCGAGAGCAGGGGGAAGCGGATGCCGTTCGCCGCAGCGAACGCGGCCTGCTCTCCCGGTCGCTGGGTCGAGACCCCGACAACCGAGGCCCCGAGGTCGGTGAACTCGCCGAGCCGGTCGCGGTACGTGCACGACTCGAGCGTGCAGCCGATGCCACCAGGGATCTCGTCGGCCCCGGGGAACGCGTTGCCGGGGTAGCAGTAGACCACCGTGAACGGCACATCGGTGACGGGGTCCAGGGCGTGCAGGCGCGGGATCGCCTGTCCGACGAGGCTGCTCACCCGCTTGACCTCGTTGGAGTCGGCGGCGGCACCGGCATCGGGGCTGCCGTCGCCGAGCAGCCACGTGTCCCCGAACTCCTGCAGGGCAGCGAGGACCGGGAGCGCCCCGCGGCCGAGGGCGGTGAGGACGTACTCGTGCCGCGGCGGACGGTCGGAGTAGCCGCGGCGCTCGAGGACGCCGTCTGAGACGAGGGCGTCGAGACGCTGCGCGAGGACCTTGCGCGAGATCCCCGTCTCGGTGACGAGCTGGTCGAAACGGGTGCATCCGCCGGCGACGTCGCGCAGGACGAGCAGGCTCCACGGGTCACCGAGGACGCCCACGGCGTGGGCGATGCCGCACGGGTCGGCGGCGCTCGCGTGTCGCCTGGTCATGGCCTCATCCTAACTGAGTTCCTAAAAGAGACTCACTATGGTCTGATGTTCGGGTGCGCGACCTCCGTGACCTCCCGAGCGTCGTCTGGGTGCTGGCCGCCGGGCGCTTCGTCAGCTCGGCCAGCGCCTTCCTCATGCTCTTCCTCGTGCTCTACCTCACCGGACCGCGGGGGCTGGGCGTCGTGCCGGCGGGCATCATCGCCGGCTCGAACGGTGTCGGCGCGCTCCTCGGGAACGTCACGGGTGGCCGGTTCGGCGACCGCTACGGCCACCGTCGGGTCCTGCTCCTCACGGCCAGCGTGGTCGGCGTCCTCACCGCCCTCATCCCGTGGCAGCCGGTGTGGCTGCTCGCCGTGACGATGCCGGTGACGGGCTACCTGGGCGCCGTCGCGTCCCTCGGGCAGGGTGCGCTCGCGGCACTCGCCGTGCCGGCCGGGTCACGCCGGTCGTCGGTCGCCGTGAGCCGCGCAGCCTCCAACGCGGGCTTCGTCATCGGCCCTCCCGTCGGCGCCCTGCTCGCCACGCACGGCTACGACACGCTCTTCGTGCTCGACGGCGTCCTCACCCTCGTGCTGCGCCACGTCACGTCGCGCTTCCTGCCCGACGAGGCGCCGGTGGCCGCGGAGCCCGACGCCCCGGCCGGCTTCTGGCGGACGGTCCGGGCCGACCGGTCGCTCCTGCTGCTCCTCCCGGGCGTCGTGCTCGTCGACCTCGTCTACCGCCAGCTCTACTCGACCCTCCCCCTGCACCTGCGCGACCACGGGCAGCCGCTCGCGCTCTACACGCTCCTCGTCGCGATCGGGTCGGGGCTCATCCTCGCGCTCGAGATCCCCGTGGCCCTGTGGCTCCGAGACCGACCGGCGATTCCCATCATCGCGACCGGATACGCCCTCGTGGCAGTCGGTTTCGTCATCTTCGGGCTCACGTGGATGGGCGTCACGGCCGCAGCCGTCGTCGCCATGGTGGTGCTCACCGCCGGCGAGATCCTCTACAAGACGACGGCCACCGCGCACGTCCTCGACGCGGCGCCCGCCCATCTCGTCGGCCAGTACCAGGGCCTCTACACCGGCGCCGCCACGAGCGGGACGATGCTCTCCGCCCCGCTGGGCGGGATGGTGTATGCCGTCGCGCCCGGTCTGCTGTGGCCGCTCTGTGGCGTCGTGGCCGGCGTGGGAGCCCTGCTCGCCCTCGCGTCGCGACGACCGTCCCGAGACGCTGAGCCGGCGTCGTCGTAGCGACGGCGTGTGTCACCGGGACCTTCCCCCGCACCGAAGGTCACATCGGTCGTGCGGGCTACCAGGAGCCGGAGGACGACCCGCCGCCACCGCCGCCGGAGAAGCCACCGCCGCCGGAGAAGCCGGACGATCCCGACGAGCCCGGCGTCGAGGTGAAGGTGCCCGTCGATGTCGTCGAGAAGGAGTCGACACCGTCGGCGATGCTCGTGAAGTCGGGGAAGGCGTTGCCGCTCCAGACGTACCACGTCGGCATCACGAGAGGCTGGTTGGCGGCCTCGGCCGCCTTCGCGACGTCGGCGAACGTGCTGGCCCACCGGTCCGCGACACCGAAGACGACGGCATACGGCAGGTAGCGGCTGAAGATGTTGGACGCCTCCTCGAACTCGATCTGCCCGGCCTCGGCGGTCGTGAGGTACTCCTTGAAGCCGAGGGACTGGGCGAGCACGGCCGAGCCCTCGGCGGTCTTGGCGGCCATCCGCCCGCCGAGGAACCAGACGATGAGGCCGGCGACGACGAGACCGATGCCGAGGGCGACCCCGCCACCGAAGCTGCCGCCGAGGATCGCGCTGATCGCGGGTCGGCCGTAGAAGAGCATGAGTCCGCCGAGCACGGCGATGACGAGACCGAGGCCCTGCCACGCGCCGCGCTGGGTCTGGGGCGAGGAGCGGAACCATCCCCGTGTCACGACCTCCTCGTACATCCCGGACTGGATGCGCTTGAGGGTGCTCGCGAAGGTGTTCTTCAGCTCCGAGAGACGCACGACGTCGCCCCGGCTGGAGAAGATGCCGTCGAGCAGCTGGCGCTCGTAGGGCAGCAGTCGCTCGTCGGCTGGGGGCGCGAGCCGGCTCAGCGTCCAATCGGTGCGGCTGAAGGCTCCCCCGCCGTCGCTCTCCTCGATCCGGATGAAGCCGCGCACCGCGAGGTCGATGACCGTGGCCGAGACGTCGATCGGGTTGGCGGTCTCGTCGATGATCGTGCCGACCATGCCCGGCTGCACGCCCTTCGGCGGCTGGAACTGGACGGCGACGGGGGACGACCCGCCGCGCACCGTGGCGGCACTCGGGGTCCCGTCGCCCGCCGCGCCGGTGCCGTACGCCGGCGAGAGGCCCGGCGTGAGGTCGGCGTAGCGCTCGTCCCGACCGCGGCTCCAGACGAGGGCACCCATCACGGCCAGTGCCAGCACCGGAGCGCCGATCGCGCCGGCCCAGGCGGCGGCGTTGGCAGCCGGGGCCGCGTCGGAACCGATCGAGGACGCCGAGTCACCCTGTCGGACGTCGGGGCGCACGTCGCCGAAGGCCGAGGCCGGGTAGGAGGCGAGCACCGACATGGCATCGCCCGCGGTCAGCCCGGTCGCCGAGAACCGGGCCGGATCGCCCTTCGTCGCCTCGCAGGGGGTGTCCGACCGGTTGACGCCCTGGTAGCAGGCCACCTCGGTCGGCGTCGCGGGCGCCTTGACGGTGATCGACACGCGGTCACGCACGGTGGTCTCGTTGGTCCCGAAGACGTTGTAGTAGAGCTCGACGGTGTCGGCCGTGCTCGAGTCGGCGGCTGGCTTGCCGTCGGCGGTGATCGGGTTGAGCACGTCGTGCAGCGTGTAGCTGATGGTGTAGACCTGCGTGCCGCTGGTGTACTCATCGGCGGAGCCGATCCGGATCTCCTTGGCCGCACCGTTGTCGGTGACGCGAAAGGCGTCGGGCGCGCCGCTCGGGCTCGACACCGCGACGTCCGTCAGGTCGTAGTAGCGGTAGCGGTTCTCCTCGCCGTTCCAGCCCATCCGCACCACGACGTCGCGGAAGATGCCGTGCTTCTGCTCGCCGCTCGGGAAGCGCCACGTGATGGTCTCGGTGACCTTCATGCTGCCGTCGGGCTGCACGTCGTAGACCGCGGCGAAGGAGTCCATGCCCTCGTCGCCGGCGGCCTGCGCGGCGGCCGGTACGAGCAGGAACAGCGCGGCTGCCAGGAGCAGACCCAGCACGCCGAGTCGGCGGCCGCGCGTCACGCTCGATCGGGTCGGTCCGGTCGGTCCAGCCATCGGAGTGCCTCCACGTCGTTGGTCCCTTGCATCCTGACACCGGACGCTGCGCCGGGTCGCGCGGTTCCGGCGGAAGGGTCAGCGGCGGCGGTTGGCCGCGCTCATCGCCCGGTCGGCCTCGCGGTTGTCCTGGCGCTCGCGCAGCGCGTGGCGCTTGTCGTACTCCTTCTTGCCGGTCGCGATGGCGATCTCGACCTTGGCGCGGCCGTCCTTGAAGTAGAGGGCCAGGGGCACGATGGTGCGCCCGCTCTCACGGGTCTTGTGCGCGATCTTCGTCAGCTCGGCGCGGTGCAGGAGCAGCTTGCGCTTGCGACGCGGGGCGTGGTTGTTCCACGTGCCGTTGAGGTACTCGGGGATGTGGACGTTCTCGAGGTAGAGCTCGTCACCGGTGAACATGGCGAAGCCGTCGACGAGGGACGCGCGCCCCATCCGCAGCGCCTTGACCTCGGTGCCGGAGAGGACGATGCCCGCCTCGAAGGTGTCGTCGATGAGGTAGTCGTGTCGGGCCTTGCGGTTGCTCGCGATGAGCGACCGCCCCTTCTCCTTCGGCACCGGACCGTCCTTCCGCCGTTGAGGGTGTGTGGTCAGCGCACCAACGCTACCCCGAAGGGGCCCTCGGCTCAGAGTCGGTTTTGTCCGGGAGGGCGGGTCAGAGCCACTTGCGGGGGTTGACCGGCGTGCCGTCCTCGTAGGTGCCGAAGTGCAGGTGACAGCCCGTCGAGTAGCCCGTAGTGCCGGAGTAGCCGATGAGCTGGCCGCGGTTCACGCTGCCGCCGAACTTCACGATGCTCGACAGGTGGTTGTAGCTCGTGACGAGGTCGACGCCGCGGTGGATCCCGTGGTCGATGAGGATCTGGTTGCCCCACCCGCTCGCCCGCCAACCCGCGCGGATGATGTCGCCCGGCGCCGCGGCATACACCGGGGTGCCGCACGCGATGCCCCAGTCGAGACCGTCGTGCAGCATCCACTTCTGGAGCACGGGGTGCCACCGCATGCCGAAGCCGGAGGTCGTCGGGCCGATGGCGGGGTAGCTGAGGTAGTTCGACGGAGTCGGGTCGCTCTGCACCGGCGGCGGCGTCTTGGGGATGTAGACCTGTCCGCGCTTCTTGGCGGCGGCGGCCTTGGCCCGCTCGGCGCGGATCTTCGCGGCGCGCTCGGCGCGCAGCCTGGCCTGGCGCTTCTGCTCGGCGATCCGGGCCTGGCGGGCCCGCTCGACGAGGACGGCCTGCAGGCGGGCCGACTCGGCGCGGGCCGAGGCGAGGTCTGCGGCCTCGCCCTGCTTCTGCACCGCGAGGTCGGCGGTGTAGGCCGACTGCTTGGACTTCAGCTGGTCGAGCTGCGTCTTGGCCGCGGCGGCGTTCTGCGCGGCGGTGACGGCGTTGTTCTTGGCGATGATCGCCTGGTTCTTGGCCTGCGTGGCGGCCGCGGCGGCCGCCTCGGCCCCGCGCAGGGCGGCCTCGGCCTGTCGCTTGAGCTCGGCGATCTCGCCGCGCACGGACGTGAGGTACGAGCGGGTCGAGGTGTTGTCGGCCGTCATCGCGGCGAGCTTGTCGATGGTGTCGCTGGCGACCGCACTCGCGGTGTCGGCCATGACGAGCCGGTTGGCGAAGTCCTCCGGTGAGGTGGATCCGAAGACCATCCCGAGCTGGGACTCCTGGCCGGACCCCTGGAAGACCTCGGCGGCGTACGAGTCGAGGGCGTCCTGGCTGCTGACGAGGTCGGCGCCGCTCTTGGCGAGCTGCTCCTTGGCGCGCTGCTCGTTGGCCTTGGCCACGGCGAGCTTCTGGGCCACGGCCTCGTTGTGGGCGCGGGCCTTCGCCTCGGCGGCGATCGCGCGGGCCTCGGTGGCCTCGGCCGCCACCTGGGCCGCCTGGGCGCGCACCTGGGCCGCCTGCGCGGAGGTGACGCGCTGCTGGGCGATCGGGAGCGCGGCGTTGGTGCGCTGGAGGTTGACGTAGGCGCGCGCGAGCGCGGCGTTCGTGCCCTCGAGCTGCTGACCCAGCGTGGCGATCTTCTGGTCGTTGCGCTTCTTCTGGTCCGACACGGAGTCGGCACGCGCGACGAGCGCCGATCCCAGGGAGACGGAACACGTGATGACGAGCCCGGCGGCCGTCAGCCTGGTCGCGGGCCCGCTCTTCTCAGAACGCCTCATGAGCCACATATGCTCCATTGGTACCACACGTCACTCGCGTTGGGGAGAAATCGTCACGATCAGGGCCGCATGCCGGCCCGGGACAGCATGCGACGCCGCCTCGGTCCCTGGCAGCGAATTCGGGAAATTGTGCAGAGCGGGCCGCGTCAGACGCGCAGGTAACGGCGCAGCGTCACCCAGGACGTGAGGCTCGAGAGCACGATGACGCCGACGACGACGAACGGCGCGACGTAGTAGACGTCCGCCACCCCGATGAAGGCGGTGTCCGTCAGGGTCTGGCTCAGGAAGCCGACGACGCCGTAGCGCACCGTGGCCCAGAGCATGCCCATCGCCAGGACCGCGCCGAGCACGCTCGCCAGGACGGTCTCCATGACGAACGGGAAGCGGATCGTGAAGTTCGAGGCGCCGACGAGGCGCATGATGCCGGTCTCACGCCTACGGCTGAAGGCGGTCTGGCGGATCGTCGTCGAGATGAGCATGACGGCCGCGAGGACCATGAGTGAGGAGAGCGCGATCGCCGCCCACGACACGGTGTTCATGAAGGTGAAGAACTTCTCGAGGAGCTTCTTCTGGTCCTGGACGTCGGCGACCCCGGGCATGCCCTTGATCGAGCTCGCGACGACGTCGAACTTCCCGGCGTCGTTGAGGTTGACCCGGTAGGAGTCGGCGAAGTAGGACTCCCCCGCCCGCGCGAGCGGCGAGTTCTTGTAGGTCTGCTTGAACCGCTCGAACGCCTCGTCGCGCGACTCGTAGTAGACCTCCTTGACCGTCGGCTTGAGGGCCTCCAGCTCGGCCTTGATCGCCGTCCGCTGGGCGTCGGTCGTGGCCTCGCCCGCGCAGTTGGTGAAGCGGGTCTTCTCGGCGCAGAGCATCACCGTGACCTGGACGCGGTCGTACCAGTAGTCCTTCATGGTGTCGACCTGCCGCTGGCCCATGAGGCCGAGGCCGAGGAGGTACATCGAGATCATCGTGACGATGACGACCGAGACGGCCATCGAGAGGTTTCGCCGGAGGCCGTTGCCGATCTCGCCGACGAGGAACTGGAATCGCATGTCGTGTCTCGCTTCGTCTCGCGCTCAGCGGTCGCTCGTCTGGACGGCCTTGTGCCGCCGGAAGATTCCGCTCTTGCTGCGTGGCGCGTCGGCGTCGCGCCCGATGGGCGGCAGCCCGTCCGGCTCGTCCGTGTCGTATGCCGTGGGGTCCCCGTCGTCGTAGCCGTCGGACACCTCGGGCTCGGCCGCGCGGCGCGGCGCCTCGGCCTCCTCGTCGAGCCGGATGCGCGGGATGGAACCGGTCGTGTAGTCGCCGGCCTCCATGTCGCTGACGAGCACGCCGCGGTCGAGGCGGATGACGCGCTTGCGCATGGCGTTGACGGTGACGGTGTCGTGGGTGGCCATGACGACGGTCGTCCCGGTGCGGTTGATGCGGTCGAGCAGCTGGACGATGCCCAGGCTCGTGTCGGGGTCGAGGTTGCCGGTGGGCTCGTCGGCGAGCAGGACCGGCGGCCGGTTCACGAAGGCCCGGGCGATGGCGACGCGCTGCTGCTCACCACCCGAGAGCTGGTGCGGCAGGCGCTTCTCCATGCCGGCCAGGCCCACGAGCTCGAGCGTCTCGGGCACCGTCTGGCGGATGCGGGCCCGGCTGCTGCCGAGGACCTGGAGGGCGTAGGCGACGTTCTGGAAGACCGTCTTGTTGGGCAGCAGGCGGAAGTCCTGGAAGACGCAGCCGATCTCGCGCCGCAGGGCGGGCACCTTGCGCTCCGGCAGGCGGTCGAGGTCGCGGCCCGCGACGAGGATGCGACCCCGGGAGACGTCCTGCTCCTTCATGACGAGCTGCATCATCGTCGACTTGCCCGAACCGGACGTGCCGACGACGAAGGCGAACTCACCGCGCGGGATCTCGAGGCTGACGTCGTCGAGGGCCGGACGAGTCGTCCGCGGGTAGGTCTTCGTGACGTTCTCGAAGAGGATCATGCGACGGGCCTCGACTCGTACTGGACATCAGCTGGGCATCAGCGGGACGGCGGCTGGCCCCGGTGGCACGTGACGGCATACGCCGGCGTGAACAGGACCGGCTCCGAGGCTACGGGCCGACGGACGAAACCCCCGGAAAACGGCCGGCCCCGGCGTGGCGGCCCGCGATGCCCGGCCGGGGCTCAGCAGACGAGCGTCGTCAGGCCCTGGGCCGACTCCGAGCCGGCGCGGGAGAGCTTGCCCCAGCCCTGCGTGCAGAGCGAGGTCGTGCGGACCGGGGTCGAGTAGCTCAGCTGCTGGCGGCTGGCGCCCGTCGTGAAGCCGCGCGCCTCGGGCTCACCACGGACGGCGACGCCGGAGAGCGAGCGGTAGGCGAAGCCGCGCACGTGGTACTGGTCCCAGACGTAGACGGACGTGAAGTTCATCCACGCCGACCCTCGGGCGTCGCGGCACCAGCCGACGTACTGGCGGACGGTGAAGGCGGACATCCCGAGGTCGGAGACGACCTTCCGGTCGCCGATCTGGCGGACGCTGCTGCATGGCGGGGAGGCGCCGCTGGAGGCGGCGGACGCCGCGGGAGCCAGCCCGACGGTGACGGTGGCGGCGACGAGGAGGGCGGCGAGGGTCGTGACGAGGCGGTGGAGGGGTGACATGGGCGGAACCTCTCAGGCGGGAGCGTGAGCTGCGCCGACCCACCGTGGGCGGGGGCCGTCGGGTGGAGCCGACGACGCGACCCTACGAGCGCGGAGGCCGGCGCGCCCGCCGAAAGCGGAGATCGCCCGAGATGTCAGTCCTCGCGGCGGTTCTCACCGATCTGCCACCGGATGCCCGCCTCGATGAAGCCGTCGATGTCACCGTCGAAGACTGCGCTCGGGTTGCCGGTCTCGAACTCGGTGCGCAGGTCCTTGACCATCTGGTACGGGTTGAGCACGTAGGAGCGCATCTGGTCGCCCCAGCTCGCCTTGACGTCGCCCGCCATCTCCTTCTTCACCGCGGCCTCCTCGGCCTTGCGCTGCAGGAGCAGTCGCGACTGGAGGACGCGCAGGGCGGCGGCGCGGTTCTGGATCTGGCTCTTCTCGTTCTGCATCGAGACGACGATGCCGGTCGGGATGTGCGTCATGCGCACCGCCGAGTCGGTCGTGTTGACGCTCTGGCCACCGGGACCGCTCGAACGGAAGACGTCGACCTTGAGCTCGTTCTCGGGGATGTCGACCGAGTCGTCGCTCTCGATGAGCGGGATGACCTCGACGGCCGCGAAGCTCGTCTGCCGACGACCCTGGTTGTCGAACGGGCTGATCCGGACGAGGCGGTGCGTGCCGGCCTCGACGGACAGGTGGCCGAAGGCATACGGCACGTTGACCTCGAAGGTGGCGGACTTGAGGCCGGCCTCCTCGGCGTACGAGGTGTCCATGACCTTCGTCGGGTAGCCGTGGCGCTCGGCCCAGCGGAGGTACATCCGCATGAGCATCTCGGCGAAGTCGGCGGCGTCGACGCCACCGGCACCGGAGCGGATCGTGACGACGGCCTCCCGCTCGTCGTACTCCCCCGACAGCAGGGTGCGGACCTCGAGCTCGCCGACGTCCTTCTTCAGCGTGGCGAGGTCGCGCTCGGCCTCCTCGAGGGTGGCGGCGTCGCTCTCCTCCTGGCCCATCTCGACGAGAGTCTCGAGGTCCTCGATGCGCGCGTCCATCCCGAGGATGCGGTCGCGCTCGGAGTTGGCGCGGGAGAGGGCGCTCGTGACCTGCTGCGCCGCGTCGGGGTCGTCCCAGAGGTCGGGGGCGGAGGCCTGCTGCTCGAGCTCGTCGATGGTCCGGGCGAGCTCGTCGAGGTTCGTGACCCCGCGCACGGAGTCCATCGTCGCGCGCAGGTCCTTGATCTCTTGCGTGAAGTCAACAGCCACGATCGAACAGCCTACGGCAGCGGCGAGCCGCCCCGCGCACGCCGGGCTGCGCTCCCGGAGCATCTCCCACCCCGTGGCCGGGGTCTCCTGGACGCGCATCGGGCCCACGGCATACGCCGCGGGCCCGATGTGGTTGTGGTGCAAGCTCCCCCGAGCAGTGGTGCGGGTCGATCAGTAGTTGCCGGCCATCCAGCGGATGTCGGCGGCCGTGGGCCGGGTGAGTGCCGTGTTGGAGTTCGTCGACGGGTACATGACGCTCTTGGCCGACGTCGAGTGCGGCAGGCCGCCGCAGTGGCCGAGCTCGTGGATGGCGAGGTGCTCGCCGGCGTACATGGTCGCGAACAGCGGGTCGAGACGAACGGTGCAGCCCGTGATGACACCTCCACCACTGACGAGGGTTGCATCACCGATCGCGCCGTCCGAGGTCGCCTGTTGCGCGAGGACCGTGATGTTGGCCTTGGTGGCGTCGCTCGTCATGGCCACGTTCCACCCTGACTTGCGCCACTCCGAGACTGCCTCAGCGACCTTGTACGAGTTGTTTCCGCCGGTGGAGTCGTAGACGAGGGCCTGGGTCGCCCAGTGGCCCCAGTAGGCCGCCGTGACGGTGGGGGTAGGGGTGGGCTTGGCGGCCTGCGAGGGTGCGGCCGCGCCGACGGCGAGACCGACGGCTGCGAGGACGACGAAGATGATCCGCTTCATGTGCCTTCTCCTGCTGTGGGGGATGTGCTGGGGGCTCAGGACTGATGGGGCTCCATGCGGTGTGTTCGGACAGACGCCGAGACCACCCGTGGGGTAGGTGGTCTCGAGGGGAGTTGGCGCTGTTTGTCCAAATTATCGACTTCGTGACGTAATGCGGCCTTTTTGACGATCTCTTGACCATTACTGGCGCGTTGGTGGGACAACTCCCAGATATGGGGGCACGACGAAGGCCCGCCCCGGATGCGGGGCGGGCCTTCGTTGTGCGGCGTCGGTCGTACGGAGCTGGGCTCAGCAGTACTTCGCGGTGCCGCCTCCGCTCCACGCGCACGTGTCGACCGTCGTGCCCGAGGCGTTCTTGAGGTATGCCGTGTCGCCCGAGTTGTTCCAGACGTACCAGGTCTTGTTGTAGTAGCGGTGCGTCGACGTCGCGGACCCGCGCCCGGTGTGGACCGTCACGGTGGCGCCCGCCTTGAGGGTGAAGGTCGGGAACCGGTAGGTGTAGCCGGTCTTGTCGCGCAGGGTCCAGCCGGTGAGGACGCGGTTGCTGCGCGTCGTGTTCTTGATGACGACGTACTCCGCGTTGAGGCTCGTGTTGCTGCCGGTGTCGGAGCCGGGTGAGTCGTACTGGACCTTGTAGATCATGATCGCCGGCAGCGCCTGGGCCGAGGTCGCGGCGGCGATGGGTGCGGCCACGGCGAGGCCGAGACCGGCGGTGGCCACGAGGGCCTTGGTGATGAACGTGCGCATGCTTCCCTGTCTGTCGTCGCGACCCCGTGGTCGCGGCACGTGCGGATGGCGCCGCCCTTCGGACGGCGCCATCACTCCCTGTCTCGACGCGCCACGCCGCCAGGCCTTGGACGTGCTGGGCGGTGTGGGCGTCGTCGACGGACGCTAGTGCGGATCCGTCTGGCGTGTGAGCGTTTTGGAGGTTTTGCTTCGGTGAGTAGGCCATCAGGGGTTGGCGACGTCCTGGGTGCGGCCCAGCTTCCCCCGACCGCGCCGGTGCGAGCCACGACCCCCGCCGCGAGGACGGTGTCGGTGTCCACGTCGAGTCACAGGCAGGACATGGACTGGGTGCCGTCGGTCGAGAAGCGGTCGGCGAGCCAGAGTGCCCGGTTGGACGTCGTCATGGTGACGTCGCCCTTGCCGGAGCGCACGAGCACCACGGGCGTGACGGTCGGCCGCTCGTGGTCGGAACATCCGCCGGCTCCGGGCGCGAGGCGGAGCCACTCGAGCATGCGCGCCGTCGCCCACGCCGACCGACCCGTGGGCGGCGTGGCCGCGACCGAGACGAGGAACGCGTCGACCTGGGCGAGCACGAGCGTCCCCAGGTCGGCCACGAGCATCACGGCGGCCAGGTGCTCGCGTCCGGCAGCGCGGCCGAGGCGCGCCGCCTCGACGGCATCCTCCAGGGACTGCTTCTCCGAGTCCGGGACGGGCGGGTCGGCAAGGAGGTCAGCGAGCTCGGCCTTCGCCTCGGCCAGCGCAGCGGTGGCCTCGGTGGCTGCGGTGGATGCGGTGGCTGCCCCCGCCTTGGCGGTCGCGGCCGCCCCCGGGTCGAAGGTGCTCACGGCGGCCCGCGGGGCGGCCGAGCCGTTTCTGCAGCGGACTGCGACCCAAGGTCCGGAAGGGGTCGAGGGACACCGTGCACCCGGCAGTGGCGAGTGCGCCCGACCACCGCGACCGCACACGTGGAGTCCTCGTGCGTCACGGCAGACGTCGCGCCGCGGCCTTGTCCGCCTCGGCGAGAGCCTTGTCGACGGCGGCCTACTGGACCTCACGCCGCAGGTCAGCCGGAAGGTGCTCCAACGGATCGGGGTCGGCCACGGGGGGGCTCCTGTCGGTCGGCGACGCGGATCAGGCGGTTGCGCCACGTATGTCCCTCCCGCCCCTCGACGGTCGGTGATCACCACAGGTGGTCCGTGTGCCGCGGCGCCGCCCCGAGTCACCCGAGCGGCGCGCGGGCCCGGGACGTCACGGTGATGGTGACGCTGCCGCCGAGGGTCTCGAGGACCCACCCGCTCATCGGAAGCGTGGCCGTCCCCTGGATCGTCACGACGGCTGTGGCGCCGTCGCTCGTGCCGGTGCCGGGGACGACGGACCACGCGGTGATCCCGGACGGCAGCGGCGTGCGCGCCAGATGGGCCGTGGCGGCGCTGGCCACGGACTCGTCGGTGATGGCGAGCTGGTCGAGGACGCCGCCCTCGTAGGCGGCGCGCTCGTCGAGCGCATCGGCGGCGTCGAGAGCCGCCGAGTCTGCGGCGTCGAGCAGGCGCATCCGCGCCAGCTGAGCCGCGGTGACGTCGACGGCGCCGAGGACCAGGAGGGTCGCGAGCACGAACAGGCCGAGGGCGAGGACGCCGATCTGGCCCTCGTCGCGGGCCCGATTGTGACCTGTCCGAGCGCGGAGGCGACGGACGACGGCCCGGAGGCGGACGGCATACGTGCTCGTCATCGCGCCACGAACCGGTCGACGGAGGCGACGTGGGTCGACGAGACGGTCACGGAGGCCGGCACGTGCGACGCGATGAAGTCCGGCACGAGCGGAAGCCGGACCTTGATCGTCGCCGTGGAGGTCACCGTTCCGTCGGGGCGCAGGCAGGGAGAGCCGTCGCACGCCACGGACACCGCTGCGCCGTCCTCGAAGGAGAAGTCGGTGAAGGCCAGCTGGGCCGCCGCTCGGGCACGGGCATGGCCGTCGTCGTCGGACCGCGCCGTGACGAAGGCTCGGCCGGCCTCCCGCCCGGCCAGCGACGCCGAGAAGGAGGCTGCCTGGAGCCGAGCCGCTGTGAGCACGAGGTAGGTGAGCGGGAGCAGGAGCAGGAGGCCGAGGAAGATGAACTCGAGGATGGCGCGACCAGCCTCGACGTCACTCCGGCGGCCAGCCCGGGCGAGGACGTCCTGCGGCCGGATCATCGGGTGCCTCCGGCCACGACCTGCTCCTCGCTGAAGGCGCGACCGGACACCGTGAGTGCGCCCGTGGGTCCGATCGGACCGATGACCGGCAGCGGCGCCGTCACGCGGACCTCCACGACGCGCACCCCCGAGGCGGTGACGGAACGGGTGGCGCTCACGTCCTGGGCGAACGTCGAGCTCAACGCCGAGGTGATGAGCGCCTCGGTGCGTGCGATGCCGTCACCGGGCTGCGCATCGGCTCGAGCGCCGTAGCGGGCGCCCTCGGACGCGGCCGAGATCAGCGTGTTGCGCACGTAGAGCGCCAGGCCGAGCTGGAAGACCCCCATCGCGACAACCAGCAGAAGTGCAGCCACCATGACGAACTCCGCTATGGCAGAACCACGCTCGCGATCAGCTGCGCTGGTTGAGGGGTGCTCCAGCCGGGCCAGGAGCGACCCGGGCGTCACGGGCCCTTGACGTCCGAGATGGCGTCGCTGAAGAGCTGCCCGAGCTGGGGGCCGGCGAGGGCCCACAGCGCGGTGACGAGCCCCGCGGTCATGATCGTGATGAGGACCCAGCCGGGGACGTCCCCACGGTCACGAGCGCCGGCGATCCGACGAGACACGGCGGTCGTGACGGCCGCTCGGGCTCGGGCGTGTGCCGTGATGATGCGGTTCATTCTCTTTCTCCCTGTGTTGGATTGCGGTGACAGGACACTCGGTGGGCCGGGCGTCAGAGCTTGAGGTGGAGGAAGCTGAGGCCGGGGTAGAGCGCGAAGAGCACCGTCACCGGCAAGGTGAGGAAGACGATGGGGACCACGGTTGTCAACCGTTACTGTTCCTCTCATGAGCAAGCGCGCAGCGATCTACGCCCGCCAGTCACTCGACCGCTCCGGCGACGGAATGGCCGTCTCCCGGCAGCTCGCCGAGTGCCGGGAACTGTGCGAGCGCAACGGCTGGGTCGTCGAGGAGATCTACCAGGACAACGACCGCTCGGCGACGAGTGGCAAGCCCCGACCCGAGTGGCGACGTCTGCTCGAGGACCTGATCGACGGGCGGTACGACGTGCTCGTCTGCTGGCACACCGACCGCCTGTACCGGCGTCTCCGAGACCTCGTGGACCTCGTCGAGATCGCGGAACGGCGCGCGCTCACGATCGCCACCGTCAAGGCCTCCGACCTCGACCTTTCGACCCCGTCGGGCCGGATGGTCGCGTCACTCCTCGGCTCAGTTGCGGCATACGAGGGACAGCAGAAGGCAGCCCGCCAGATTGCCGCCAACAGGCAGCGCGCGCAGGCCGGCACGGTCCTCTGGACCCGACGTCCCTTCGGCTTCCAGCGAGACGGTGACCACGTTTCTCTCGTCGACGGTGAGGCCGCAGAGATCCGCAAGGCCGCCGAGCGCGTGATCGCCGGCGACACCCTCGCGAGCATCGCCTCCGACTGGAACACACGCGGCATCCCTACGACCATCGGCAACCGGTGGTCGGTCACCAGCGTGAGACGAGTCCTACTCAACCCGCGAACAGCAGGACGGGTTTCGTCCAAGGGCGAGGACTTCGGCTCGGCGCAGCTGACGATTCTGTCGACCGATGTCGCTGCCCGAGTCGGCGCGATCCTGCGCGACCCGGCACGCAAGGCATCGCCCCCATCCACCGCGGTCAAGTACCTCTTGAGCGGGATCGCCCTGTGCGGCCGAGACGACGCGGTCATGTATGCCACGACCAACGCACAGGGACGGCTCGTCTACAGGTGCCGTACCTGCTACTCGACGCGGCACATGACCTACGTCGATGAAGTCGTGGTGGGCGTTCTGCGTGAACGACTCAGCCGCTCCGACGCATCTGACCTGCTTCAGTCCGGCGACCAGCTCGAGCGGATCCGCACCCAGGTGAGCGACCTGCGCCGGCGTCGAGACGGGCTTGCGGAGCTGCTAGCCGATGGGCTTCTCGATGCTGACGCCGTCCGGGCCCAGGCCGGCCCACTGACGGCTCAGATTGATCGCCTCGAGCTCGAGCAGGGTGGCGGGGTAGTTGCCGCCCCCCTGGCCCGCGTCGTCCAGTCCACGGATGTCGTGAAGGCCATAGACCACCTCGAGCTCAAGGAACTTCGCACGGTCATCAAGTCGCTCATGACGGTGCACATCCTGCCCTCGGGACGAGGTGTTCGCTTCTCCCCCGAACAGGTACGCATCGACTGGGCCGGCCGATGACGACGCCACGCGTCCTCGTCTTCTGCGACGAGCCCGCACACGATGGCAAAGAGGTGTCCGTCGAACGTTTCCATCACGTGGCGGACGGTCATTGGGTTGCCGACGCGCACCGTGGTGCACACGGCCCTCGGGGGCGGCGCCTTAACAGCTACACCGGCGAGACGACCGCCGGGTTCCGAGCGGGGCATCGCAATGCCGTCCTGCGGTGCCCGCGGTGCGGTCTGGATCTGCAGCGCGCCATGACCGCGGTCGAGCCGATCCTTAACCAGCTCGCTACCGCGGGCCTCGCGCGCGTGTCTCTGCGGCAGCTGATACGACTGACTTGCTAAGGTTCGAAGCAGCACAGACGCGACGCAGGACGCGCGGGCAGGAACACACGATCTGCATCTAGGCCTCTCACCGGGGGCGATCTTTGCATCCCGGAAGAGGCCCTTTCCATGTCCTCGACTTTGAGGCACGAGCGAGCCCGCGTTGCGGCCCTGACTCGATCCCGAACCGCAGACGACCCAGACCTTCTCGAGGCCCGTCAGAACCTGCGTAGCGCTGGTCTCGAGGCCTACATTCGCCGCGTCGTCGATGAGGCGCCGCCCCTCTCGCGGGCGCAGCGCGACCGGCTGGCAGCCCTTCTCCGCGGCGGTGATGCCGCATGACCCGCGAGGAAGGCCGCCCCGTTGACACCGGGGCGGCCGATCGGAGCATCCTCGAGCAGGCGCGTTCCACTGCCAGCGTAAGACGGTCGCGGGCCCGGGTCGAGCAGATCCGCACGCGCCGCCGGGTGCAGCGTCAGGTGCACCGAGCGCTCGACCACGACCGCTACCCCGAGGTCGAAGCGGCCTACCCCCGCGTTGCGATGCGCGAACCGTTGGGGCCGTCATGACGTCGCGCATGTTCGTCTACAGCATCGCCACCAGCAGCCGGCACTCGCTGCTCCGTGGCAACGTCGCGGATTGGCTTCGCACACAACGAGTCCCGGTCCAGCGAGCTCGCAGCCTCAAGGGTTGGACCATCCGGACGGAGCACGTCGGCGACGTCGTCGCACGCGCGGAGCGAGATGGCATCACCGTGCGAATGATGGGCAGCGTCGAGTGAGCTGGCTCCGATTCTCCGACGACTTCACCGAGTGGCCCGAATGGGATCTCGCCCCACTCGAGGCGCGCTGGGGCTACGTGTGCCTCGTCCAGGCGTGCTCTCGCGGCAGGTACTGGGACGGCGTCATGCCGAAGAAGAAGGCGCTCGCGGCGCTTGTCGCTCAGGTGGACGACCCTCAGCAGGTGCTCGAGAGGCTGGGGATCCTCTCGCTCGTGAACGAGGACCGCGGCGCACAAACCGTTCGGCTGCCACGGATCCACGATCACGTGCCACCGCCCGGCGTTCGCCGCAACACCGAGGCTTCGCGGATCCGCATGCGCCGCAAGCGCGCTCATGATGCGGGCGACCACTCGATGTGCCTCGATACGTGCACGTTACGGGAGGGGTGACGCTACGTGTTACGCGTAACACCAGGACAGGACGGGACAGGTCAACAGACCACGTCACACGAAGTCGGAAACCCACACCGGGCCCGAGCCGAGACAGCGCATCAGACCCTCGTCCGCGCAGTCGCGGCCGCCGTCGCCGTCCACCTGACCGTGCCCTGTCTCGGCGATGCCCGCTGGCTCTCCGACTCGCTGCACGACCGACGACAAGCCGCACGCCTCTGCGTCGGGTGCCCCGTCTTCGACGAATGCAGCTCAGCCGCACCCAAGACCCGTGGGTTCGGTGTCTGGGCCGGCAAGGACCGAACGATGCGCCTACGGCACCGAGCCCTGACCGCGACCACACAGGGCAGCGAATTTTGACACCAGACCACCAGCGCGACCCCGGAGTCGCCTCGCTCTCTATCCGACGTTTTTTTCCACGCAGGACACTCGCCAGACGCGGGGACTGTCGGCGTGGCCTTGTATCGTTGCTCTTGCCAGGTGGAAGGTTCCGCCCGGCGATCGCGGAAGATGGTCACTCGCGTTTCGGCCCGAGTTCGGATCACCCCCGGTCGTCCGGAGTATCGGAGATCTCACCGACCTTGAGGCAGCGCTCGCGCCACGGCCCGACTGACCTGCGGCACTCCATCACTCAATGCATCGCTGCGCCCCGTCGACGTGTCGTCCGGGGCCGGAATGGAGAACCACAGTCATGACCATCCACACTCTCATCGAGCAGGTTCGCGCCGCGATGGCGACGAAGCTGCAGGCGCGTACTGCGCAGAAGGCCATCCTTGACAGCATCCGCGCCGCGGCCGCTGCCGACGGGAACCGCGACCTCACCGCCGACGAGGCGACCCGCTCCCAGGCGGCCGCCGCCGAGCTGCGCCAGATCGACGGCGAGATCGAGGCGCAGCGCACCCGGATCGCCGAGCTCGAGTCGGAGCTGGCCCGCGACGAGGCAACCGACGCGCTCGCTCGCGAGATCCACTGGACGCAGCCCGCCGCCCGCGGCCTCGCCGGTGGTCAGCCGGCAGCCTCGGCGCGTGGTTCGTTCGTCCGCGCGGACGACCTGCAGCCCGCCACGGTGGCCCGCGGGACCCGATTCTGCGACCACGAGGTCGTGGCGGCGTCCGTCGCTCGCTCGAGCCAGCGTGACGCCGCCGTCACCGGCCAGCACGGTTCGCTCGGCCAGCTCGTCCGCGCCATGTCGACGGCGTCCGGGTCCGCGATCGTGCCGACCGTGTGGTTCGGCGACATCATCGACCGTGCCCGCAACCTGTCCGCGGTGATCCAGGCCGGTGCCGAGATCGTGCCCATGGACGCCAAGACGGTCCAGATCGGGCGCCTGACCGGCGACCCGACGGCCGCCTTCCGTGCCGAGGGCTCGACGATCACCGCTTCCGACCCGACGTTCGACAACGTCACCCTGACGGCCACCACGATGAGCACGCTCGTCGTCGGTTCGCTCGAGTGGTTCCAGGACGCGAACAACGTCGACGAGATCGTCGCGAACGCCATCGCCGAAGCCTTCGCGCTGCAGCTCGACCTCGTCGCGCTCTACGGGTCGGTCACGACCGGTGCCGGCACCGTCAACCTGCCGACGCCGCCGAACCCGCGCGGCGTCCTGGGCACCCTCAACGCCGTGGCGGCGTCCTCGGTGCTCGGGGGCGCCGCGAACGGCACGACGCAGACGCCCGCGAGCTTCTACAACGAGCTGCTCGACCTGGCGTTTACGCCGCGCGACTACAACGAGGCACCGAACGCGCTCATCTGGAACGCGAAGGCCGCCCGGCAGTACGCCAAGGCCTACGACACCACCGGGCAGCCGCTGCGCATGCCGGCCGACGTCGAGGCACTGCAGCGCTTCACGACCAACCAGGTCCCGAGCTACACGCAGGGCACCATGACCGGTCGCGCCACGGACGTCTTCACCGGCGACTGGACGCAGCTGCTCATCGGCCAGCGCCTCGACCTCACGATCCAGACCCTGACCGAGCGCTACGCCGAGAACGGCCAGGTCGGCATCGTCGCCCACTGGCGCGGCGACGTCGGAGTCGCACGGCCGCGTGCGTTCGCCGTCTACAAGGCCCTGCAGGGTGCGTGATGGGTATCCGAGCAGAGCGGGCCGCGCAGGCCATGGACGAGGCCGCGCAGGAGTCCGGCCGCGCCAAGGTCCGGCCGCACCGCTTCACCGCTGACTGGCTGTCGGCCACGCATCCCGAGACGGGGCTCGAGGTCGTGTTCAAGCCGGGTGAGCGTCTCCCCGACTGGGTGGCGCTGCCCGGCGAGAAGCCGGTCGACCTGTGAGCGCCGTGAGGCGTCGTCAGCGGAAGGCGACCGGCCTGCCGAGTGCCCGGCCAGCGTCAGCACGAGGCGTGGACGAGCGCGCCCCATACGTCCACGACGGCGAGCTCCCGTCGCTGCCTCGACGCGGGTCCGGAAGCAGCTGGGGCGACATGTCCTGGGCGCGGGGCCGCTAGAACCACAAGCCACTCCGGTGGGCGTCAACGTCACCCCGACCTGCGATCTCAGAGTCTTTCGCAGCGCGGGGAGCGATGGCGGGAGAGTCCAAGTCCCCCTTTCGGATGCGGACAGTGACCCCGACCAGCGCCCGCCGGAGATCCCTCAGGGGAGCTCTTCCGACCAGCGGGGCTACTGCGTCAGCAGCACAGCGGCTGCAGACAGCACGCTGCCGATGGCCACCATCACCACACCCCAGAGCTGCACCGTCAGACTTCCGACTGCGGCGTTCTTGACCTCTGCGCGCAGCGCCCGGCCCTCCTGACGCAGAGTCGTGCGCAGGTCGAACAGCTGCTTCTGCATGCCGCCCTGCCGTCGAGACACCCCGTCGAGCCGGGCCTTGAGGTTCGAGATCTCGAACTGCATGCGCTCGATGTCGTCATTCGGTGGCGCCCAGTCCCCATCCACAGCTGTCGCAATCGCCACGCCGCCCGCATTCAACTCCACGCCGTCGAGGCGCACGATCCTCCTCCGGCGCCAGCGCCGAGGGTTCCGGTACCAGATGAACCCCCGTTTTGCCCCCGCCAAGGCACGCGCCAAAGCGTGATCGTTCGCGCGGGCGTCTTGCACCAGAGCCCAGCCCGACAGGAGCGCACCCACGAGGTTGAATGCAATCCCGACAACTCCGAACCAAGTCGCGGCCGACATGGCCACACCTCCCCTGTGCTGCCGATCACCCTGGCGCGAAGCGGCTCGCGATCAGTGTCCGGCATATCGCCGACATCGGTACTGCAAGCCCGTTCAGTCACGCCCCGACCCGCGTCACAAGCTCGGCGGCTAGCCACTGCTGGGCTAAGACGTCGTCGCCCTCGAGGTAATAGGAGACGAGCGCGAACCACTGTCCGTCGCGGCGCTCCCATGCGAGCAAGACACCAGGGTGCGGTCCGGGCGCCTCCCGGGTGCCCGCGACCCAGACATGGCGGCGGCTGGCCGGCACGGGCGGGAGAGGGTGTTGGTGCCCTCGCCCGGATCCGCCAGCCATGGCACCAGTGTGCCGGATCATCGAACACGCGTTCGATGCCAGGGCTGTTTGAGGCTGAGTTGCCCCGTTTCGGGCCACTACAAGCCCCACGACCCTAGGCTTGGCCGGCCGATGCACAAAACTCACAGGGGAGCCTCATGCCGAGTCGCACAGTCCGTTTCTTCGAGATTCTCGACGAGGACGGCAAGCAGATGCCAGATCTGGACTGGACGGGCTTGCTCGCGGCTGTCCGCGCGCTCCCGGCGAAGGATGCCTACCTTCACGTGGCGCGCATGGAGCTGTTGGGCTCGTGTTACGAGCCCAACGGCAAGGGTGTTCGTGCTTGCGACATGCTCATCCTCGACCGCATCACCCGGGACGTGCGGATCCGCATTGAGAACAATCGCAATTACCGGCCGCTCCAGCTCGGCAAGGACGACACCTTGGCGGAACCCACCCACTACGGGCTGTTTCCCAGAAACGTCGTCGGAGTCCTTCGAGCCGGCACCCACACGCCTGGGCCCGCATCTCTCCGTGACTTTCTCAACGCGGGAGGCTTCTTCGAAGATCCCATCACCATCAAGGCCTTGGCGGACATCAACGCCTTGCGCGCGTTGAGCGATGTTGACCAGCTGACAAGCATGGAGATCGAGATGGATGCCGCGGCCGCTGGGCAGGTACTTGGACAGAATTCCATGCTCGGAAACGTCTTCGACAACTTCCGGACCCGCCTGGGCGGCGTGACCATCGATGTCATCGTCAAGATCGATCGAGGCCTGCACGAGGCTAGCGACACGGCGCTTGGGGAGCTCCGAGAGATCGTCGAGGACGACGACGCGCGTCAGGTCGTCACGAAAGCGAAGATGAAGTACAAGCGACTCGAGGACGGTCGCGTCGACACCTTCGATTTCATCAATGAGTCCGTCGCCAAGTCGGTCGAGGTCGACATCGACGAGGAGGGCTCGGGCCCCACCGACCTGTCGGCGAGCCAAGGCATTGCTGCCGCCTACGAGGCGCTCTACGACGACATCGCAAGCGCGCTGGCCGGCAGGACATAAGCCGCATCCCGAAGGCTGACACCGGGCGGGACTAGTCTGGAAAGGGACAGGGAGGGGGCGTCATGGAGAACGGATACAAGACCGTACGCAACTGGTGTCTCGAGCACCCACTCGTGGACTACCTTGCCGCCGGAATCCTCACGATCGGTGCGTGGCAAGCTTCGGTCCGTCTCAGTCCGGCCTGGGATCTGCTGGGGGGAATGGCCTTCGCCGACAGGATGAGCCTCTACACGGACCTCATGACTGCGACCGGCATCTTCTTGGGTTTCAGCGCAACGGGCTTGGCCGCGTACCTAGCGTTGTCCGGCACTTCTATCGAGCGGTTCCGCGAAGTTGCCAACGGCAAGGTGCTAAGGCAGTGGGTTGCGGCACTCGCCGGAAGCGGTCTCGCCCTGCTGGTCTTCGTAGTGTGCAAGGTGGTTGATCGCGCAGATTCGGCTGCCTACGCTCACTGGCTCGCTACAGGGGCGTTCGTGTTCATGGTCGCTCGCGGCGTGCGGATGCTGTATGTCTTCGTCCAGCTGAGCGGGATCGCCACGTTGGCGCCCTTTAGCCGACGAAAGAGCGAGAAGGCGAACCATCTCAGGAGCGCGTCGTAACCCCGCCGCCCAAGGCCGCGCCTCCCGGGCCACTCTGGGCAGGGGTGGCATCATCTGCGAATGCGCCCGAGAAGGACTGAGTCAGCCCTCGATCGCACGTCGCCGGTGGCTCCACGCTTCTACACGCTGAGCGACGTCGCGACGCTGCTTTCGAGCACCGAGGCCCAGGTCTACGCGCTCGTCCGCACGGGCGACCTGCCCGCGATCAAGATCGGCGGCCGCGGGCAATGGCGCATCGAGATCACCGTGCTCGACCAGTGGATCGCTGACCAGTACGCGGCGACCAAGACCTACGTCGAGGAGCACCCGGTGACCGACGCGTCCCGTAAGGCCGGCCCGCGCAAGCTCGACGACTGACTGGTCAACTGCACGATGTCGTGAAGGCGTGTCTACGACCGTCTTCTGAACCAACCCCGCTTCGGCTTCACCTCCGTCGTGACGCCGGTTGCGTGTATCACCATCTCGCCTATGTCCAGCTCAATGCAGTTCGCAGACACGCGGTCCTGCTCGCTCCACAGAGCACGGTCCTCGGGAAGGGTCTCGATCCATTCGGACAGGAGCGACGAGCAGACTGACCGCACAGTGAGGGCCTCCTGGGCGTCGAGTTTGGCGAAGACCATGAAGTCGTTGTCCACTTCGACGTAGACCTTCTCAGCTTCCTCGACCTGACGCAGCGCCCGTCGCGTGAGGGCGTCTGCGTGTCGGTCGTTCCGCGTCCTCTCGGCGACGTTGCACAGCACCTCCCACGTAATGCGTGTCATCGGAACCGCGTACCGCATCGTGCCCCCCGCCCTGTCTTCGTCATCGCTAGCGCGCGTTGCTCGCCACGAACGCTAATCGCTCGCTCAGGTTGTCTCCCCCATCGAGTCCGACGGTGCGCTCGTGAAGCAGTGGCTGCCGCGGACGTCTTCACCCCGGCTGGGCGTCCTGGTTACGTTTGAGATCCGCAAGCTCAGCAGCGAGCTCGGTCACACGCGAAGAGAGCCCGTCGATCTCAACCCGAACCTGCCGCACCAAACCCGCATGCCACTGCTGATGGGTCGCCAGCGAAGCAGTGTCGATGAGGGCGCCGCACCCGGCGCAAGGCTTCGTGTGTGAGGTCATGTGGGCAGACCCTAACGGCCATGTGTCAGAGTCCGGGCCGCGCCACACTGAGTCTCACAAAGCGAACTGCGCCTGGGCGACGGGTGCATCCATGGGCCCAACCTTGACCCACGGAGCGCACACACCACCATCTTGCGACACGTTGCCGCTGAAGCGACTTCGCGCAAGCGCTGGACAAAGGCCGCAGGAACGGCGGCGTGCGTGCCAGCCGCGACAGCGTGAACGAATTTAGGACGGGTAACGGCTGACATTTGTGACCATCATGTAGATCTCCTTCTTCCCGCCCTCCTCCATGAGGGTGCGTCGCCCGTCCTCGCGGACGTCCTGCGCCTGGGCCCTGAGCACGTCGGCGAGCGGCGTTCCACGCTCGACGGCGACGACGATGCCGTCGACGAAACGGGTCAGGCTCATCAGCCCGGTGCGGTCGGCGAGACCCTGGAGTGCCGTGGGCAGGTTGGCCCCAGCCCGGGCGTCGGCTAGGCACCGGCGCAGCTCGTCGGAGAGCTCTCCGCGGGACAGGCGGCAGACGCGTTCCAGCGCGCCGACGGCACCCTCTCCCGCGCTGACAGCAAGGGCGAGCAGTTCTGCGACGGTGGGGAACTCGGTGAGCATGCGGGCCTCGCGCCGGCTCGCGGCGCGGCTGAGGAGGTAGTCGCGACCGGCGATCCCGCCGAGCACCCCGACGATCACCATCGACACGAGGACCGGCACCGGAAAACGTCGCTGCGCGACGGCGACGACGGCAGTGAAGGCGAGACCACCCAGTCCCCCAACTGCCCCGGCCATGACCTGCTCGGCGCGAAACCGTTCGACGTCCGCGGGCTGCCCCGCGCGGAGCTGCCGACGCGCCACGGAGGGGGCGCCCCCGACGAGCGCGCCCACCCCGGAGCCCAACCTGGCCACGTAGGGCGCGAGCAGCTCACCGAAGCCGAACGGACCACGCGGCGGGGCCGGCCGGGAGAGCAACGTCGACGGGCGGGGCGTGTCGCGCAGGTAGGGCTCCAGGCGGTCGTCGAGGGTCGGGCGGCGGCTCGCGGGCAGTCCGGCGACGACGAGAGCGATGCCCGCGACGAGGCACACGCCCGCGCTCGCGCCGACCCAGGACCACCCGTCGGCGACGAACTCGCTGAGTCGACCTGCCAGCCCGTTCACCGGAGGACCCGCTCTTCCTCGGGGAGTCGCCCGATCCACACCATGGTCCGGTAGGCCACGACGCACAGCGCAGCCCCGACCGCGAGGACGGCCCAGCCCGTTGGCGATGAGTAGGCCGCGAGCGAGCTGCCGTTGAGGGCGAGCAGCCCGAGGACGACCCACGGGGCGCCGGCTGCGAGACGGGCTGCGTTGACCGTCCAGCTCTGCCGGGTCTCGAGCTCGGAGCGGGTGCGGGCATCCTCACGCAGGAAGGACGACAGGGTGCGGAGCAGCTTCCCGAGGTCGCTGCCACCCACCTCGCGGGCGATCCGGAGCGACTCGACGATGCGGTCTCCGACCGGGTCGCTGAGCCGGTCCTTGAGCCGGTCGAGACAGTCGTGGAAACGCCCTGTCGTCCGGTAGTCCTCCGCGAACGCGGCGAAGGCCGGACGCAGCTCGGCCGGACCGCGGACGGCGAGCTGCGAGAGTGCCTCGGGAAGCGCCAGGCCCGCCCGCACGCCCGACGTGATGTTGTCGACGACGTCGGGCCACAGGTCGCGAAGCTTGTTGCGGCGCTTGCGCGCTCGCATTCGCACGAGCGAGAGCGGGATCGCGCCTGCCATGAGGCTGAAGCACAACGAGATCGGGACGACGCGCGTCAGGGCGAGGACCAGGACGAAGGCCACGACGAAGAGCACGACCGACCCGGCGACGACGTTGCCCGGCGTGACCGACGAGTACCCGGCCTGGGTGAGGTGGTCACGCAGCTCGACGATGAAGCCGCCCCGGTCGACCTTCTCGCGGGCGGGCTCCTGGGGCCAGGAGGACCAGTAGACGAAGAAGACGCCGACACCGAGCAACAGGCCGATCGCCAGAGGCGAGATCACGAGTCCGCCTGACCGAGAAGGGCCGCCACGTCGTAACCCGCCCGCTCGAAGGCCTCCCGGTGGGGCGGGAACCCGTCGGCCCGTCGCAGGGCACCCTCGCGCGTGACGAAGAGGTCGGCGATCTCGATGACGTCCCCCTCGGCCCGTCCGGGAACGGCAACGATCTCTCGGACCCGTCGGACGCCGTCGCGCTCGAGGGCGACGTGGACGACGACGTCGACCGCCGCCGCCACCGTCGGAACGACGAAGCGGCTCGAGACGTTCTCGCCGGCGAGCAGAGGGAGCGTGCACATCTTCGTGACGGCCTCGCGGGCGCTGTTGGCGTGCACGGTGCACATGCCCGGCACGCCGCTGTTCAGGGCGATGAGCAGGTCGAGGCTCTCCTCCTGCCGCACCTCGCCGACGATGATGCGCGACGGACGCATCCGCAGCGCCTCCTTGACGAGGCGGCGCAGCGGGACCTCGCCCGTGCCCTCGAGGCTGGGTTGGCGGCACTGCATGGCGGCCACGTCGCGCTGCGGGATCTTCAGCTCGAAGACCTCCTCGCAGGTCACGATGCGCTCGCGGGGCGGGATCGCGGCGGCGAGGCAGTTGAGCAGCGTCGTCTTGCCCGCTTGGGTGCCGCCGGCCACGAGCACGTTGAGGCCGCTCGCGACGGCGGCCTCGAGGAACGTCGCCGCCTGTCGGGGCATCGTGCCGAGCCGGACGAGGTCGTCGAGGTGGTCGGCCTTGACGACGAACTTGCGGATGTTGACCTGCCAGTGCGCCCTGCTGATGTCGGGGATGACGACATGGAGCCGTGAGCCGTCGGCGAGCGTCGCGTCGACGAAGGGGCTGCTGAGGTCGACGCGCCGGCCGCTGCTCTTGAGCATCCTCTCGACGAGGTCGCGCACGTCGTCGGCCGTGAGGATCGTGGGGGTCAGCTCGGCGATCCCGCCGCGGGCCACGAAGACGCGTGAGGGCTCGTTGATCCAGATCTCCTCGACGGCGGCGTCGTCGAAGTACTGCTGGAGCGGACCGTAGCCGGCGACGACGGCCAGGATCGAGTGAACGGCGAGTCGCTGATCTCCGAGGGTCGGCAGACCCCCGTGGAGGGAGCGCTCGTCGTAGTCCTGCACGGCGTCCTGGACGAGACGGCGTACGGCCTTGGAGTCATGTGCGGGATCGAGACCCGACCGACGGATCAGCTCACGGACCTCGCCCTCGACGTGGCGCACCGCTTCCTGTGTGGACATGCGTTCCCCTGAACCCTGTGAGTTGCTACGCCCGACATCCTGCCCGGACTGTCGCGATCTGGCGCGTCCAAGCTAGGTCAAATGCGTCCAAACGCGTGATCTTCCTCCACAGGGTCGCCGTGGGGTGGTGCGAGCGCCGGGCACCGTAGCGGGCCCGGGATCTCGCCGTCGCCATCGTCCACACCTGTGCACGCGCCCCCGGACGACCGGCTCCTGCGCTGTGTCATGGGGGCACACGAGAAGGAGGATCCGGTGCGCCTGACCATGACCGTCGTCGACACCCGTGGGCTCGGCGCGCGTCCGCGACACGTGACGATCGAGGCCCCGTCGGGCACACGCTTCGGCGAGATCCGTCCCGAGCTCGCCGACGTCGCCGGCGTCCGGGGCTGCGGCTTCCGCACCGACGGTCGGCTCGTCACCGACGACGCCCTCGTCGGGGCACCGCCCCTCCTGCGGGGTGCCCTGCTGACCATCACCCGGCCGGGTGATCCCATCGCGGTCGCGACGGGTCGAGGCGCCGTGCAGCTGCGGCTCGCCGGTGGCGTCGGCGCGGGGCGGGTCGTGTCCCTCGGCAGGGGCGAGCACGTCATCGGGCGAGCCGCGTCCGCGGACGTACGCCTCGACGACCCGGGCGTCTCCCGCGCCCACGCGGTCGTGACCGTGACCCCTGACCATGTCAGCGTCGTCGACCACCACCCGACCAACGGGTCACGGATCGAGGGGACGCTGCTGCCGAGCTACGGGGCGCGCCTCGAGCCCGGTCAGCTGCTGACCGTGGGGTCGACGACGCTCGTCCTGGGCGGCGTGGACGTCCGCGGCGGCCACCACGATGTCGTGGACGGCGAGGTCCGGATCCACCGCCAGCCGCGCTTCCGCGACGCGGGCGTCCCGCCGTCCGTGACCTTTCCCGAGGTCCCGTCCCGCCCGGACCGACAGCGTGTGCCGCTCCTTGCCTCGCTGGCTCCGGTGGCGCTGTCGGCCGTGCTCGCCGTCGCGCTGTCCTCCCCCGCCCTCCTCCTCTTCGCCCTGATGTCGCCGGTCCTCCTCATCGGACAGTGGTGGAGCGACCGACGCGCTGGTCGGGTGTCGTATCGCCGGCAGGTCCGTGAGCACGCCGCGCTGCTGGCCCAGGCCCGCAGCGCGCTCGCAGAGGCCGTCGCGGCCGACGCGGCCGCCCGGCGCGCGGATCATCCCGACCTCGGACACCTCGAGGCCGTCGCCCGTCGGCGCGGGACCCGGCTGTGGGAGCGACGGCCCTCGGACGACGACCACCTGGTGCTCCGTCTCGGGACCGCGACCCAGCCGACCCGGGTCGACGTGTCCGGCCCGGCACCCGACGGCGTACCGCACGTCAACGGGCTCCCCGCCCTGCTGGATCTCGCGACCTCGGGTGTCGTCGGGGTCGCGGGCCCCCGGGCCCACACGCTCTCGCTCGTCGGCGGCCTGCTCCTGCAGGTGGCGACGTGGCACACGCCCCGCACCGTCCAGGTCCACGTCCTCGCCGACACCCATGGGCACGCGCTCGACTGGGAGTGGGCCGCACACCTCCCCCACGTCCGGGACGACGACGGCTCGCCGGCGCGCGTCACCGGCCGCGCGGCAGACGTGGCACGCCATGTCTCAGCCCTCCGCGAGCTCGTCGACAGCCGACGTGCGGCGGACGACGGTCGCTGGACAGGTTCGCGACGTCCTGCTCCCGACGTCGTCGTGCTCCTCGACGGAGCCAGCGGGCTGCGGGCCCGTCCCGGGGTCGCCGACCTGCTGCGCGACGGCCCCACGGCCGGGATCGTCGCCGTTTGCGTGGACACGGACGTCTCCGCGCTACCGGCCGAGACGCGCGCCACGGTGGAGCTGGACGCCGCTGCACCGTCGGCCACGGTTCGTGCGGAGGGGCACACCCTCACCGGGGTGGTCCCGGACCTGCCGTCGGTCGGCTGGCTCGAAGGCGTCAGCCGGGCCTTGGCGCCGTACGTCGACGCCACACCGGAGTCAGGATCGGCAGCCCTGCCCCGTGACGTGTCGTTCGTCGAGCTGCACCGGGGCGCGGGCGTCGACCCCACGACCGGCGACGGCCTGGCGCTGTCGTGGGCACGCAGCACCGGTCGTCCGGTCGCCCTCCTCGGGCGGTCGACCGGCGGCGACCTCATGGTCGACCTGGCGACGGACGGACCGCACGTGCTCGTCGGCGGGACCACAGGGTCGGGCAAGTCGGAGCTGCTCCAGACCCTCGTGACCGGCCTCGCCGTGAGCAACCGGCCGGATGAGCTCGGCCTGCTCCTCGTGGACTACAAGGGTGGCTCGGCCTTCGGCGACTGCGCGCGGCTGCCGCACACGGTCGGCCTCGTCACCGACCTCGACGTTCACCTGACGGCGCGGGCGCTCACCTCGCTCGATGCCGAGATGAAGCGCCGTGAGCGGCTGCTCGCGCGGGCGTCCGCGCGCGACCTCGACCACTACCGGCGCTCCGCTGGCGTATGCCGTGAGCTCCCTCCCATGTCCCGCCTCGTCATCGTCGTGGACGAGTTCAAGGCCCTCGCCGACGAGTTCCCGGACTTCATCGCGGGCCTCGTGCGCGTCGCGGCCCTCGGTCGGTCGCTCGGTCTCCATCTCGTGCTGGCGACCCAGCGCCCGGCAGGCATCGTCTCCGCCGACATGCGGGCCAACATCGCCCTGCGCATCGCGCTCCGGGTCCGTGACCGCGCCGACAGCGAGGACGTCGTCGACGCCGCAGACGCCGCGTCGCTCGACCCGCGAGCTCCCGGACGAGCCTGCCTACGCTCCGGAGACCGGAGCCTGACCACGGTGCAGACCGCCTACCTCGGCGGCCCGCTGGTCGAGGGCCCCGGGTCGGCGGATCGCACCCGCGTGGTCCCGCGCGACCTGCTGGCCCCGATCGCCCTTGCCGAGGACGTCTCGGACGAGGAGCCCCGCCCCAGCGAGCTCCTCGCCGTCGTCGACGCAGCACGCGACGCCGCTCGTCGCGCCGGCATCCCCTCCCAGCCCTCTCCCTGGCTGCCGCCGCTGCCGACCGAGCTGACCCCGGCCGACGTGATGGTCGCTGCGGCGCGCGCGTCGGGGTCGACGCCGCTCGACGTGCCGATGGGTCTCGTGGACGTGCCCGACGAACAGCGACAGGACACCCTCTGGTGGCGCGCAGGCGACCGCGGCCACTTCGGCATCGCCGGTGGGCCACGCTCGGGTCGCTCCACCGCGCTCGTCACCCTCGCCCTCGGCCTTGCGGGGAGCACCTCACCCGACGACGTGCACGTGCACGTGCTCCAGGGCGTCGCCGGGCCGTGCGCCGCACTCGCGTCGCTCCCGCACGTGGGGACCGTGACCGACGGCGCAGACCCGACCCGCACCCGACGCCTCGTCGCCCGCCTCCTCCGACTGGTCGACGGCGACCAGCCCGCGGCCGCCTGCACCGTCGTGCTCGTCGACGGCTGGGAGTCGCTCGAAGAGGCCCTGTCGAGCCTCGACCACGGTGCCGCCGTCGACGAGCTGCACCGCCTGCTGCGAGACGGCCCCCGGGCGGGGGTGAGGTTCGCCGTCACGGGTGGCCGGGCCATCCTCTCCGGCAGGCTTCCGGGCCTGCTCGACCACCGGCTGGCCCTCCACCTGCCCGACCCGCTGGACCTCACCCTGGCGGGCGTCTCCCCCGAGCTCGCCACCACGACGAGGACGCCCGGACGGGCGATCGACCTGCGGACCGGCCACGAGGTGCAGCTGGCCGCCACCTCACCCGGCGACGTCGCGGAGGCCGTGGCCCGGGTCGTGGACGTCCACCGTGCCGGCTCCCGGGACCGACGCGCCCGCGTCCCCTGGCGCATCTCGGCGTTGCCGCAGCAGGCGCGGCTCGAGGACCTGCCACCGGTCCGGGACGGCTTGTGGATCGGTGTCGGCGGTGACGACGCCGCACCCCTCGCCCTGCCGCTCGGCGCCGGTCACCGTCGCGTCGTCGTCGCGGGACAGAACAGGTCCGGGCGCTCGACCACCTTGGTGACCGTCGGCGAACAGCTGTTCCGGCTGGGACGACGCGTCTGTGTCGTCAGTCCCCGCCGGTCCGTCCTCTCCCTCTGGGCGGCAGGCCAGGAGTGCCCGACCCTGACACCACACCACGCCACGGAGCTGATCGGCATGCGGCGTGACGATCCAGATCTGTGCCTGCTCGTCGACGACGCCGAGCTCGTGGACGGCAGCCGGGTCGAGGCGGCACTCGTCGAGGCTGCTCGCCTCGTCGACGGCACGGAGGGCATCGTCGTGGTCGCAGCAGAGCTGGCCCGCGCGAACGGCGCGTTCCGCGGACTCCTCCCCGAGGTATCGCGCGACGGGGTCGGGATCCTGCTCGGTGCGACGTCCCCGGGTGATGGCGACGTGCTGGGCGTCCGTCTCGAGATCGACAGCACGCGCCGCGCAGGTCGCGGCCACCTCGTCGTCGACGGCCGCTCGACACCGGTCCAGGTGGCCCTGCTCGACCCTCCGGCGCGCCGGACGTCGGACTCACCGCCCACCACGGCCCCCGCTCTGCCACTCTCGTGACGCACACCACCAGGCCCCAGGAGGACCCATGCCGCGCGGCGCCCGAGAGATCACCCTGCGCTTCCTCGCCGCACCCACGGACGCGGGCTACTCCGGCACGGTCGGGGGCGGACGTGTGCTCGAGTGGATCGACAAGGCGGGCTACGCCGCAGCCGCGGGGTGGAGCGGGACGTACAGCGTCACGGCATACGTCGGCAACGTGCGCTTCACCCGGCCGGTCGAGGTGGGCGACCTCGTCGAGGCCACCGCTCGCATCATCCACACCGGAACGACGAGCCTGCACATCCTCGTCACCGTCTCGGCCGGCAACCCCAAGGACGGCGACCTGCGCCCGACCACCGACTGCATCATGGTCTTCGTTGCCGTCGACGAGCACGGCCGGCCGACCCCGGTCGCCCAGCTCGTCCCCGAGGACGAGCACGACCGCGAGTGGCAGGAGAGCGCGGTCACCCGGATCGGTCTGCGCAACGAGATCGCCGCCGCCATGGCCGCCCAGACCTACAGCGACGCCGGCACCGCGCCCCGCGTCGTGCTGCGCTTCCTCGCAGCCCCGACCGACGTCAACTGGGGCGGCAAGGTGCACGGCGGCATCGTGATGCGCTGGATCGACGAGGCCGCGCACGTGCTCGCCACGCAGTGGACCAGCTCGGCGTCCAACGTCGCCGTCTACGCCGGCGGGGTCCGCTTCTACCGTCCGCTCCGGATCGGCCACCTTGTGGAGGTGGAGGCGCGGCTGCTGCTCACCGGTACCTCCAGCATGCACATCAGCGTCCACGTCCGCTCGGGTGACCCCTCGACCGGCGACCTCGACCTGACGACCCACTCGCTCATCGTCTTCGTGCCACTCGACGTCCGCGGCACCGCCGTCGCCGCGCGCCCCTGGGTGCCGGTGAGCGAGGAGGACGTGGCCCTGCGCGACCACGCGCAGGCTCTCGTCGAGATGCGCAACGAGGTCGACGCCGAGCGCCACATCCCCTGATCCGCCTTCAGCCGAGAACCACCGTTCGCGCGTGGGCTCACGTCATCGCGCGTAACGTCGATGGATCACTCCCAGCGCAGAAGGAGTCCGAGCCATGACCACACAGGGGACCCTGCGTCCGCAGGGGCGCGCGACCGTGACTTACGTCGACCCGCTCGAGACGCCGCTCGACTTCGGCGTCGACCGGTTCAGGCCCAGCATGAGCGACGGGTCGCCCATGCCCACGGTCGTGGAGCGACAGCTCCGAGAGCTCGACGAGGCCGCCGGAGCCCGCGACGAGGTCGCCGCGCGCTCCGCAGCACGCGATCTGGGCCATTGGTGGGGCGACCGGGAACGGTACGAGGTGCTCGGATCCGGTGAGGGCCATGTGGACGTACCTGCACTTGTGGCGGCCTCGCCCCCCGGCGCGGACGCGGAGGTCACCACGTCGTTCAGCAAGTCTGACGCACACGGTGGTGGTCTCGAGTTCAAGATCGCGGGCAACGGGCTGTCGGCTGACGCGAAGGTCACCATCACGGACACGTCCGAGATCACGGCCGGCAACGGCGAGACCCAGGTCTTGTTCGTCTCGCTGCCCGTCGCGTGGGAGGCGCGTCTCGTCACCCACGATGGGCAGTACGAGGCCGTCCGTCAGCTCGTGGTCTGGCCTCGACGGGTCGACGGTCCTCTGGAGCTCGCGGTGCGTGTCGTCGACAAGGCGCCCGTGCTGGTCATCCAGAAGTCCTTCGTCGTCGACCTCAGGGACGCGGGCACGAAGCCGACGAGCTTCGAGCGCGACGTGAGCATCGAGGCGAGTGGCGGGTTCAGTCTCGGCTTCAAGGCCTTCGGCATGGACGCCACGCTCTCGGTGACGCGCGAGTCGAGCCTCGAGGTGAAGATGAGCGCGAAGCTCCCCTCTGGCAGCGAGTACCAGATCGACTGGCTGGGAGCGCCTCCGGGCGTACGCGTGGCCCCACGAACGACCTAGTCGACGGCTGAGCGCTTCGGGGCTCTGACGCCCAGCTCGTCAGCCGCCTAGTCCGCTCGTGACGATCCGTTCGATGGGGGCCACGATCTCGGACGCGGCCGGAAGCGTCGCGATCTCGTCGGCCAGCGCGGCCGCCCGGGAGCGGATGGCGGTGTCGCCGAGGACCCGGGTGAGGGCGCCGGCCAGCTCGGGCATCGCCTCGTGGCGACCTCCGAGGCGAAGGCCCGCCCCGACCTCCTCGATGCGCCGGGCGTTGACCTCCTGGTCGAAGGCGAAGAGCGGCACGAGCACCTGCGGCACCCCGGCGACGAGCGCGGACATCATCGTGCCGAACCCGCCGTGCCCGACCACCGCCGACGCGAGTGGCATGACGTCGTCCTGGGGCCACCACCGCTCGACGTGAGCGTTGTCCGGCCACGGCCGCAGGGTCTCGGGGTCTCCCGCGTGCCCCGTCGTGAGGAACACCCGCACGGGCAGGTCGGCGAGCGCGTCGAGCGAGAGACGGAAGACTGAGCTCAGCGCGTCGAAGCCTGCCGTCACCGACCCGAACGTCACGTAGACGAGAGGGAGGTCGGGATCGCCCCATCCGGACGGGACCTTCCCCGAGCCGGAGCGGGCCGCACCGTCTCGATAGCGGGTGACCGTCGGGACGTCTTCAACCGCAACATCGCTCGCGCCCGGGACGTGGTCCGGAACGTCGAGACTCGGTGGGACCTGTGACAGGACGGGCGCCGACGACATCGCCGCGGCGCACGACCCCTGGTCGAGGCCGGTGACGCCGTCGAGCTCGCCGAGCGGATCGACGAGCGCCTGCCCGGCCCACTGCTGGAGGCTCCCGAGCCCGATCGCCATCTCGACGTGCGGCACCCCGGAGCGCACCGCGGCGGCGAGCGAACCGAACTCGCACGGCTCGCGCAGGACGATGTCCGGCGCCCACGCGTCGACGAGCTCCTGCACCCGCGGCCAGGCGGCCTGCGCGTCGAGCCGACCGAAGACGTCCCGGACCACCGTCGCATTGGCCTCCTCCGGGGTCAGCGACGGCAGCCGCGCGAAGACCGGGCCCATGACCTCCTGCGGTACGTCGTCGAACGGCACGTGCTCGAGTCCGGCCCGCGCCACGTGGTTCGCGAAGGACTCCGGGGCCGCGACCCGCACCTCGTGCCCTGCCTCGACGCACGCCCGGGCCACCGGGACCATGGGGCCGAAGTGCCCCGTTCCCGCCGTCGTCGCGAAGAGCATCCGCATGTCGACCAGAGTCCCACCCGCGGCGGCGCGCGACGAGTGGTTTCGGACGGCATACGCCCCCTGACGAAGGGGACACGCGGAGTTCACCCGATGGCCACCGAAGGAGCACCCACCCGCTCCCCCGGCGCTCCTAACGTCACAGACGGTTCCCAGCCGCGCCGACCAGAGGGGCGCGGCGGACTCACTCGCCGAAGGAGCACCCGCGTGACCCCCAAGCTTCTCCCCCTCATCGCCACGCCACGCCACGGCTCGCGCAGCCGCATGACGTGCCAGTACCGCTGCAACAACGCCTGCGACGCCCCGGTCCCCAACGAGAGCGCCAACCCCGCGATGCGCGACCTCGTCGAGGGCGCTCTCGCCCGCCGGTCCGTCCTCAAGGGCGGCGCCATCGGTGCCGGCGCACTCGTCGTCGGCGGCCTCGCGACCGCCACCCCCGCCGCGGCCGCCGGCGCCAGCGCCGCAGCCGGCCGAAGCCGCACCACCGCGGACGTCGGCCGCGCCGCCTTCACGCCCGTCGCGCCCAACCGGGCCGACGCCGTGACGAACGCCCCCGAGTTCACCCACAACGTCGTCATCCGCTGGGGCGACCCGGTCGAGGCCGGCGCACCCCGCTTCGACGCGCACGCCCAGACGCCGGAGGCCCAGGCCCAGCAGTTCGGCTACAACAACGACTACGTCGGCGTGCTGCCCCTCGAGGGTCGACGCGCCCTGCTCGTCACGAACCACGAGTACACCGACGAGAACCTCATGTTCCCGACGGGCGAGTACGACGACGCCATGATCAAGAAGATCGCGATGGCCGCCCACGGCATGTCCGTCGTCACGATCGAGCGCGGACGCGCCCAGGGATCCTGGATCCGCGCCGACCACCGGCGCGCCCACCACAACCGCCGCGTCACCGTGCACACCGAGTTCGCCTTCCACGGCCCGGCCGCCGGCCACGAGCTGCTCCGCACCGCAGCCGACCCGACGGGGACCCGCGTCAACGGCACCTTCGGCAACTGCGCCGGCGGCACGACCCCGTGGGGCACCGTGCTGTCCGGCGAGGAGAACTTCAACGGCTACTTCGACGCGAGCGGCGCCGTCGACGCGGCGAACGCCACGTCGTTCAAGCGCTACGGCCTCGCCACCGCAGCCGTGACGAACCGCGGCTGGTCGACCGTCGACGAGCGCTTCGACCTCAGCAAGCACCCGCACGAGGCCTACCGCTTCGGCTGGGTCGTCGAGGTCGACCCCTTCGAGCCCGACTCGACGCCGGTCAAGCAGACGATGCTCGGCCGCTTCAAGCACGAGGGCGCCAACGTCACGATCTCCGAGTCCGGCCACGCCGTCGCCTACATGGGTGACGACGAGCGCGGCGACTACCTCTACAAGTTCGTCTCGGCAGACCGCTTCCGCAAGGGCGAGTCGCGCGCCGCCCGCGCGCACAACAAGACCCTCCTGACCAAGGGCACCCTCTACGTCGCGAAGTTCGTCGGTGACGGCACGGGCGACGGCGAGTTCGACGGCGCGGGCACGTGGATCGCCCTCACCTCGGACACCCGCTCCCACGTCCCCGGCATGAGCGTCGCCGAGGTGCTCGTCAACACCCGACTCGCCGCCGACACCGTCGGCCCGACGAAGATGGACCGTCCCGAGGACGTCGAGCCCAACCCCGTCAACGGCAAGATCTACGCCGCCCTGACCAACAACTCGGACCGCGGGGTGAAGTACCCGACCGACGAGACCAACCCGCTCGCCTCGAGCATGGTCCGCGCGAGCCTGGACGCACCGCTCACGAGCAAGTCGGGCAACCGCAACGGCTACGTCCTCGAGCTCACCGAGCTCGGGAACGACCACACCGCAACGACGTTCACGTGGGACCTCTTCCTCGTCTGCGGAGACCCCGCAGCGCCGGAGACGTACTTCGCGGGCTATGACAAGTCCAAGGTCAGCCCGATCAGCTGCCCCGACAACGTCGCCTTCGACGCCGTCGGCAACCTCTGGATCTCGACCGACGGCAACGTCCTCGGCTCCAACGACGGCCTCTTCCGGGTGCCGGTCTCCGGACCCGACCGCGGCTGCGTCGAGCAGTTCCTCACCGTGCCGTTCGGCGCCGAGACCTGCGGCCCATTTGTCACCGAGGACCAGCGCTCGGTCTTCGTCGCCGTGCAGCACCCCGGCGAGACGGACGGCGCGACCTTCGAGGCGCCGTCGAGCACCTGGCCGCACACCGACGGATTCCCGCGCCCGAGCGTGGTCGTCTCCTACCGCCGCTGACCGAGCGGCAGGACGCACGAAGGCCCGGCACCGTCAGGGGGTGCCGGGCCGTCGTGCGTGACACGTCGTGACCACGAGTTGGTATGCCGTCCGGCGTCGCTCAGCGGGTGCGCGTCGGCAGGTGCGTGCGTGGCGCCATCCGCGGCCCGCGGCGCGGCCGGTGGTGCCCCGCGAGACCGAGCAGGTGCTGCACACGGTAGCGGTGCCCGCGGTAGGGCTCGAGCAGCTCGGCGAGTCCGTCGTCGTCCACCGGGGTCCCGGTCAGAGCCCACCCGATGTCCTTGGCCACGTGGTAGTCGCCGAAGGACACGGAGTCGGGGTCGCCCAGCGCTCGCTGCGCCACCTCGGCGGCTGTCCACACCCCGACGCCCGGCAGAGCCCGCAGGCGACGGTGCGCCTCCGCGACGGACACGGACGCCCCCTGCTCGAGCCGGCCGGCATACCCCGCCGCCCGCACGACGGTGCGCGAGCGCGCGCCGTCGACGGACGCCTGCAGCCACGCCCATGACGGGACCGCCGCCCACCCGGCTGCCGTCGGCGGGGCCATGAGCCCCGGGAAGGGTCCGGGCGCCGGCTCGCCGAAGCGACGCACGAGCACGCGGTAGCCCGAGAACGCCTCCTGACCGGTCACCTTCTGCTCGATGACCGCCGGAGCGAGCGCGTCGAAGACGAGACCCGAGCGTGGCACCCGCCAGTGGGAGAAGCGCCGCCACGCCTCGGCGACGAGGTCGTGGTGGGGCTCGAAGCCCGAGGGGTCGTCGTCGTCGCCGAGGAGACCCGGCACGGCGTCGAGCAGCCACGCCGCTCCCGGACCCCACGCCTGGGCCTGCACCTCGGCGTCCCCGGGGCGGCACACGAGGTGGAGGGTGCCGACGCCGTCGGGCGTCTGCGCCGCCCGCGTCACCGTGCCGTCGCGTCCGAAGCGTGAGGTCGGGTCACCCGAGCCCCGGCGGAAGACGCCGAGCTGGGCACGCAGCGCGATCTCGCGGTCGCTGCGCCACAGGCGGGTCGGGGCTTCGGGCACCACAACATCCTCGCCTACACTCGGCACCGTCGCCGCACGGGACGACCCGTCCGTCGACGAGCGACTCACACCCCCGCCCCACCGGCCCCACCGGCCGCCGCCGACAGACCGACAGGAACGAGGAACGATGGCCCGCGAGACGAGCCGAGACCGCCGCGAGCGCGTCGCCGAGATGCAGGCCGCCCAGAAGAAGGCCGAGCGCCGTCGCCTCTTCGTCGTGATCGGCGCCTGCGTGGCCGTCATCGCCATCATCGGCGCGGCCGTCGCCTGGGCGATCATCGGTGAGCAGAACAAGAAGGACGAGGCGCTCCAGAACATCAGCGGCGACGTCGCCGCCGCCTCGTGCGACCCCATCACCAACGACCCCGCGAGCGGCTCGAGCGACCACGTCGGCCCGGGCACCAACCAGCCGGACGTCACGAAGATCACGTACTCCACGGTCCCGCCGTCGAGCGGCAAGCACTTCGCCGTCCCGGCCGTCGACGGGCGTCGCGTCTACACCGTCGCGGACGCCCCGCAGATCGAGACGCTGGTGCACAACCTCGAGCACGGCTACACGATCCTCTGGTACGACCGCTCCGTCGAGAAGGAGCAGGCAGCCGCGTTCCAGGCCCTGTCGACCAAGGTCAACGCCATGAAGGAGTCGGCCAACAAGTTCCTCATCAGCCCGTGGGACCCGGCCCACGGCGCGTTCCCCGCAGGCAAGAAGTACGCCCTGTCCCACTGGGCCGCCGACGTCGACCAGGCCACCGGCAAGGTCGGCGCCCAGATGGGTCACCGTCAGCTGTGCGGAGGACTCAACACGACGGTCGTCGAGGACTTCGTCAAGAAGTACCCGTGGAGCTCTGCCCCCGAGCCCGGCGCCGCCTGAGCCCTCCCCCGTTCGCCTCCCAGCCCCCGGTGACCACCGGGGGCTGGGTGCGTGTACAGCGGGTTACCCTGCCGTCATGACGATCACCGGCGAGTACGTCCCCAGCCCCAGCGAGTGGGTCCGCAAGCAGGTCGAGACGATCGAGAGCACAGGCACCACCGCATCGGTCGACATCATGGGCCTGCCCGTGGTCATGCTGACGATGCGCGGCGCGAAGACCGCGGCGATCCGCAAGGTGCCGCTCATGCGCGTCGAGCACGACGGGTCGTTCGCCGCGGTGGCGAGCCAGGGCGGGGCACCGGCGCACCCGAACTGGTACCACAACCTCCTCGCCCACCCCGACATCGACCTCCAGGCCGGCACCGAGACGTTCCCCGTGCACGCCCGCGAGCTCGAGGGCCAGGAGCGCGAGCAGTGGTGGCAGCGGTGCGTCGCGGCCTACCCGCCCTACGCGGAGTACCAGACGAGGACGGACCGCCTCATCCCCGTCTTCGTGCTCGAGCGCCGCTGAGCGTCTGCGCGCGACGGGTCGGACCGCGACGGGTCGGACCGCGACGGGTCAGACGCTGACGTCGCTCTCGGCGGCGGCGTGCCGCTCGGTGATGAGGTGGTGCGAGCGGGCGTAGAGCCACCCGCCGAGCGCTGCGACGACGTCGACGATCGTGACGATGAAGCGCGACATGATCGCGACGGCGGCCGCCGCCGGCGTCGGCATGGCGGTGGACAGGATGAGGGTGAGCAGTCCCTCGCGTGCACCCAGTCCGGCCGGCAGGACGATCGTCAGCATGCCGAGCGACACCGACAGGGCGTAGCCCGTCATCGCCGCGGTCGTGAGGTCGGGGTGGGGCGAGGCGTCCCCGGCGACCGCCCGGGCGAGCAGCAGGGTGTGCACGCCGAAGGCGACCCACACGAGGACGAAGATGACGACTGCGCGCAGCACGGCGCCTGCCGAGAGGCCGTGCTCGAGGGGCTCGCGCTTGATGGTGCGCAGCATCTTGTCGATGATCGCGTTGAGCAGCTTGGGCACGCAGAGCACGACGAGGATCGGGATGCCGAGGAGCAGCCACCAGTCGAAGCCCGACGAGGTGCTCGTGAGCAGGAACGACGCGGCCGGGAGCCCGACGAGCAGGCCGGTGAGCAGGGCCAGCCCGAGCGCGAGCAGGCCGGTCACGGCGGTGCGCCGACGCGGCACCTTGAGGTGGCTCGCGATGTCCGCCTGCACGAGCACCGACCACAGCGAGCCCGGAAGGTACTTGCCGAGCTGGCCGACGAAGTAGACGCCGGACGCGGGCGCAGGGTGCAGGTCGGAGCCGAGGTCGCGCAGCAGCGTCTTCCAGCCGATCATCGTCAGCCACGTGCCGACGCCTGCCGCGAGCGTCGACCACAGGAACGTCGTCCACGAGATCTTGTCGAGGTGCACGGACACGTCGGCCCAGTTGTGGACGACTGCGTAGACCACGGCTGCGAGCGTGATGAGCGCGATGGCCACGCGCAGGACGGTGAGGATCTTCTTACGGGTCATGTCGCACCCATCATCGCAGCGTCATCCGGGTGCTCAGCGCCGTCGCAGCGTGAGACGCACGAGGCCGTATGCCGCGTCGTCGGCCCGCGCGCGTGACGCCGCCTCCCGCATCCGGGCGTTGACGTCGCCGTCGAGGTCGCCGATGAGCACGAACCCGAGGTCGTGGGCGCGGGCCAGGATGCCACGCACGTCGGCGGGTCCGACGGCCCCCTCGGCCGCGCGCGGGCCGATCGGGACGGTGACGACGAGGAGGCCGCCGGAGCGCAGCGCCCACGAGGCCTGCTCGAGCACGTGGTCGACGTCGTCGGCGTCGCAGCCATGGGGGTGGATGCGGACGATGACGTCGAGGGATCCGGTGTCGACGTCGAGCGCCGCGACGCTCGGGTGCGAGCCGGTGAAGTCGATCTCGACGGGGGCGAAGCCGACCGCGCGGGCCCACCGGGACAGGAGGGACCGCGTGCCGCCTTCGTCGACGATCACGGCGCTGCGGCGGCCGTCGTCGCGCACCCGCAGGATCGCGGCGAGACTGCCGAGGGCCGCCCACGCCGAGACGCTGTCGAGGGATCGCGGCAGGCCGAGGATGCGTGAGAGCCGGCGGGCGTCGTCGGCCTCGTCGGGCTCGCCCAGCACGTCGGTCGCAAGCACCCACTCGGGAAGGTCGTCGGGACGGAGCGAGACGAGCGGACGCCGCGCCGCCACGGCCCGGGTCGCGGTGCGACGGGCCCGGCCGGCGACGCTGCGAGCACCGCGACCCAGGACGCGGCGGGCGTGCGGGAGCAGGCCCTGCTCCGCCGGCCCGTCCTCGTCCCTGGGGTGGAGGTCGTCGGGGTCGTCGAGGTCGTCGGGCTCGTCGGCAGGCACGCCGGGCTCGTCGGCGGGGAGGCCCGGGTCGCCGAGCAGCACGCTCTCGTCGACGGAGAGCGCCTCGAGGGTTCCGAGGTAGTGCGCCCACGGTCCCGACAGGTCGGGGGTCTGCACGCCCTCGGCGAGGCGGCGGCGGACGTCGGGGTCGCCGAGACGGCGCAGCGCACCCGCGAGCGCTCGCTCGTCCTCAGGCGGGACGAGGATCCCGTTGACGCCGTCGGCCACCTGCTGGGAGAAGGGGGCGATGTCGGAGGCGAGGACGGGCAACCCGTGGGCGTGGCCCAGGATGACGTTCTGCGAGGCCGTCGCCGAGCGGTAGGGCAACGCGAGCACGTCGTGGTCGGCGAGGAGCGAGGCGAGCGCGTCGGCGGGGACGTAGCCGTCGCGGATCTCGACCCGCCCGGCGAGCGCCGGGTCCGAGGCGAGGCGGCTGATGACGCCGCGGTTGGCGCCCCAGATCTCACCGGCGATCGTGAGGGTGACCTCGGGCACGGTCCGCATGGCGCGCAGGAGCACGTCGATGCCCTTGTACTCCCGGATCAGGCCGAGGGCGAGCAGGCGGGTGGGACCGGGCCGCGGTCCGCGGTGGATCGGGTCGCCCCCCGGGAGGTGGGGCGGGAGGTCGGCGACGGAGACTCGTCGGGCCCCCAGCTCGTGGGCCACGGTGGCCTGGTCGGCGCTGTGCACGAGCACGGAGTCGACGCGCGAGAAGAGCACCGACATGAGCCGGGCATCACCCGGGTGCGGTTCGTGCGGCATGACGTTGTGGCAGACGACGACCGACTGAGGGCGCGGACCGGCACCACCTGGCACGGCGCCGGCCGCCCGCAGCAGCGCCAGGTGGGCCGGGACGACGCGAGGCATGACGTGGACGACGAGGATCGCGTCGACATCGCGCAGCCGCCGACCGGCCCGCACCCACGTGTCGGGCCGGGCCCAGCTGAGCGCCCGGATCGTCCGCGGGAACGGAGGCACCTCGGGCACCCCGTCGGGCACGGACGCATCGGCGTGGTGCAGCTTCGAGGGATAGAGGTGTGCCCACGACACGAGCGTGACGTCGTGCCCGGCGTCCGCGAGGTGGTGGGCGAGCATCGTCGTGTGCGCGGCGACGCCGCCCTTGTGCGGGTGGGTCGGGCCGACGATCGCGATGCGGAGCGCGGCCGAGCCCGTCGAGTCGTCCGTCATGGTGCCCCGACTCTAGTTCCCGGCCCCGGCTCCCGGGCGTGCTGCCGTGCGCACCTCGCGTGTCGGTCAGGGCACCGACGGCGCTCTACGCTGGGCGCATGCAGAACGAGGACGTGTGGCTGGTCGTGCCGCTCTACGACGAGGCAGCCGTCATCGCCGACGTCGTGCGCGAGGCCCGCGCCGTCTTCCCCAACATCGTGTGCGTCGACGACGGGTCGCACGACGGGTCGGCCGACCGTGCCGAGCAGGCGGGTGCGGCCGTCGTGCGTCACCCCGTCAACCTCGGGCAGGGCGCGGCCCTGCAGACGGGCTTCGACTACGCCCTGGGCGACCCGGCCATGCGCTACGTCGTCACCTACGACGCCGACGGCCAGCACCAGATCCACGACGTCGAGGTCATGGTCGACCGCATCCGGCAGGGCGACGTGCGTGTCGTGTTCGGCTCACGCTTCCTCGACGAGCGCACCGACGCCTCGGCCTCGAAGCGGCTCGTCCTGCGGGCCGCGGTCGCCTACACGAACTTCACGACGGGCACCCGACTGACCGATGCGCACAACGGCCTGCGCGTCCTGCACCGTGACGTCGTGCAGCGCCTCGACATCACCCAGAACCGGATGGCGCACGCCTCCGAGATCGTCGCCCAGATCGGGTCGATGCGCTTCGACGGCGCGAAGGTCGCCTACGCGGAGGAGCCCGTGCACATCCTCTACACCGACTACTCCAAGGCCAAGGGCCAGTCGCTCTGGAACGCCGTCAACATCCTCGCGGAGCTGATCTGGCGATGAGTCGACAGAGTGTCATCCAGATCCTGCTCATCGCCGCGGTCCTCGCGATCGCGTGGCGGCTGCTCATCGGCTCGGGTCAGCGCACGCAGGCGCTGCGTCGTCTGGGGCTGCTCTTCCTGCTCGGCCTCGTCATCTACTCGATCATCGACCCGAGCAAGACGTGGACCAACCTCGCCAAGGCGCTCGGGATCGGACGCGGCGCCGACCTCATCCTCTACGGGCTGGTCGTGGCCTTCCTCGGCTTCGTCGTGACGACCTACAAGCGCTTCCGGGCGATGGAGACGCGCTACACCCGCCTGGCGCGCCGCATCGCGCTCGACGAGGCGGGGTCCGCAGCCGAGCACGTGAAGTCGACAGGAACGGCTGTCACACTGTCCGGCGAAGTTCCCCCGTCCCCGAGCGTGAAGGCAGCCGATGCCGACTGATCCGAGCACTCCGCGTCGTCCCGGCCATGACGACGCCTACGTCGTCGACACCCGGCGTGGCCCCAAGCGACCCGGCGGCGCGGCCGTCGCCGCTTCGCGCATCGACGAGAGGGACGCCGGACCGGACACCCCGGCGCGTGAGCCCCGCTACCGATGGCGCCGCGGACGCATCGCGCTCGTCGTGCTGCTCGTGCTGCTCCTGGCCTGGATCGGCTTCATGGTCTGGGTGCCGATGCAGGCGTGGGGGGCCGTCAACAAGGTCGACAACATCCCCGCCGGCGAGCGGCCCACCGACACGTCGGGCTACAACTACCTCCTCGTGGGCTCCGACAGCCGTGAGGGCCTGACCAAGGAGCAGCGCAAGAAGTACGCGACGGGCAACGCGGCCGGCAACCGCACCGACACGATCATGCTCGTCCACGTCTCCGAGAGCGGCGGCAAGCCGGTCATGGTCTCGCTCCCCCGCGACTCCTACGTGCCCATCCCGGGGCACGGTTCCAACAAGATCAACGCCGCGTACTCCATCGGCGGACCCAAGCTGCTGACCGACACCGTCGAGCAGGTCACCGGCATCCACGTCGACGGCTACATCGAGATCGGCCTGGGTGGCTTCGCCGCCGTCGTCGACAGCGTCGGCGGCGTCGACCTCTGCGTGCCGCGCGACATGAAGGACAAGAAGGCCGGCATCGACCTCAAGAAGGGCTGCCAGACGCTCGACGGCGGCAACGCCCTCGGCTACGTCCGCTCCCGCTACGAGGACCCGCTGGGCGACATCGGGCGCGCCGCCCGGCAGCGCCAGTTCCTCGGCGCGCTCATGAAGAAGGCCGCGACGCCCTCGACCGTGCTCATCCCCTGGCGCTACAAGAGCTTCGCCGACGCCTCCGCCGCGGGCCTCGCAGTCGGCCAGGACACGGGGATCATGGACGCCGTCCGGGTGCTCCAGGCCATGCGTGCGGTCAGCAACGACGAGGGCCTCTCGCTGTCCGTGCCGACCTCCGACCTCGCCTACCGCACGAGCGCCGGCGCCCTCGCCGTCAAGTGGGACACGGAGCGCGCCAAGGCGCTCTTCAAGGCCCTCAAGGACGACGAGCCACTGACCGAGCCGCCGGCCGGCACCACGGTCGAAGGAGCGAAGAACAGCTGATGGGCGACCTGCTGCCCGCCGACGTGCTCGCGCGGATGGTCGCCGCGGACCCGGGCCGGCCGCGCCTGACGTGGTACGACGACGAGCCGGGACCCACCGCGGGCGAGCGCATCGAGCTCAGCGCCCGCGTCCTGGCCAACTGGGTCGCCAAGGCCGCGAACCTCCTGCAGGACGACGCCGCGGCGGGCCCCGGCACGACGGTCGGCATCGACCTCCCGGCGCACTGGCGCTCGCTCTACTGGGCCCTGGCGGCGTGGTCGGTCGGCGCGACGGTCGTCGTCGGCGACGCGGCCACCGGGGCCGACGTGCTCGTCACCGACTCCCCCGCTACCGCCGCCGGCCACGGAGGTGACGCGGTGCTCGTCTCGCTGCCGGCCCTGGCCCGTCGGCACCCGGAGGCGGACGACGCGGGTGGCGCCGTCGACGAGGCCCGCGAGCTGGCCACCCACGGCGACCTCTTCTCGCCGATGTCCGACGCCGAGCCCGGCGACGTCGCGCTGGCCGCGGACGGCGTCGACACGGCATACGGCGCCGTCGTCGTGCCTGAGGACGGCTGGGGCACGTCCCCGCGCGTCGTGCTCGGCGGCGCCCTCGAGCCGGTGCTGCGCCGGGCGCTCGCCGCCTGGGCGGTCGACGGGTCGGTCGTGCTCGTGCGCGGTCAGCGCGACGACCTCGCAGACCGCTTCACCTCGGAGGGCGTCACCGTCGACGCCCGCGAGAGCGCCTGAGCGACAAGGCTCTACGCCGACAGCCGGTCGAAGAGCGACCAGGTCCGGGACGCGACGACCCCGGTGCTGGCGAGGCCCGCCCGCGCCTGCACGGACTTGACGGCCTCGCGCGTCGCCAGGTCGAAGACGCCCGTCTGACGGACGCCGAGCAGGCGCTGCACGGCGACGACCTGAGGTCCCGTGTCACCCGCGCGCAGCACCGTCGACCGGTCGGCCACGAAGGGGAAGTCACGGGCCTCGAGGACGTCCCAGAGCTCGGGGGTCATGACCCCGGTCTGTGGCAGCGCGAGCGAGCGCTGCAACGAGACGACCTTGTCGCGCGTGACGGAGCCGAAGACACCGTCGACGGCGAGGCCGCCGAGCGCCCGTTGGAGGACGCGCACCGCGGCGCCGCGCGAACCGGTCGCGAGCGTCAGGCTCTTGTACGCCGTGTAGCTCGTGCCGATGTCGACGCTGGCGACCCCGGCGCTGCTGCGTGACGACGTGCTCGCATAGGTGGTCATGGCGAGGTCCCTCCCGGCCGTGGTGGTGCTGGTGACGAGCGCGACCGTGCTCGCCGTCGCGGACCAGCCGCGCGTGTAGAGCCGCTGTTGCGTGGCCGAGTCGGCGACACCGGTCTGCGGCAGCCCGGCGAAGCGCTGGTAGGCCGTCACCCGGGCGCGCGTCAGCGTGCCGTAGTAGCCGGTCGTCGGCAGCGAGCCGAGCCTGGCCTGGAGCGTCTTGACCGCCGCCGACGTCATCCCGAACCGCAGGGTCGGGTAGGCCTTCGTCGTCGTGCCGGACGCCGCCGCGGTCCCGGTCCAGCCGCGCACCCAGAGTCGGGCCTGCGTCACCGGGTCGGCGACTCCGGTCTGCGGCAGGCCGACGAACTTCTGGTACGCCGTCACCCGGGCCCGGGTCAGGCTGCCGTAGTAGCCGGTCGTCGGTAGCGAGCCGAGCTTGCCCTGGAGGGTCCTGACGGCGGCCGAGGTCGTCCCCGGCTTCAGCGTCGGGTAGGCCGCGGTCACACTCCGCCACCCGCGGGCCGCGAGGATCTCCTGTGTCCGCAGGTCGGCGACGCCGGTCCGCGGCAGCCCGACGAAGGTCTGGTAGGCGACGACACGGGCCTTGGTCTGGTCGCCGAAGTAGCCGGTCGTGGGCAGGTTGCCGAGCCGGACCTGCAGCTGGCGCACCGCCTCGGAGCGCATGCCGTAGGAGAGCAGCACGGGCTTGGTCGTCACGGGCGTCGACGGCGTCGGGGTGCTGGGCGGGGTCGTCGGCAGCGTCGTCGCCGCCGGCGGGAGCGAGGTGAGGTAGCTGCGGGTCGCGACCCCCGTCCACCACGACGTGCGGCCGGCCGCCCCGTCGTAGTTGAAGCTGAAGTGCACGTGGTCCGTGTGGGGCGAGGAGCCGTAGTACGGCGCCCAGCCCCGCTCCGTCGCGTAGGAGCGCCACATCTTGCGGTCGTGGATGATGTACATGATCCCGAAGCGACGGGCCATGGCGCCCTTGACGCCGTTCTTGTCGGGGGCGGTCAGCCACGCGAGCACCGACTGGGCGACGGCCTCCTGCGAGGGGTTGTCGACGTTGAGCATCCAGTCCCAGGCCCGCCCGTCGTAGTGCTCCGACGGACCGCTGCCGCAGGCGCGCCCGATGAGTCCCGTCGAGCCCATCCCGTAGTGAGAGGTCATGAGCCGGGCGAACGCGAGCACGCCGGGACGCGCCACGGGGTCGCAGACCGTCTGCTCCTGGTAGGGCACGTACACGTCGAGGGTGCTCGGGAGCGTCCGGGTCGGCGGCGCCTGGACCGCCGCAGCCGGGCTCGCCGTCATGGGCACGGTCAGCGCGGGAAGAGCGAGGACGAGGCCCAGTGGGTGTCGGCGCAAGGCCATGGTGAACCTCTTGTCAGGGGAGGGAGCGGGTTTACTCCCGCACCATTTATGCACTCCAGTCACACCCATCACAAGGCGGTTCGACGAATTACAGGCCTGTTCTTCGCCGGGGTCACGAATGACACGACTGTCATTCCCTCTCCCCGGCACGCGAACGGCATACGTGCTCGGCGACCACAGGTCGGCGCGCTCGTGTGGGGCGACCCCACGGCACCCCGGCGCGACGGCGCGGATAGAGTCCGACCCATGGACAAAGTCGTCTCCACCCCCCAGGAGGCCATCGCCGGGATCAGCGACGGAATGTCGCTCTCGGTCGGCGGTTTCGGTCTCTGCGGCATCCCCTCCGTCCTCATCGCGGCGATCCACGACGCCGGCCTCACCGACCTCGAGGCCGTCTCGAACAACTGTGGCGTCGACGACTGGGGCCTCGGCATCCTGCTGCGCGACAAGAGGATCCGCCGCATGGTCAGCTCGTACGTCGGTGAGAACAAGGAGTTCGAGCGGCAGTACCTCTCCGGCGAGCTCGAGGTCGAGCTGACGCCGCAGGGCACGCTCGCCGAGCGCCTGCGCGCCGGCGGGTCCGGCATCGGCGCCTTCTTCACGATGACGGGCGTCGGCACCCAGATCGCCGACGGCGGACTGCCCTGGCGCTACGACGACTCCGGCAACGTCGCCGTGGCGTCCCCGCCGAAGCAGACCCAGGACTTCGAGTGGATGGGCGAGACGAAGACGTTCGTCCTCGAGCAGGCCATCACGACCGACTTCGGGCTCGTGCGGGCCGCGAAGGGCGACCGCCACGGCAACCTCGTCTTCAACCAGTCCGCCCGCAACTTCAACCCGCTGTGCGCCATGGCCGGCCGCGTCACCGTTGCCGAGGTCGAGGAGCTCGTCGAGCCCGGCCAGCTCGACCCCGACGAGATCCACCTGCCCGGCATCTTCGTGCAGCGCGTCCTCCCGCTGACCCCCGAGCAGGCCGCCGACAAGCGCATCGAGCGCCGCACCGTCCGCCCGCGCACGACCACCGAGCAGGAGGCCTGAGATGGCTCTGACCCGTGAGCAGATGGCGGCCCGCGCCGCCGCCGAGCTGGCCGACGGTGCCTACGTCAACCTCGGCATCGGCCTGCCGACGCTCGTGCCCAACTACGTCCCCGACGACGTCGAGATCGTGCTCCAGTCCGAGAACGGCATCCTCGGCGTCGGCGCCTACCCGCTCGACGGCGACGAGGACCCCGACCTCATCAACGCCGGCAAGGAGACCGTCACCCTGCGCAAGGGCGCGGCCTTCTTCGACTCGGCGACGAGCTTCGGGATGATCCGCGGCGGCAAGGTCGACGCCGCCATCCTCGGCGCCATGCAGGTCTCGCAGGGTGGCGACATCGCCAACTGGATGATCCCCGGCAAGATGGTCAAGGGCATGGGCGGAGCGATGGACCTCGTGCACGGTGCCAAGAAGGTCATCGTGCTCATGGAGCACAACGCCAAGGACGGCTCCTACAAGATCGTCAAGGAGTGTTCGCTGCCCTACACGGGCCGCGGGGTCGTCCAGCGCATCATCACCGACCTCTGCGTCCTCGACGTCACCGAGACCGGCCTCGTGCTGCGTGAGCTCGCGCCCGGGGTCACCGAGGCCGAGGTGCGCGAGAAGACCGAGCCCGAGCTCACGGTGGACCTCCAGCCGGCGCCGTCGCACGGCTGAGCCCCGGCCTCCGGACCACCGGAAAGGCGCGGTCACGAAGGTCGTGACCGCGCCTTTCCCCTTCACCGGCAGGCGCCGGAATTTACCGTCCGCTGTCATTCACGGGACAGGCCATGCCGCCTTTCCTGTGAATTCGGCTGGCACGGTCACGAATTGGCTACCAAGGCCTTGCGTTCATTCCGATAAATGGGACATTTGGGACCATTGCGTCTTCCGACCCAGGAGTGACTCCCGTGCGCCCCATCCCTACCTCGTTCGCCGTCGTCGCGCTGACCGCCACCTTCATGGTGGTCCCCACCGTGACATCCGGCGCCACGCCGCGCCCCGTCTCACCGGTCGTCCACGACGTCGCCGTCCCGGCCGTCGCGGGCGTCGGCACGGGCACCGCGAAACGGTCCGCGACGGTCTCCGGGACCGCCGCCGCCACCGGTGACCGACACGGCGCGGGCGACCCCGTCGTGGCCACGAAGCAGGTCCAGGGTGTCGACTTCGACCTCGCCGGCGTCACCTTCGACACGACGCCACCCGCCGGCACCCACGTCGAGGTGCGCACCCACGGGGAGAGCGGGTGGTCGGGCTGGACCGACCTCGGCCTCGACGGCGACGGACCCGACCCCGGCTCGGCCGACGCGCGCCACGCGCGCCCGGGCACCGAGGCCGTGGCCGCGGCGGGCTCGGACGGGATCGACATCCGGGTCACCACCCCCGACGGCACCCTCCCGCGCGGTCTCCGAGCGAGCCTCGTCGACGGCGGCCGGTCGAGCGCGGACGACGCACTCTCCGCCCCCGCTGGTTCGGCCGTCGCGGTCGTCACCCGACCGACGATCATCTCGCGCGCGCAGTGGGGCGCGGACGAGAGCCTGCGCACCTGCGACGCCGAGCGCCTCCCCGGCTTCAAGGCCGTCGTCGTGCACCACACGGTCAACTCGAACACCTACACCGCCGACCAGGCGCCCGCCATCATCCGCTCGATCTACGCGTACCACACGCAGAGCCAGGGCTGGTGCGACATCGGCTACCAGATCCTCGTCGACCGTTTCGGCCGTGCCTACGAGGGCCGCAAGGGCAGCCCGGCCGGCTTCGTCCAGGGCGCCCAGGCCGGCGGCTTCAACGCCGAGACGACGGGCATCTCGGTCATCGGCGACTTCACGTCGGTCCCCTTACCGGCCGCCACTCAGAGCACCGTGACCAAGCTCGTCGCCTGGGAGGCCGACCGGTCCCTCTTCGACCCGACGTCGTCGGTGACGCTGACCTCCAGCGGCAACTCGAAGTTCGACCCGGGCCAGAAGGTGACGCTGCCTCGGACCCTCGGACACCGCGACCTCAGCCTGACCGGATGCCCGGGCGACACGGCATACGCCAAGCAGCTGCCGACGATCCGCAGCAACGCCGGTGCGATCTGGCGTGACGGGCAATGGAACCCGATGGCCCCGCGGGCCGTGTCCGAGACCTACCCTCGCCCCACGAACGGTGTCCTGACGTTGGCGGGCCACGGATTCGGCCACGGCGTCGGCCTCTCACAGTGGGGTGCCTACGGCGCGGCCACGAAGGCCATGACGTGGCAGCAGATCGTCGGCTTCTACTACCCCGGCACGACGCGGACCGCCCAGGCCGACCCGACGCTGCGCGTGTGGCTCTCGGCCGTCGGCACGTCGGGCACCCAGTTCTCGAAGGTCAGCGGCATGGTCATCTCGGACGGCAAGCGGCAGTCCACCCTCTCGAGCGCCTACCGATGGCGCATCGTCCCGGACGGCTCGGCCCTGACGCTGCAGGCGAACTCGGGCGCGGGCTGGTCCACCGTGACGACATGGCGGGGCTCGACGCTGCCGCTCACGGTGAGCCGCCCCTCCACGTCGTCGGTCCGGGTGCTGCTGCCGAGCGGCACCCAGCGTGAGTACGCCGGGTCGGTCCGCGTCGTGCCCGTCTCCGGGAAGGCATACGCCGTCAACCTCGTCGGCTCCGAGCGCTACACACGCGCCGTGGTGCCCGTCGAGATGTCGGCGAGCTGGCCCGCAGCAGCCCTGTCGGCGCAGGCCGTGGCCGCCCGCACGTATGCCGCCCACTCGCGTGCCGCTGCCGGCTCCCGTGTCTACGACATCTGCGACGTGTCGTGCCAGGCGTACAACGGCATCGCCGACTACAGCTCGGCAGGCACCCTCGTGCGCCGCTACGAGGACACGCGCTCGACGAAAGCCACGACGGCCACCGCCGGCACCGTCCTGACCTACGGAGGCAAGCCCGCATTCACCCAGTACTCCGCGTCGAACGGTGGGCGCACGGTCAGTGGCGGCACGGCCTACCTCCCGGGCAAGACCGACCCCTACGACGGCGCGGTCGCCTCGACGTCCAACCCGCACTCGTGGACTGCCACGCTCCCGGTCGGTTCGGTGGAGCGCGCCTACCCGACGATCGGACGGTTCGTCCGCCTGACGGTCGGTCCCCGGGTCGGTGACGGCGGCGGCGGGACATGGGGAGGACGCGTCGCCTCCGTCACGCTGACGGGGTCGGCATCGTCAGTGACGGTGTCGGCGGACGCCTTCCGCACCTCGCAGAAGCTGCGGAGCACGTGGTGGGTCGTGACATCGACACCCCCGTGGTCGACGAACTTCTCCCCTCGTGACGTCACGGGCGACTCCCTCGCGGATGTACTTCTGCCATCGGGTGGCGCGATGAAGACCCTCTCGTACACCGGGTCCCTGGGCTTCACCGTGAGACAGATCGCGGGGAGCGGCTTCGCCGACATGCGAGCGACTGCCCTGATCGGGCCGTGGACCCAGGACAACCTCGGCGACGTCGCCGCCATCGACAAGGCGGGACAGGTGTGGGTCTATCCGGGCCTGGGCCGCAGCAACCTCAATGCTGGGCGCACGCTGCTCGCGTCGGGATGGACCGGCGCCAGCCACATCCTGCCCGTGGGCGACTTCGACGAGGACGGCTACACGGACTTCGTCACGCGGTGGACCGACGGCAGAGTCGTGCTGCACCGAGGGAACGGGGCCGGCGGCATCCGGAGCAGTTCGACCATCGCGTCGGGCTGGAGCGGGCTGACGCAGCTCAGTGCTGGCGAGTTCACGGGTGACGGACATCCGGATCTCCTGTGCGTCCGGGCGTCCGACGGAGCCCTGGTGCTCTACCCGGGCTCGGGATCCGGAACCCTCGGTGCTGCACAGGTCATCGGTCTGGGCGGGTGGAACGCCATGAGCGCGGTCCGCGGCGCGGGTGACATCACCGGTGACGGCCGCGACGACATCCTGGCCCGACGCGCGAGCGACGGGAGGCTGCTCGTCTACCGCGTCCAGGGAGCGGCTCGGGTCACGTCTCCGCTCTCCGCGGGGACCTACGCGTCGACGGCCGCCTGGGGGCAGTAAGGCTGCCGTCGGCGGGGGCCCGGGACCGGGTGCATCGGTCCCGGGCCCCTTCCGTGCCCGGTGTGCGAGCGCCTCAGCCGAGGCTGGCGATGTGCTCGATGAGGCCGGTCGTCGACACCGACGGCGTGCGCGGCAGGTAGACGACCTCGCACACGTCGCCCACCCAGTCGAACTTGCCGGCCCAGTCGTCGCCCATGACGAGGACGTCGGCACCGTGCTCGACGATGTAGTCGCGCTTGAGCTCGAGGGACTCCTCGACGAAGACCTCGTCGACGACCTTGAGCGCCGAGATGATCTCGAGGCGCTCGTCCTGGTTGAAGACCGGCGGGCGGCCCTTCTTCGCGATGTTGAGCGCGTCGGCCGAGACGCCGACGACGAGGCGGTCGCCGAGCTCGGCGGCTCGCTGGAGCACGCGGACGTGCCCGACGTGGAAGACGTCGAAGGTCCCGAAGGTGATGACGGTCCGGTGGGTCACTCTTCTCCTAGGGCAGGTGGACGGGGTGGGAGACCCACCGCGTCGTCAGCGAGGGTACCGGTCGGGGTGCTCAGCGACGAGTCGCCGCGGACTCGGCGGACCGCACCGCGTCGGCCAGGGTCGTCTGGGCGAGACCACTGCCGTCGCTCACGGGTCCCCCGTCGGTGACGGCTGCCGCGAGCGCCTCGGCATCGAGAGGGGCGAGCACGACGCCCGCCGGCCGGGGCGCCGTGTCACTGGCGACGACGGTGGCTCCGGCCGCCTGGGCCTCCCGGACGATGACGGAGTCACCGTCCCAGCTCGTGGGGCGCAGGAACGTGCCGACGCGGGACAGGACGGCCGACACCTCGTCGGCGCTGGAGTCGAAGGCCACGGTCAGCCACGGCTCCCCCTCGGCGAGACGACGCAGCGCGTCGACCTCCGGCGAGTCGTGGCCGTAGGCGAGGACCGTGAGCGTCGCGTCGCTCCAGCGCTCTCGCACGCGACGGACCGTGTCGATGCCGAGCTGGGCGTTGTAGTGCGCCAGACCGGCGTTCGTCGCTAGGGCGAGTGCGTGGGGCTCCCGCTCGTACGGGCTCGGCACCGGCGCCGCGGACGAGTCGAAGGGCGTCACGACGGTGATGCGTGCACGCAGCGCGGCGGGGAGGATGGCCCCGATCTCGTCGTTGACCGCCCAGATCTCGTCATAGGCGTGGAGCGCGAGCACCAGGGCCCGGCGGCGCCAGGCGGTCATCCGCGCGACCTGCCCCCCGGTCGAGCCCGAGTGGAGCACGAGGACGGTGCGGCCCGGCAGCAGTGCGAAGGCCGGTGCGAGCACCATGGCCCGCCACAGGCGGGTCAGGTGCAGCAGGTGGAGCGACCGGTGGGTGAGCCGCGGCAGCACCGAGGCAGCGCGCCGTGCCGATCCCGTGTCGACGTAGGCCACCGGGATGCCCTCTGCCCGAAGGACGCTCGTCAGCTGGGCGTGGCTCGTGCGCACCCCGCCGACCTCGCCGTGCTCCTGGGCCCACTGGAGCACCGGGAGCGGCGCGACCGACGCCTCGCTGCCGGTCATCAGTCGAGCCTCGAGCTGGACAGCACGCCCAGCAGATGGCCCCCGGCCGTGATGACGATGAGCGGCACCATCGCGATGACGAGGACCTGCGTGCCGAGCAGGTCGCCGTGGACGGCGTCGACGACGGCAGCGACGAGCGCGAGGATCGAGGCCTCGACGGCGACAAAGGCCCGGAAGATCGGCACGTAGTCGAAGGCGCGTCGCAGGCGCGCCATGCCCGACGCCTTGGGGCGGGCCGTGCCCTCGACGTCCTCGAGCGGCGGGCGTCCGGTCTTGGCGCGGGCCACGTGGACGAGGTCGGTGAAGGCCTTGTTGAGCAGGACGCCGAGCGCCACGAGCATGCCGAGCGCCGTCCAGCCCCCGACGTCGCCGGGCGCCGACAGGCTCCACCCGTCGGCTCGGAGGCCGATCGCGACGGGGATCGCCCCCTCGGTGACGTAGTGCCCGATGCGGTCGAGGTAGATGCCGGCGGGCGAGAACCGCTGGCGCCACCGGGCGACCTCACCGTCGGAGCAGTCGAGCAGGATCTGCAGCTGCATGGCGAGGACCGCGACGATCGGCCCGACGAGACCGCCGAACGGGATGGCGAGCGCACCGACGAGGCCGGTGAGGATCATCAGCCACGTGACGCCGTTGGGCGAGATGTGCGTCGGGAGGAGGGCGCGCGTCGCGTAGATCGAGAGGTGACGGATGTAGAGCGCGCCGGCCCAGTGCTCCGCGTTGTAGCGGGCGATGTGCTCGGGCGGCTGCGCGACGGCCTTGAGCTCCGCGATGCTCGGGCGGTCGTTCGTCGGGTCGTGCGTCGGGTCGTGCGTCACGAGGAGCCATCCTGCCGTGTCGACCCGTCCGCTGCCGCATCGGTGGCCCCACCGGAGGGGCCCGACCCGATGACTGCGCGCCACGCGCGAGCGGACTCGGCGGCATACGCCACGATGAGCAGGACCGCGCCGACGAGCAGCGGGACGGCCGGCCGGTCGGTGAAGCCGCCGATGATCGCGAGGACGACGACGCGGCCCTCGACCCCGAGGGTGGCGCGGACGAGGGCGTGCGGCGTGCCCCGGCCGGTCTCGCGCAGCCGGTAGACGTTGTCGTAGACGTGCCAGCACACGGCCGCCAGCCACGCGTACGCGGCGGCGCGGGCGACGGGGTCACCGCCGGCGGCGAGGAGCAGGGCCGCCGCCTCGACGGCGACGAGCAGGCCGGGCAGCTGCCAGGCGAGCCGCCCGCGACCGGTCGGCCTCGGCACGACGGCGAGGTCGACGAGGTGCGGCAGCGTGGGGTCGGGCTGGTCGGCGCGGAAGTGGTCCCGCCCGGTCAGGGCCTTGCCGAGGCGCCCCACCTGGGTCCACGCGAACGCGATGGCTGACGCGATCCCGAGCGCCCACAGCAGGAGGGCCGGGCTGTAGAGGAGGAGCCCGACCGACATGACGAGGTAGCGCTCGGCGATGGGCAGGTGCAGCACCTGCTTGACGTCGCGGACGAGACGGGCGCGGCCCGTCGGCGCGGCCGGCACGTCGGTGCGGGCCCCCTGCGCTCCCCCGTCGCCGGGCACGTCGAGCGCGCGTGGCACGACGGGGCGGGCTGAGAGGGCACGGTGGCGGGTCGCGTAGGCGAAGTCCTCGGCGTGACGGACGGCGAGGAGGGCCAGCACGACGATGGCGAGCCACCACAGGTCGTCGCCCCGGCGCGCTGCGACCCACGCGACGGCCGCCACGAGCGTGAACTCCTTGATGCGGTCGCTGACCGCGTCGAGCCACCCGCCGAGCGGGCTGTAGCGACGCGTGAACCGGGCGAGCTCACCGTCCACGCAGTCGACGACGAGCGAGGCCTGGAGCAGGACGGCGGCGAGCACCCACGCCCAGCGCGTGTCGACGGCGGCGAGCGCGCACGCCGCCAGGCCGAGCAGGAGGCTGACGAACGTCACGACGTTGGGCGTCCAGCCGCGCCCGAGGCCGTATGCCGTCAGGCGACGTGAGAGCGGACGGATCGCGTGCGTCGAGAAGACGCCGTCATTGCCGCGCGAGGCGGCACGGAGTCGCTGCTGCCACGCGGAGCCGACGACGCCGGGACGCTGCTCGTGGCCGCGCTCGACGGTGACGTGGGCCAGGGGTGTCGCGGCGACCGGGACCACGGCGTCGCGGACGACGGCGAGCAGCGCCAGGTCGAAGGCCTGGATGCCGGGCTCCCCTGCCGACTCGCTCGTCGCTGCCGCCCGAAGGACCTCGGCCACGCGGATGCGGTCGGCCGCGGCGACGCGGAGGATGCCGGCGGCATACGTCGTCGGTCCGCTCACGACGTGCCGCACGGTCCCGACGGAGGTGACGCGTCGGGACACGGGGTCGACCCGCACGGGGGCGAAGCCGCCCGGCGCCACGTCGGAGGCGTCACCGCGCAGGTCGGTGACCGGGCCGTCGACGACCGCGGTCGAGGTCACGTCGCGCGGTCCGTCGAGCAGGTCGAGGAGGGCGACGGGGCTGATCCGCACGTCGTGGCTGACGACGACGAGCGGCACGTCGCTCGCGGTCGCGGCCACGTCCGCTGCGGCCAGCAGGTCCGAGGAGACCGTGTGCGCGTCGACGGGCGCGGAACGGCGGGCGAGGCCGAAGGGCTCGAGCGACTCGAGGAGGTCCGACGCCGGCGCGCCGCCGACCACGAGGAAGTCGCCACCGCAGGACCGGCCGTGCACGGCCCGGGCACGAGCGTCGCCGACGAGCGGGCGCTCGTCGAGCCTCACGAAGCGGCGTCCGCGTCGGCGTCGGCGTTGTACTGGGCGATCACCTCGTCGATGGGACCGTCGCTCTTGAGATGGCCCGAGGCGAGGTAGAGGCCACGCTCGGCGAAGCGACGCAGGTCGTGCTCGCTGTGCGACACGAGGAAGAGCGTCTTGCCGCCCGAGAGCATGTTCTCCATCCGCTCGTAGCACTTCTCGCGGAAGGCGCGGTCGCCGACGGCGAGGACCTCGTCGACGAGGACGACGGGCTGGTCGAGGGTGGTGATGAGCGCGAAGGCGATGCGCACCTGCATGCCGGAGCTGAAGTGGCGGAACGGCATGTCCATGCCGGCCTGCACCTGGGGGCCGGCGAAGTCGACGATCTCGTCGAAGCGGGCGTCGATCTGCTCCTTGGTCAGGCCGTGCAGGCCCGCAGCGAGGTAGACGTTCTCGCGCGCCGTGAGCTCGCCGAGGAAGCCACCGGTCAGCTCGATGAGCGGGGCGACCCTGCCCCGGACCGTGGCGTGCCCCTCGTCGGGGAGCATGACGCCGGCGATCATCCGCAGGAGCGTGCTCTTGCCGCTGCCGTTGCCGCCGACGAGACCGACGGCCTCGCCCCGGGCGACGTCGAAGGAGATGTTCCGCAGCGCCCAGAACGTCTCGCTCGGCGCGCTGTTCTGTCGCTTGAGCACCATCTCGCGCAGCGACATGCGCCGACGACGGGAGCGGTAGAACTCGATCCCGAGGTTGCGCACCTCGATCACCGGCTTGGCCATCAGATCTCCTTCAGCACGGCCGGCTCGAGCCGCTTGAACACGAAAGCCCCCACGAAGAGCAGCACGACCGTCAGCACGACGGCCGAGCTGACCGACAGGATGTTCATCTCACCCTTGAAGAAGCCGGACCGGAAGAGCTCGAGGATGCCGCTCATCGGGTTGAACAGGAGCAGCTTCTGCAGCACGGGCGGCGCCATGTCGGCGCTGTAGAGCACGGGGGTGGCGTAGAAGCCGAGGCGCAGCACGATGCGGACGACGCGAGCCATGTCGTTCACGAGCACGGTGACCGGCGCGAGGATCATGCCGATGCCCACGGACAGCAGGAAGGTCAGCACGAGCGAGACGGGCAGGAGCACGATGGTCCAGTGCAGCTTCGTCTGCCCGGTGATCATGTAGAAGATCGTGAAGGCGGCGATGACGGGGAGGGTCAGCACGAACTCGACACCCTTGGCGAGGACGACGCGCACGACCCACAGCTCACGCGGCAGGTTGGCCGACCGCACGAGGCGCGCCTCCGACAGCAGCGCCCGCGACGTCTCCGTCATGTTCTGGGCGAACCACTGCCACAGGAACAGACCGGTCACGAGGTGCAGGAAGTAGGGCTGGTGGCCGCCTCGACGTGCCTGGAAGATCACGGTGAAGACGACCAGGTAGATGAGGGCCATCAGCAGCGGGTCGAGCACCGTCCACACCCAGCCGAGCACGCTGCCGGCGTACCGGACGCGCAGGTCGCGCTCCACGAGGGTGCGCACCACCTGACGGTTGGCCATGAGGCCACGGAACTGGGACACGCCGATCATGCGCGCAGACCACCTTCTCCTTCGTGCTGTCTCGAGGCCTCTGCATCCAGGGCCGGGCTGGGCGGTCCCCCACCCGATCCTCGCCGAAGTCTAGGGGTGCTCGCCATGTGCCGCGTCCACGGCCGCTACGGGTCCGTGCCGGGGCACGCTCGGGTCGGTCTAGGTCTGGCGCACCATCCGGGTGAGCCGCGCCTCGATGAGATCGGTCGAGGCCCGCACGAACCGCTGCGTCGCTGCGCCGGGGCTCGTGTCGCCGAAGTAGTGCCGCACGACCCCGGCCCGGGAGTCATCGGACGCCGACATCGCGTCGTCGAGGATGCCGATGATCTCGCGGGCGTCGTCGACCTCGACCATCGGCACGCTCGTGTTGAGCCGGGTCGGCTCGACGTCGGCGCGCGGGTTCGCGGGACGCGTCAGCACGAGCGGCTTGCCGGTGGCGAGCCAGTCGAGGGCCACGGCCGAGATGTCGGTGATGCACGCGTCGAGCCGGGCCAGGTGCCAGCCGAACGCCGTCTCCGTGTCGACGAGGTGCCCCGCCGCGGGGTCGGCGTGGTTGGCCTCCGCGACGAGGCGGGCCAGGTGCGTCGACGCCGTGCCGTATGCCGGGTCGAACGTCCCCGAGCGCGGGTGCGGTCGGTAGACGATCCGGAACCGGCGGTCGGCGAGCAGGCTGGTCAGCATCGCCGCGCCGTGGGTCGCGATGGAGCCGTAGGCCATGCTCTGGCGGTCGCCCTCCCAGGTGGGGGCGTAGAGGATCGTGGTGCGCCCGTCGTCGGGCAGCTGCGGTGCCTCGTAGGTGACGTCCGCCTGCGGCCGACCGATCTCGACCGCTCGCGTGGCGACGTCGAACTCGACGAGTGCACCGCTGAGGCGCTCGGCGGCGGCCGGTCCCGCGATGAAGACCCGGTCGTAGGCCTTGAGCTGGTTGGAGGCCATGTAGGACTTGTCGCTCTCGCCGTGGCTCACGAACACGTGGGCAGGCTCGGCGAAACGCAACATCTGGAAGTTGCGGACGTTCTGGTTGACGTAGAGGACGAGACCGATCTCATGGGCCGCCATGAACGCCTCGATGTCGGTGACACGAGGTCCGTGCAGGACCGGGAGCGGACACTCGTCGAGGAGCAGGCTCGTCGTCTCGGGCATGCGCGAGATGACGACGACGGGCTGGGTCTTGGCCAGCTCCTGGAGGGGGGCGTACCACTGCCGGATCTGGTAGAGGTTGACCGGTTCGTCGGAGAAGTAGACGGCGCAGCGGAAGGGGGCGTCGGTGCCGCGCTCGAGGCCCGAGCGCTCCATCCGCGCGGAGAGCTTGCGCTTGGCCATCTGGCGGCGGACGGCCTGCTGACCCAGCTGAACCAGCAGCTTCGCGTTGTCGAGCACGATCGACGGCCCTTTCCGATGAGGTGTCGTGTGAGGAGAGGTCGGGCGGTGTCGCCCGCGGGTCAGCGCTTGAGGCTGCTCGGGCTCGTCAGGAACCCTATGCCCCACGACCAGTGCATCGTCGCGAGGACGACGGGCGTCGCGGCGCGGGTCGCCGCCGACTCGCCCCTGCTGATGGCGAGTCCGCCGGCCGTCACGCCCACGGCGTACGCCGCCGGGACGATCCAGGCGGGCGGCCACACGAAACCGGCGATCGTGGCCACCGTCGTGGCGCCGACCATCGTCGGCGGTGCGAGGTAGCGCGGGTTGATCGTCCCCTCGTGGTGCCTCGCGACGACGCGGCGCCACCGGCCGTAGTGGAAGTACTGCTTGGCGAGGGCCTGGACGGATGCACGAGGGCGGTAGGTGACCTTGAGGTCGGGCGTGAACCACACCTTGCCGCCCGTCTCGCGGATGCGGTGGTTCATCTCCCAGTCCTGCGCGCGGGCGAAGTGCGGGTCGTAGCCGCCCACCCGCTCGAGCGCCGCGCGACGGAAGACACCGAGGTAGACGGTGTCGGCATCGCCGGGCTCGCCGCCGGTGTGGAAGCGGGCGCTCCCGACGCCGAGCGGGCTGCGCATCGCGGCGGCCACCGCGCGCTCGAAGGCCGACGTGCCCTGGGCGTCCATGATTCCGCCCACGTTGTCGGCGCCGACCCGGAGCAGCTCGGCAACCGCGACGCTGATGTAGTCGTCGGGGATCTCCGCGTGACCGTCGACGCGGACGATGACCGCGCCGGTGCTGGCGCCGATCGCGGCATTGAGCCCGTCGGGCGTGCGCCCACTCGGGTTGGCCACGACGTGCACGCGGGCATCCGCGGCCGCGAGGTCGGCGGCGACCTCGTCGGTGCGGTCCGTCGAGGGCCCGAGCGCGAGGACGACCTCGAGCGGTCCGGAGTAGTCCTGCGCGAGGATCATCGCGACGGCGTCGCGAAGGTGCCTCGCCTCGTTGAGGATCGGCATGATGACGCTGACCGGGGGCTGGGGGTCAGGAGTCAGGTCCACAGGCGTCCTTCTCGTCGTCGGGTGTCATGGCGCGATGGCCCGGCCTCCCCGCGCGAGCGGCGCCCAGCCTACTTGAGGACGTGACGGGCCATGACCAGGCGCTGGACCTGGTTGGTGCCCTCGTAGATCTGGGTGATCTTCGCGTCACGCATCATCCGCTCGAGCGGGAAGTCGCTCGTGTAGCCCGCCCCGCCGAGCAGCTGCACGGCGTCGGTCGTGATCTTCATCGCGACGTCGGAGGCGTAGCACTTGGCGGCCGCACCGAAGAAGGTGAGGTCCTTGTCGCCGCGCTCGGACTTGGCGGCCGCGACGTAGACCATCTGGCGGGCGGCCTCGAGCTCCATCGCCATGTCGGCAAGCATGAACTGGATGCCCTGGAAGTCGGCGATGCGCGTGCCGAACTGCTTGCGGTCCTTGATGTAGGCGACCGCTTGGTCGAGAGCGCCCTGGGCGATGCCGACGGCCTGGGCGCCGATGGTGACGCGCGTGTGGTCGAGCGTGCGCAGGGCGATCTTGAGGCCGTCGCCGACCTCACCGACGACGCGGTCGCCGGGGATCCGGACGTTGTCGAAGATCAGCTCGCGCGTGGGGCTGCCCTTGATGCCGAGCTTGCGCTCCTTCGCGCCGAAGGTGAAGCCCGGGTCGGACTTCTCGACGACGAAGGCCGTGACGTTGCCGCCGCGAGGTCCGTCGGGGTCGGTGACGGCAAGCACCGTGTAGTACTCCGACACACCGGCGTTCGTGATCCACGACTTCTGGCCGCTCAGCACCCAGCCGTCGCCGTCCTGGCGGGCCCGGCACTTCATCGACGCGGTGTCGGAGCCCGCCTCGCGCTCGGACAGACCGTAGGAGAAGGTCGTCTCGCCCTTGGCGAGGGGCGGCAGGTAACGGGCCTTGACGTCGTCGCTGGCGGCGAGGATGAGCGGGAGGGAGCCCAGCTTGTTGACGGCGGGGATGAGGGACGCGGAGGCGTCGACCCGGGCGACCTCCTCGATGACGATGCACGTCGCGAGGGCGTCGGCACCCACGCCGTCGTACTCCTCGGGCACGTGCGGGGCGAAGAAGTCGGAGGCGACGAGGGCGTCGTGCGCCTCCTGGGGATAGCGCGCCTCCTCGTCGACGACTGCGGCGAACGGGGCGATCTTGTCCTCGGCGACCGCGCGGACGGCCTCCCTCAGGGCCTCGTGGTCCTCGCTGGTCCGGAACAGGTCGAAGTCGGCATTCGTGCTCACGAACCGTCATCCTACTCGCGAGTTCGGTTTAGTAGGACGTCCTAGTGATTCACGCCACGGCGCCGTCGACAGCGTCAGAACGGTGGTGGGTCGTCCTCGGTCCCGAGCATGCTCGGCCGGCTCTTCGGATCCGGTGCATCCGGTGCATCCGGTGCATCCGGTGCATCCGGTGCATCCGGTGGATCCGGTGGATCCGGTGGATCCGGTGGATCCAGCGGGGCAATGCCGGCGCGCCAGTTCTTGGGGTGGGTGGTGTAGGTGCGGCCGGTGAGGGTGGTCCAGGTGAGGCCGTGCTCGGGGGTCGGGGTGGAGGTCCAGATGCCGTCGGTCTTGAGGTTGTGGTGGAGGCGGTGCTTGGCGTGGAGGTTGCCGACGTTGGTGGGTCCGGTGGGCCAGGGGGTCTCGTGGTCGAGGTCGCAGCGGGTGGCCGGGACGTGGCAGTCGCGTCCGCGGCAGACCCCGTCGACGGCCTGGACGTGCTCGACCATGGCCCGGGTCGGGCGGTAGCTGCGGGTCGGGCGGGACAGGGCCCGGCCGGTGGGCAGCTCGACGGGCAGGGTGGCCCAGACGGATCCGGGGCGGGTGATGATCTCGCGGGCGTGGGTCGCGGTGACCCAGCCGTGGCCGGGCAGCTCGCAGGC